>NZ_JBIVXL010000004.1:359583-362144 GCF_044769225.1 Paenarthrobacter sp. NPDC090522
TGCTTGGCCGTCAGCCAACCGCCGGAGCCATTGCCGGGGTAGAGCCACAAAACGCCATTGGTGTCCCGGGCCAGGACATCCGAATTGCCGTCACCGTTGAAGTCCGTGGTCTTGATGCGGGCAGACGAGAACGCGTGGCTCCAGGAAGTAGTGGCCCCCACTGCGAGGACATAATCCTTGGCAGCGCGAGCGGTCACGGTGACGGTCCCGTTGGCACGGTAAACGCCGGCAGGAACAACGACGCTGCCCACCAAGTATTCAACGCCCTTAACCGCGGGGATCTGGAACGTGTCCTTCGCCGTCCCGTCGAGGTCCTTGAAGACCACTGGCGACGGCGCCACGGGCAAGTTGCCGCCGTAAGCAATCAGCGCGGCCGTGGCATCGACGAGGCCGGCTCCACAACCCGGAGCGCACCCTGCCGGAAGGGGACGGGAGCTGTCCTTGAGTTGTTGTTCCAAAGTTGCCGGAGTCAGCGAACTTCCTTCGGCGGCGAACAGGAGTGCCGCGAGTCCGGAGACATGCGGGGCTGCCATGGACGTTCCCTGCATGAAGGCATACCCGGTCTCCGCTTGCGTGGTGGTGCCCGCGTTGTAGGTGGATAGGATGCCGTTCATGAAGTCAGCGCTCATGTCGCCACCGGGAGCAGTGACATCAACGGCATCCCCGTAATTGGAATACGGCGCTTTCGCACCGGACCTGGTGCTGGCGGCCACGGTAATGACGTTCTGGCAGTTTGCCGGGCTGGCCTGGGATGCCGGTACGTTCGAGTTTCCTGCCGAGACCACGACGGCGGCACCCGCGTTGTGCGCGAAGTCGATGGCGTTTTGGTAGGTCGCGGAGCACGCCTTGATGCCGCCGAGGCTCAGGTTGATGACCTTGGCGGGGTTAGGGTTGACCGGAACACCGCTCACCACGCCGCCGGCAGCCCAGATGATTGAATCGGCAATGTCGGACGTGTAGCCACCACAGAAGGTCATGGCCCTGACGGGGAGGATCTTCGCACCAGGGGCGACGCCGCTGACGCCACGGCTGTTGTTACCGACCGCGGCGATGGTGCCAGCCACGTGGGTGCCGTGCCAAGAAGAATTTTCAGCGGGACTTCCCACGGCGCATTCACCGGCAGGTGCCCAGTCCCCCATGTCCGTGGGATCGGGATCCCGGCCGTCGCCATCGCGGCCGTCCACTGCAGTGGAGATCATGTCGTAGCCGGGGAGGACATTGGCGTCCAGGTCAGGGTGCCGTGTAATGCCAGTGTCCACAACCGCCACTACGACGCCCTCACCGTGGGTGTAGTCCCAGGCAAAAGGCATACGCATGCCAGCTTGGCTTTCCCACAAATCCCACTGCTCGTTGAAGTAGCTGTCATTCGGAGTGACTGCTATGTGCATCACCGCGTCAGCCTCGACGTAGGCCACCTTCGTATCCATGCGGAGGGATTCAGCGAACTTCTCGGCTTCGCTTGCACTCAGCGCCTTGTCGAGCTTGACCACGTGCCCGCCAGTGGCAGTGTCGCGGACGGTTTGTGCAGACACTCCCAACTTTGAGGCGGCTTTGTCCGCCGCTTCCTCGACGGCCACGCGCGCCGCTTGGACCGAGTTGTCCTTAACACCAACAATGAACTGGTCAGTGCCGGGTTCGGGCGTCGGAAGCAGAGCCTGGGGCGCACTGGGAAGTATGTTCCCGTCATCGGCCAGGGCTGGCTGGACGGCAAGCCCACCACCGATGAGTGCAGCGGCTGTGGCGATGCCCACGAACCGTAACGATTGCTGCGCATATTTCTTGACCATGATTCGGTATCCCCCGGGAAAGCGCGAACGAACCATGGCGGGGTCGATCGCGGGCAACTGGAGACCACCAGCTGACCCCCACGAGATTCTAAACCGAGACTTGACTTGCAATACAAGTGGAACCCGTTTATGACAGGCTAAGACCACCTTGCGTGTCAGGGCACAGCAATGTCGCTTAGTTTCCTTTCGCCCAGGATGACAGTCCCGTGGTGACGGCGAAGGCCACGCTGGTTTCGGTGGCTCCCTGGACAGGATGGACGTTCACGGGATTCTCCACCTCGGGGATGAACGCGGCGGCGCCGCGTTCCAGGCGGAGATCGCTCTTGGGGGAGTCGAGGACCACGGACCCGGACACGACCACGACGACGGCGGGCCCGGTTTGCGCCAAGGGCACGGGCTCGGCGGTGGGGCCTAGTTCGATGCGTTGGAGCTGGAATTCCTTGAACGGCGGGCGGTACAGTTCCTGGCCGAACTCGGTGCCTTCGGCCACCACGTGGGGAACCCCGAGGGCCTCGAAACGAACGGTTTTCAGCAGTTCGGGGACATCGACGTGCTTGGGCGTCAGGCCGCCGCGCAGCACATTGTCCGAGGTGGCCATGACTTCCACGCCCAGGCCGTGGATGTAGGCGTGCACGTTTCCTGCGGGCAAGTACACGGCATCGCCGGGCTCGAGGGTCAGGTGGTTCAGGAGCAGCGAAATGAGCACTCCGGGATCGCCGGGGAAGGCCTCGTTGATGCCCAGCATCGCGGTCAGTGCCTCTTCGTGCGGTTCGC
>NZ_JBIVXL010000005.1:0-337159 GCF_044769225.1 Paenarthrobacter sp. NPDC090522
CTGAACAACCTCAGAAACCAAACGATTCGAGAACTTCACCACGGCAATCGACACCCTTCAATAATCAGGTGTTGCGATCACCGCATGATTCGAAGAGCTCAAAACGGCATCTACTGCGACTTACATGGGTGGGGCGGCCGTGGTGTCGCGGATGACCATGCGGGGCTTGACCGTGACCGGCGCGCCGGGTTCGCCCGTTTCGAGGCGGTCCAGGAGCAGTCCAATGCAGCGCTGCCCCAATTCCTCGAAGTCCTGGGCCACGGTGGTCAGTGGCGGGATGAAGTACGCCGACTCCGGTTGATCGTCAAAGCCCACAATGCTGATGTCCCCGGGAACCTGAACCCCCGCCTCATGGAAGGCCCTAAGAACGCCCAGGGCCATTTGGTCGTTGGCCACAAACAACGCCGTCACGGATCGCTCGGCTGCGATCTTCAACCCTTCGCGATAGCCGCATTCGGCGCTCCAATCGCCCTCGATCAACACCGAAGGGTCCAAACCGGCGTCGGCAACAGCGTCCCGCCAACCGTCGATGCGTGCCGCGGCGTCGATCCAACCCGACGGCCCGGACAAATGCCCTATGCGTTCATGGCCAAGTTTGGTGAGGTGCTCCACCACCAGCCGGGATCCTTCGCGCTGGTCCACCGTCGCGCCGCTCAGTTGTTTGTCTCCGATGGCCCCGACGGCCACCAGCGGTATGTGGGTGGTGATGTCTTTAAGGACCTCGAAGGTTCCGGGGTGCGGTACCGTCACCACGATGCCGTCGACACCTTGGTCCATGAAGTGCGCAATGGCGTCCCTGATGCTCTCCGGCGTAACGTCCCGCAGCCCGGCGACGCTGACAAAGTAGCCAGCATCACGGGCAGCCTGCTGGAGGCCCAGGAGCGTGTGCGATGGACCGTACTGGGCAAGCTCACTGCCGAGCACGCCGATCGTCTGGGACCTGCGGGTCACTAGGCTTCGTGCCGCGGTGTTGCGGCGATACCCGAGCTCGGTGATTGCCTGCTCCACGCGTTCCCGGGTCTTCGCGCTGACGTTCGGATGGTTGTTGAGCACGCGGGACACGGTCTGGTGGGACACGCCGGCCACGCGCGCAACGTCTTCCATGACGGGAGGACGGTTGGGGGCGGAATGTTCGGTGCTCACCCTGACACGATAGAGCACCGGTGCCGGAGATCAGCCGATGGCTGCTTTCGCGGCGTAGCGGCGATACCTGGCCAGGAACCCAGGGACCGCTCCTGGGGTGGGGGCGGCCAGGTTGATTCCCTCAAGGCGCCACTCGGGCAGGGAGCCGGTGAGTACACCTGCTGCCTGCCGTGCGGCGCCGTCCGCTACGTACTCTCCGGGTTCGGGGACGAACACCGGCATGCCAAAGGCGGCTGCGGCCACCTGTTGGACTGCTTCCGATTGGGCGCCTCCGCCCACCAGGATGATCCGCCGCGCCTCCACGCCTTGCGCCTGCAGAGCCGCCAAGCCGTCGGCGAGGGAACAAACCACGCCCTCGACGGCGGCTCGTGCCACGTTAGCGGGGGTGTAGTTGGAGACTGTGATTCCGTGGAGGGATCCGGTGGCGTCGGGAAGGTTGGGTGTCCGTTCGCCTTCGAAGTAGGGGACGAGGGTCAGGCCCTCGGCTCCCTCGGGTGCGCTGAGTGCCAGGGAACCTAGCTCGGAAAGGCTGACCCCAAGCAACGCGGCGGTGGCGTCGAAAATCCGGGTCGCGTTAAGCGTGCACGCCAGCGGCAGGTAGTGTCCGGTGGCATCGGCGAAGCCGGCCACCAGCCCGCTGTCATCCTTTGCTGGCGTCGCTGAGACAGCGAAGACCGTTCCCGACGTTCCGATTGAAACAACAACATCCCCGACGGCGGCGCTGACGCCCAGTCCTGCTGCGGCGTTGTCTCCTGCGCCGGGTCCTATCAAGGCCCCCGCCGGCGTCTTCCCGGCCGCCTCCAAGGGGCCCGCCACAACGGGCAGCACAGGTACGTGGCCGAGGGTGCCCTTGAGTACCTCTGGCAGGTACGTGCCCTGTTCCGCCGCGTAGTACCCGGTACCCGAGGCATCGGAGCGATCAGTGCGCAGCTGGTCCAAAGACGCTGGGCCAGTCCCGGGTCCGTGGCCTGCCAGCCGCCAGGACAACCAGTCATGTGGCAGGCAGACAGCCGCAACGCGTCGGGCGTTTGCGGGCTCGTTCCGGGCGAGCCAGCGAAGCTTGGTGGCCGTGAGCGAAGCTACTGGCACCGTTCCCGTGAGCGAGGCCCAGTGTGCTGCGCCCGTCGGGGTATCTCCGTTGCCGGCCTCTGTGATCAGTTCCTCGGCATCACGCGCCGAACGTGTGTCGTTCCACAGCAGGGCCGGTCGCACCACGTCCCCGGACTCGTCGAGGCACACCATGCCGTGCTGTTGTCCGCCAACAGCCAAGGCCTCGACGTCTTCCAGTCCGCCGGCCTGCGCAATCGCTTCCTGCAGTGCTGTCCACCAGTGGTCCGGATGCACCTCCGTACCAAGGGGGTGGGAGGCGCGTCCCTGGCGTACCAAGGTGCCCGTTTCCGAGTCACGGATGACTACCTTGCAGGACTGGGTGGAGCTGTCGATCCCGGCGACAAGGGGCATGGAACTTTCCTTTGGGGTGCAGCCGCCGGGTCCGGCACATAATGTCCGGACCCGGCGGCGGGCTGCTGTGGGGTTGGTTTAGCGGGCGCCGAGGAGGTGCTCGATGGCCAGTTGGTTGAGCCGGACGAATGCGAACGAGCGCTCGGCGGCCTTATCGGCGTCGAAGCTCTCGAATGCACTGGAGTCGGCAAGCAGGTCTGCGGTGGTTTCACCCGCTGCCAGGGTGGTCTCGCCGAGCTCGAACACGCCCGAGGTGGCCAGCGCTTCCTGGACTTCGGGATCGGCGCGGAAAGCGAGGGCGCGTTCCTTGAGGAGCAGGTACATGGCCATGTTCGCCTTGGCCGATTCCCAGACGCCGTCGTAGCCATCAGTGCGCGAGGGCTTGTAGTCGAAGTGGCGGGGACCGTCGTACGTGGGCCCACCGTTCGGGAATCCGTTCTCCAAGAGGTCCACGGTGAAGAAAGCGCTGGTGAGGTCGCCATGGCCGAACACCAGGTCTTGGTCGTATTTGATGCCGCGCTGGCCGTTGAGGTCGATGTGGAAAAGCTTGCCCGCCCACAGTGCCTGGGCGATGCCATGGGTGAAGTTCAAACCGGCCATCTGCTCGTGGCCCGTCTCCGGGTTCAGGCCCACGATGTCGCCATGCTCCAGTTGCGCAATGAATGCGAGGCCGTGGCCCACGGTGGGAAGGAAGATGTCACCACGGGGTTCGTTCGGTTTGGGTTCCAGCGCGATGCGCAGGCCATAGCCCTTCTCCTTGATGTAGCCGGCGGCGGTGTCAACGCCCTCCTTCATGCGGTCCAGCGCCGCGGAGAGGTCCTTGGAACCGTCGTACTCGCTGCCTTCCCGCCCGCCCCACATGACGAACGTGTCGGCGCCAAGCTCGGCCGCCAGGTCGATGTTCCGGAGCACCTTGCTCAGGGCGAAGCGGCGGATGGAGCGATCGTTGGAGGTGAAGCCGCCGTCCTTGAAAACGGGGTGGCTGAACAGATTGGTGGTGACCATGGGGACCTTGAGTCCCGTTTCGGCAAGTGCTGCCTTGAAGTTCTTCAGGATCAGGTCCCGCTCTGACGCGGAGGCGTCGAAGGGAACCAGGTCATTGTCATGGAACGTCATGCCGTAGGCGCCGAGGTCACTCAACTTGTGCACGGCTTCCACCGGGTCAAGGGCGGCGCGGGTCGCAACACCGAAGGGGTCCGCGCCGGTCCATCCGACGGTCCAGAGGCCGAAGGTGAAACGGTCCTGAGGGGTGGGCTGCGGGGTCATTCCTGCTCCTTTGCAAAGTGCGTCCTGAGGCGCGGAAGGGAAACACCTCAATTAGTTTTCAATCTGAACTATATGGGCCATAATGGATCATGGTCAATGGAAAGCAGCAAGAAAATCTTCCAAGCCGCGAGGATGGTCCATGTCAGTGAATGAGCAAGCCGCGCCGGGCCGCGTTGGCGATGTCCGCCGTCGTAATCTATCCCTGGTCCTCGACTCGATCGCGAAGACCGGAGATGCCAAGCCCAGCAGGGCGCAATTGGCTGCCGGTACGGGACTCACCAAGGCTGCCGTTTCCAGCCTCGTTGCGGACCTTGTGTATTCGGGCCTGGTTTCCGAGGTGGGCCTGTACCGCGATGGAGAACGTGGCCGTCCCGGCCAGGGCCTGGAACTGAACACCCGCCGCGGCGTGGTCGGCATGGAAATCAACGTGGACTATCTGGCTGTTGGCTTGGTGGACCTCGGCGGAGCGCTTCGATTTACCTCAATGGTCGAATCGCATAACAGGGGACTCGCGCCGGATGCTGTCATGGCCAGGCTGGGTGCGCTCGCGGCGGAAGCTGCGGCAGCAGCCACCAAAGAGGGTGTCGAGATCCTGGGCGGAGGACTTGCGGTCCCCGGGTTGGTTGACGAGCGCAACAACCTGGTCATATCTGCCCCCAATCTCCATTGGGAGCAGGAATACCTGGACCCGGGCGCCCTGCTGGAGGGTGCGCCGCTGGGAGTCCGGCTCTCCAATGAGGCCAACAGTGCCGCGCTGGGGGAGCTTTGGTACGGCGGCGGTGGGCAGGCCGACTTCCTGTACGTCTCGGGTGAAGTTGGTGTGGGTGGTGGCGTGATCATCGGCTCGGAACTGTTCACGGGGCCGGGTGGTTCTGCCGGAGAGCTGGGTCACGTCGTGGTGCATCCCGATGGCCCGCCGTGCTCTTGCGGTGGCGCGGGGTGCCTGGAAACCTTCGCCGGGCAGGAAGCCATCTTTCAGGCGGCGCGGATCCCGGAGGGATCCCTGTCGGAGCGGATGGCGGGACTGGTGGCAGCGTTGGTGTCCAAGGAGCCCAAGGCCAGCAGGGCGGTTCACGACGCCGGGCGTTACTTGGGCGTCGCGCTCGCCTCGTCGGCCAGGCTGATGGACCTTGAAGCCGTTGTCCTGGGCGGTCACTTCGCGGAGTTGGGTGACTGGCTCAAGCCGGCGGTGCTGGAGGGGCTGAACCGACATGCTCCGGGTTTGCTGCAGTCGGCGGACCTTCGCGTCTCGGGTTTGAAACACTCCGGAACCCTGCTGGGTGCGGCGGGCCAAGTGATCCGTTATGTCATCGAATCGCCCCTTGAATTGATCCTTGCGCGAAAGCTGGCCACGTGAGGCTTCCCGAATAATCATCAGTATGCTTAGTATTGATGGGTCAGGTGTTCGCGTTTTCGATCCCCACGAACAGGTGCCTCATGAGTACAGACAAATCAGCACACACCAGCACCGCCAAGGCCGCAACGGCTCCTGCCCCTGATGATTCCCGCAAGCCCGATAGTCCCGATGACCTGGTCAAACCCACGTGGATGTACATCCTCAAACGCACTTTGCGCGAGTTCAACAAAGACCAGTGTCCGGATGCCGCCGCCGGGCTGACCTACTACGCCGTCCTTTCCCTCTTCCCGGCACTGCTCGCGTTGGTATCGCTTCTGGGCATCTTCGGAGACGCGGGCAAGACGACTTCCGCCCTCCTGGATATCGTCCAGAAGTTTGCCCCCGGGCCTGGTGTGGACGCGATGCGGCAGCCAATCGAAGACTTGACCAGGTCCAACTCCGCAGGGTTGGTCCTGGTCTTCGGCATCGTTGTGGGCTTGTGGTCCGCTTCGGGATACACCACGGCCTTCGGAAGAGCAATGAACCGGGTTTACGAAGTGGATGAAGGACGAGGTTTCATCAAGCTGCGGGGAACCATGCTCGCAGTCACGGTCGTGGCAGTGCTGGGCGCCGGCCTGGCCGCTGCGATGTTGGTCCTGAGCGGTCCGGTAGCAGAAGCTGTGGGCGGCGCCATCGGCATGTCCGGAGCGTTCCTCACAGTATGGAACATCGCAAAGTGGCCTGTGCTTATCGCGCTGGTAGTGGTCATCATCGCCGTGCTCTACTACTTCACCCCCAACGTGAAGCAGCCCAAATTCCGCTGGATGAGCCTGGGTTCCTTGATCGCCTTGGTGATCTTTGCCCTCGCATCCCTTGGCTTCGGCTTCTATGTGGCCAACTTCAGCAACTACAACAAGACCTATGGGGCGCTGGCCGGCGTGATCATCATGCTGCTCTGGCTCTGGATCCTCAACATGTCCCTGCTGTTCGGCGCCGAGTTCGACGCCGAGATGGAAAGGGGCCGCCAACTGCAGGCCGGCATCGAAGCCGAAAAGAGCCTGCAACTGCCGCCCCGCGACACAAAACGGAGCGATAAGGCCCAGAAGCAGGAGGAAGAAGATATCCAGCGCGGCATCGAACTCCGCGAGAGCCACAGTGATGAGAATGAGCGGAAAGCATAAGGAGCGGCTTCTTCCGGGACGGCGACGCTCGTGCCATGGTTGGCAGCATGCAGACGGTATTTGAAGCGGCCGGCGGGGAGGATTTCTTCATCTCCTTGGCCAATGCGTGGCACGAGAGAGTGCAATCCGATGAGGTGGTGGGGCATGCGTTCCGCCACGGCGTCCACCCCGAGCACACTAAGCGACTCGCCGCCTACTGGGCCGAGGCACTGGGCGGACCGCCTTCCTACTCGGAGCACTAGGGCGACGAGTCGTTGGTGGTCAGGATGCACAGCGGGAACGGCGAGCACCAGGACATGGACGCCAAGGCGATCGCTTGCTTCGATAGGGCCCTGGACGACGTAGGAGTCAGTACCGGCGAGCTGCGCACTGTGCTCCATGACTACTTCGCCTGGGCCACCGCACATTCCATGGCTGCCTACCCGGACTCGGCACGCGACGTCCCTGCCGGACTGCGCATCCCCACATGGGGTTGGGGCGGTCTGCTTTCCCGCTGAGGCTCCTGCGTCGCCGGGGAGCGGTGTGCCGTCGCCACCTCCTTTGCCAACCAAAGACCCACAGTCGCCCGCTGGATGCGGCGTGTCGCCGAATGCTGAAGCCAATATGGGTCGTAGCCGCACACCCCACGAATGGAAAAGCGGGCCCCTGCCGTGACCTTGGCAGGGACCCGCTGGTTTGGATGTGATCCGTCCGGGATTCCCAGCCGAACGGATCACACGTTTCAGGCGTACGGGAGGACGAGCTCCGCGTAGCGCTGCTTCATGGTTTCCAGGACCGAGTCCCCGTCCGCGTCCCAGATCTCCTGGTTGAAGATTTCAACCTCGATGACGCCCGTGTATCCGGCGTCCCTCACCCAGGTTCCGATGGTCGCGAAGTCGATGACGCCGTCGCCCATCATGCCGCGGGAGAGCAGCGCGTCCGCCGCGATCGGCAGGTTGAAGTCGCACACTTGGTAAGAGGCGATGCGGCCCTCCCGGCCGGCGCGTTCGATCTGGGCCTTCAGCTCCGGATCCCACCACACGTGGAAGGTGTCGACGGCGACGCCGACGGCCTTCGCGTCATAGGGCGCGGCGAGATCCAAGGCCTGGCCGAGCGTGGAGATCAGAGCGCGGTCTGCCGCATACATCGGGTGCAGCGGCTCGAGGACCAAGCGGACACCGTTCTCCGAAGCGAACGGGACCAGTTCCTCGAGGCGGTCAGCTACGCGTTGTCGTGCAGCCACCACGTCCTTTTCGCCCGGAGCAAGCCCGCCCACCACCAGGAACAGCTCCTGGGTGTCCAAGGCGACAGCTTCACGGACGGCCTCGAAGTTGTCCGCCAACGCCGCAGCTTGTCCCTCGGCGTCAGCTGCCGTCAGGAACCCGCCCCGGCACAAGGAGGAGACGCGGAGTCCGGCGTCCTTGATCAGCTTGGCGGCCTTGTCCAGTCCGGCTTCGGCCACGCGGTCGCGCCACGGGCCGATGGCAGGGATGCCGGCGCGGGCGCAACCATCCACGGCTTCGGCCAGCGTCCACTTCTTGGTGGTTGCGCTGTTCAATGACAGCCTGGAAAAGTCCGACAGCCGGGAGAAGTCCGCGCTCATGCGCCCACCCCGTTGATCCGCAGGTAGTCGGACATCCGGAAGGCCGCCAGCGACGGATCCTTCAGCAGGCCTGCCTGGTCTGCCAGCTCGAAGGTCTTGGCCAGGTGCAGGACGGAACGGCCGGAGTGCAGCCCGCCCACCATTTGGAAGCCGGGCTGTTTGCCGTTGAGCCAGGACAGGAACGCGATACCGGTCTTGTAGTAGAACGTCGGTGCGCTGAAGATGTGCTTGCCCAGCTCGCGGGTGGAGTCCAGGATGGCACGCGCCTCGGTGCCGTTGCCGGCGTCGTACTTCTGCAAGGCGACCGAAGCGGCAGGGTAGATGGCCGCGAAGATGCCCAGCAGGGCGTCCGAGTGGTGGGTCGCGTCGCCGTCGATCAGTTCCGGGTAGTTGAAATCGTCGCCGGTGTAGAGGCGGACGCCTTCCGGGAGGTTGGCGCGCAAGGCGACCTCGTGCGAGGCGTCCAGCAGCGAAACCTTGACGCCATCCACCTTGTCCGCGTGTTCGCGGATCAGGCTGAGGAAGGTCTCGGTGGCCACCGACACATCGTCCGAGCCCCAGTACCCGGCCAGCGCGGGATCGAACATGGTGCCCAGCCAGTGCAGGATGACTGGCTGGTCCACTTCCTGCAGGAGGGTGGAGTAGACGTGCAGGTAGTCGTCAGCCCCGGAAGCCACCTTGGCGAGGGCGCGTGAGGCCATAAGGATCATCTTGGGGCCGGCTTCGCTCACGACGGCGATCTGCTCCCGGTAGGCGTCGATCACGGCCTGGATGCCGGCTGCGCCGTCAGGGAGGGCTGCGATGTCCAACTGGTCAGTTCCGGCGCCGCATGAAACGAGGTCCTGGACGGACTTACCGGCGATGGCGGCGTTGCCTGCAGCTACGACGGAAGCAGCCTCGGCGCCCGTGCGCTTGATGAGCTGCTGGGTCGCTGCCCAGTCCAGGCCCATGCCGCGCTGGGCGGTGTCCATGGCGTCGGCAACGCCCAGGCCGTAGGACCAGAGCTCGTGGCGGTAGGCCAGGGTGGCGTCCCAATCCAGCTGTGCCGGTGCGCCGGGAGTGTTGTCCGCAGCGACTTCCGGGATGACGTGGGCCGCGGCGTACGCGCGGCGGGCCGTCAGCGGAGCACTCGGCTTGGCCCACGAGGTGGCGGGTTTGAGGCGGTACTCACGGGTTCCGCCGTCGTCGGTGGGAAGGATGAGTGACGTCATTAGAGGGTGATCTCCGGGATGTCGATGGTGCGGCGCTCGGCCGAGGACTGGAGGCCGAGCTCGGCCAGCTGGACGCCGCGGGCTGCGGAGAGCAGGCCGAAGCGGTGCTCGCGGCCGGCGACGACGTCGCGCAGGAATTCTTCCCACTGCAGCTTGAAGCCGTTGTCCAGCTCCGCGTTGGCCGGGACTTCCTGCCACTGGCTGCGGAAGGACTCGGTGACGGGCAGGTCCGGGTTCCAAACCGGCTTGGGGGTGTGGGCGCGCTGCTGCGCAACGCACTTGTTCAAACCGGCGACAGCGGAACCGTGCGTGCCGTCGATCTGGAACTCAACCAATTCGTCGCGGTAGACACGGACGGCCCAGGAGGAGTTGATCTGGCCGATGACGTCATCGCCGCCCGGGGTTTCGAGTTCGAAGATGCCGTAGGAGGCGTCGTCTGCGGTGGCCTTGTATTCCTTGCCGGCCTCGTCCCAGCGTGCGGGGATGTGCGTGGCGGTCTTGGCGTTGACGCTCTTAACCTTGCCGATGATGCCCTCGAGCACGTAGTTCCAGTGGCAGAACATGTCCGTGGTCATTCCGCCGCCGTCTTCCTTGCGGTAGTTCCAGGACGGACGCTGGGCAGCCTGGACGTCGCCTTCGAAGACCCAGTAGCCAAATTCGCCGCGGATGGACAGGATGCGGCCGAAGAAGCCTTCGTCCACGAGGCGGCGGAGCTTGACCAGGCCGGGGAGGTACAGCTTGTCATGCACGACGCCTGCCGTGACGCCGGCTTCCTTGCCGATCTGGGCCAGTTCGATGGCTTCTTCGAGGGTTTCAGCCGTGGGCTTCTCGGTGAAGATGTGCTTGCCGGCGCGCATGGCCTTCTTGAGGGTGGCTGCGCGGAGGCTGGTCATGGAGGCGTCGAAGACGATATCGACAGTGGGGTCGTTGATCACGGCGTCCAGGTCAGTGGTCCATTCGGAGACCTTGTGGAGCTCGGCGAGTTCACGGATCTTGGCTTCGTTGCGGCCCACCAGGATCGGTTCAACCTGGACCTTGGTGCCGTCTTCAAGGGTGAAGCCGCCGGCGTCGCGGATGGGCAGGATGGACCGCAGCAGGTGCTGGCGGTAGCCCATGCGGCCGGTGATGCCGTTCATGGCGATGCGGATCGTCTTTGTTTCGAAGCCCATGTTCTCTCCAGTGCTTTGGTGTGTTGCCCGCGGCGGAGCGGGAAACCAGTGCGAATACTGTGCGGGAAAGCGCATTCCCATTGCTTCGATGATGCACTATGCCTGCTTAGATTGGCAAGCGCTTTCCCAAAATTGGATGAATCCTGACATAATTTCGTTAGCGCCAGCCCCGACGCTTGCAGACAAGGAGGGTCCCCGTGGCCGCCAGCACACTCAGTGAAGTTGCCCGTTTGGCAGGGGTTTCCCTTGCCACCGCCTCGCGGGTCCTCAACGGCTCATCCCGGAAGCCGGCCGAAGGCATCGCCGAGCGCGTCCGTGAAGCCGCGGACAAGCTCGGCTACGTTCCCAACGCCCAGGCGCAGGCTCTCGCTAAATCCAGCTCCGGCCTGATTGGCTTGATTGTGCACGACATCGCCGATCCCTACTTTTCGGCCATTGCCCGCGGAGTCCAGGAAGCCGCGCGTGAGCAGCACCGCATGGTGCTGCTGGCCAGCACATCAGGATCGCCATCTGACGAGAGGGAGGCCGTTGCCGCCTTCGCTGCACGCCGTGCCGACTCCATCGTCATCGCCGGTTCGCGCTCGGCCCGCCCGGAAGACCAGCAGGGCAACGTTGAACTGGCAGCGGAACTCGACCGCTATTGCCGCAACGGCGGTCACGTGGGAGTAGTGGGTCATTCGATCGTCGGTGCCACCACTGCGGAGGGTTACCACGTGGTTGCGGTCCCCAACGAGGAACTGGCCTCAGGCCTTGCGCGCGAATTGGCGGCTTCCCATGAGGGGGAGTTCCTGATCGTGGCGGGCCCCGACGGTCTGTTTACTTCCGACGATCGCGTTCGCGGCTTCCAGCGCGGTCTCGCTGATTCCGGTCGGACCGCTGCCGAAGTCATCCGCACCGGCTTCAACCGTTCCGGAGGCTATGACGCCGGCTTGGCCCTCGCCGAGCGCATCCAAGGGTCCAAGGACCGACTCTGCATCTTCGCAGTGAACGACGTCATGGCCATCGGCGTCACGGCGGCGCTGCGTTCGGAGGGCGTCTGGATCCCGCGCGATGCGACGATAGCCGGCTTCGATGACATTGAAACCCTGCGCGATTTCCGGCCCGCGCTGTCCACGGTCTACTTGCCGCTGGAGGATATTGGGCGGCTCGCTGCGGGCGGGGGGGAAGGCGGCTCGGTCAATGGTTCCGTCAAGCTTCGCCGGAGCACCGAACTGCCGGCTGACAACCCCGCGTAGCCGTCCATGGACCAAGCAATTCACGACGGCGGCACGGCGGCTTCAGCGGCCGGCGCATCGGCGCCCGCCGAACCGGCGCTTGTGGTGCCTTCCGGGCTGACGGTGGTTCCCGCCGTCGGACCTTCACGGGAGCCAGCACCCGCGATGCTGGTGTTGCCCGGCGGAGGCTATGCGCGGCAGGCCGATCACGAAGCTGAGCCCGTGGCTGAGTGGCTTGCTTCCTTGGGGATCCACGCATTCGTGTTGCGTTACAAGGTGGCGCCGCATCGCCATCCGGAGCCCCTGGCCCATGCCAAGGAGGCCATGCTCTGGATCCGGAACGGGACCCATGGACTGGCGGTGGATCCTTCCAGGGTGGGTGTGCTGGGTTTCTCTGCCGGTGGGCATCTGGCGGGGTCCTTGTCCGTGGGGCTGCGCACCGGCGATCCGTGGCTGGACCAACCTGGCGCCAGGCCGGATTTGAGCGTCCTCTGCTATCCCGTGGTCTCGTTCGTGGATTCGGTGCACCAGGGCTCGGTGGACAACCTGGCCGGGGAGGGCGCGGCGCCGGAACTCCTGGGTGGGTTGTCGCTGGAGCGGCAGGTGGACGGTTGCACACCGCCCGCTTTCCTGTGGCACACCGCGGACGACGAAGCGGTCCCGCTCAGCCACAGCCTTGCCTACACAGGCGCGCTCGCGGGCGCTGGGATTCCGGTTGAGCTGCACGTCTTCCCACGCGGTGTGCACGGCATCGGGCTGGCGCAAGGGACGCCCGGAGCAGAGCAGTGGCCGGGCCTGTGCGCCGCGTGGCTGTCCGGGATGTGGGCTTAGTCCTCGCAGCTGCAACGAGGTCGGCGTGCCCTGAATCTGGGGGTTTCCACAAGCGAAGACGCTGTGATTGCTGCAACGCGAGAACGGCGGCTAGCATGAAAAATGCCACTCCGACGGAGTGGCATTTTCCCAATCTCATTTATCTCCGAGCGTAGGCTTGCGCCCTCAAAACCCGAAGCATGTATCCCCGACAGTACCGAGATGGAGCGGGCCGGTCAAATGCAGTACACCGAGATTCGCAGGGCCATCACGCCGGCGCGGCTGACAGCATTTGACCGGGCGGCCCAGCGAAGGGGCGCCAACCACGACGACGCCATCAAGGTGTACGAATGGAATGCCGAGCTGGCTTCGGCCCTGCTGTTGCCAATGCACTTGTTTGAGGTCGTCCTTCGCAACGCGATCCATGAGGCCCTGACCCTGACGTACCGTGAACGGTGGCCTTGGGACAGCCGTTTTCTGTACAGCGTCCCCCTGAAGCACGGGCGATATGAACCTCGTAAGGATGTCCAGCAAAAGGCCTCTTGGTACCCAACAACCGGCAAAGTTATTCCAGAACTCAAGTTCGTTTTCTGGGAGCAGATGCTTTCCCGCCGCTATGACGTGGCGATTTGGAACCCATTACTAACAACGGTCTTCCCCAATGTGCCCACAGGGGCAGGAACGTCGGCTGCTGCACGAGGGCTTGCAAGGGACGTGGGTGTTGTCAGGGGCATACGGAATCGCGTTGCACACCATGAGCCCATCTTTTCGCAGAACATTACAGAGGTCATCGATGCTATTCACAGGGTCTCAACGTACCGATCCCTGGATGTCGGTGATTGGGTGAAGGCTGCTCACCGCGTGATCCTCGTGCAAGGCCAGTGTCCATCGTGGTACGTCTAGGCCCTCGTCCAAGCCTCGTTCAGACTCACGGTGGGGGCTAGTCCTCGCCCAGCGTGATGCCGTGCAGGAACTCGGCGTCGCTGAGGACATTCCCGGGGAGGTCGTCCGTGACGAACTCCATCATGATGTCCAGGTCCTTGCCGTTGCCGCGGAGCACATCGGACACCGTCTGCCACAGCAGCTTCCGCGCGCGCAACGGATGGCGTTCGGCTTGCGGGCCCCACGAGAAGCAGTGGACGCCAACCACATGCGACAGGACCTGGTGCAGTGACTCCAGCGCCTGCTGGTCGGAAAGCCCGACGGCGGGCTGCCAGTAGGTGCCGACGTTGCCATGGCCGACGCGCTCCAGGAGGCGCAGCGTTGTGGCGGGGGAGTCGGTGAGGGTGTTGCCGTGGTACTCGAAGGCAATGGCAATACCTCGCTCCTCGGCGAGGTCCGCGATGCGGCGCGTGTCGCGGGCCACCGCGTCCCAGTGCTCTTCATTCGCTTCCGCTGAGCCGAGTTCGCCGGCCCAGATGCGGATGCGCGGGGCGCCCAACGCGGAAGCGAGGTCCAGATCCCGTGCAAAGTCTCCGAAGGATCCCGCCCGGTAGTACGAACCCAAGGACAAGACCACGAGGCCCGCTTCTTCGGTGACCGCCTTGGCATGGGCGGCAGAGGCAGCATCGCTGACATGCACATCCGTGCCCCATTCGATCCCGGCGAGTCCGGCCTCCGAGGCGATACTGACCACCTCATCGATGCCCTTGGCCCGGAGGGTGACAGAACAAATACCGGGCGTGAGGTCCGCCAGCAAGGTGAGGTCGATCATTGGTTCAGGATACCGGGAATGCGCTTACCCAAACAGTCTTGGAGTCCATCCGCACACATTCGAACGCTACGTGGACTTGTTCAGCGTCCTGCCCATGATCGCCTGCGTAAGGGCATCGATGACTTCGGCGTTCGCCAGCGGGTTTCGGATCAGTGTGAAGTCAACGTCTCCAACCGGCGGCAGGTCGAAACGCTGCGTGATCACCTTGAGGTCCTCCGGCACCAAGGACGCGGGCATCACGGCCACGCCGATGCCCGCACGAACCGCTGCCAGGACTCCGCTGATCTGCTTGGTGCTGCAGGTGATCCGCCAGGTGCGGCCGGCGGCTTCCAGGGCATCGATAGCCAGTTTGCGGCTGAGGCTGGGTGCGGGGTAGGCAATGAGCGGCACGGGTGCGCCCGGCTCGAGGACGGTCTGTTCCAGGCCAACCCAAGCGAAGTTGTCGTGGCGGACCACGGTGCCGTCCTTGGCTCCGGCCACCCACTTCACGAAGACCAGGTCCAGTTGCCCGGCGTTGAGCCGCTTGTACAGCTGGTCGCTCTGGCTGACGGTCAGTTCGAGGTTGATCTGCGGGTAGAGCTGCCTGAATTCACGAAGGATCCGGGGCAGGCCCGTGATGGCGAGGTCGTCCGCGGTGCCGAAGCGAAGCCGGCCGCGCATGGCAGATCCGGAGAAGTAGCGCGCCGCGGAATCGTGGGCTGCGAGGATGCTGCGGGCAAAGCCGGCCATGGCATCTCCGTTGTCAGTGAGCCGGACTTCGCGGGTGTCGCGGGCCACCAGGATGCGCTTCGCAGCGGTCTCAAGCTTGCGGACGTGCTGGCTCACGGTGGGTTGGGCAAGGCCCAGGCGCTCGGCGGCCTTGGTGAAGCTCAGCGTCTCTGCCACGGCCAAAAAGGAGCGGAGCTGGACTGGTTCAAACAACGGAACTCCTCTGGCATTGGGCGGAATTTCGGCGTCGCGTAGAAGGCATCATTGCATTTCGCAATCCTAGTTATCATCCCGATACGCTTCCACAATTGCTGCTGGCAACCATAGCGTTAAGTCCATCCCACCGAAACTCTCGATCCGAGGACTACTTTTGGCACCCCCACCGCCTTCAGCGGCAAACGTCAGCCAGCCCGTCATCGATTCCCTGTCCGCAGGTCCTTCACCGGAGATCAACCAGCCGGACACCGTCACCCAGCAACTCGCCGTCGTCAGCGAAAAGCTGCCCTGGCGGCACACCTTCATCTCGTTGAAGGTCCCGAACTTCAGGATCTTCGCCATCGGCCACTTCATTGCCGTGATCGCCATCTGGATGCAGCGCATCGCGCAGGACTGGATGGTGCTCCAACTGTCCGGTTCGGTCACCGCCGTCGGAATCACGGTGGCCCTGCAGTTCATGCCTTCGCTGTTCCTTGGCCCCTGGGGCGGCATGATGGCCGACCGCTTCGCCAAGCGGAAAATCCTCATCATCTGCCAGTCGGCCGCAGCGGTCCTGGCCGCAGCCCTGGCGGCGCTTTCCCTCACCCACACGGTCCAGGTGTGGCACGTGTACGTGATCGCACTGGTCCTGGGCTTCGTCACGGTGCTTGACCAGCCTGCACGCCAGGTCTTCGTCAACGAACTCGTCGGCCCCACGTACCTGCGCAACGCCATCAGCGTGAACTCCACTACCTTCCAGTTGGGCGGCCTGATCGGTCCGGCGTTGGCCGGCTGGCTGCTCACTGCCGTGGGTGCGGGCTGGGCCTTCGCCGCGAACGCAGTGGCCTGCTGCTCAACGGTGACCATGCTGATGATCCTCCGCAAGGACCAACTCCACCTCAGCCAGCCGACGCCCCGCAAGAAGGGAATGCTGCGTGAGGGCCTGCAGTACGCCCTCAGCAAGCGCACTATTTACTGGCCATGGCTGATGGCAGGCTTCGTGGCGGTTTTCGCCATGAGCCTGCCGGTGCTTTTGGCGGCTTTCGCGGACCACGTGTACGACGCCGGTGCCGGAGGCTACGGCCTGCTGAACGCCATGGTTGCGCTCGGTGCGCTGACGGGCGCCGTGGCGTCCACCCGGCGCAGGCAGTTGCAGTTGCGGTCGGTGGTCCTTTCGGCAGGACTGTACGGACTGATGCTGGTGCTCTCTTCGATGATGCCCTCCATGGTCTGGTTCAGCGTGGCAATGGTCCTGGCAGGGTTCTGGTGCCTCATGTTCCTGACAGCGGCGAACCAGATGGTCCAGACGAGTTCCAACATGAGTATCCGGGGCCGTGTCATGAGTCTGTACTTGGTGGTCCTCATCGGTGGGCAGGCGATCGGCGGCCCGGTGATGGGCTGGCTTGCCGAACACCTCGGACCCCAGATCGGCATCTTGATCGCCGGCGGTGTTCCGGCGACGGCGGCTGCCGTTGTCGCCGTCGTACTGGCCCGCAAATCATCGCTGCAACTCAAGGTAGACCTGCGCGATCGACGCCGGGTGGTGCGCATCGTGGCGAGGACCCAGCCGGCCTGACGCCCCGCCGCGGCGCCCCGTCCAAGCGGTGTTACTGCGAAGCCGCCTGGACGGGAGCCTCCTGGGGACGTCCGTGGGTGACCCGGTGGCTGACGCGGTCTGCTGTGTCATCGATGCGGACCAAATGTTCCACGGGCTCCATGTAGAAGCGGGCGTTGTTGATGGCGCCCTCTTCCACACCGAAGATGACCACTCCGGTCAGCTCGTGCGGTGTGCCGTCCCGCCACGACCCCTGCATGTGCAGTTCGGTCCACACCTGGCCTGTGGTCACGCTGTGGGACACCATCCGTACCTTGATGTCCGGGACACCGGTGAAGAGCTGTTCCCAATTGGTGCGGATGGTCTCCCGGCCCGTGAACCCCCGGGTGGGGTGGGCCGGAGTTTCATTGACGTAACCCGGCGAGAAGCACTCCGCCAAGGTTTCAAGATCGTGCTTGTTCGTGGCTTCCAGCAGGCGGTGGATGACGGCGAGCGGACCCGCCCCAGCATCGTCGGTGAGAGTCATTGGAGGACCTCCCGGATAGGTGATGTACCTACGATTTTAGGCTCGGGGCTCCACAAGAAAAGACCCTTGGCCGTGCGAAGTGTTCGCATGGCCAAGGGTCTTGCTGGAGCGGGCGACGGGAATCGAACCCGCGTATCGAGCTTGGGAAGCTAGCGCTCTACCATTGAGCTACGCCCGCGTTGCTTCCGCATGAGCCGAAGCGAATCCCAGCTTAGCGCAGTTCCTGGATTGTTCAGGACAAGGCACGCTGCTACTTGAAGAGCTTCAGGCTGTTCCACCCCGAGCCCACCTGGGAGTACGTGGTCCACTGGCCGCGGCCCAGCCCGTAGTTATAGAGGTTGCCCTCCATGGTCTGGGCGGTAACTCCCCGAGTGCCCGCGCCGGTCAGGCCGAAGCTGGGGAGCAGGTTGCGCATGTACTGCCAGCCCGTTCCCACCGTCATGGCCGGCCCGTAGAAGCCCGCCCAGCCATCGCCGCGGTAGTTGATGAGCTTGCCGGAACCGGTGCGGGCCAGGATGTCGTTGGCGCCGTCGCCTTCCCAATCCGCCATGGTCAGCTCCATGCCGTTCCAGCCCTTGCCGATGATCTGCGGACCGCTGAGGGCCCCGCCGAAGGTATTGGGGTAGTAGCGAAGCACGCCGTCCGGGAAGTACCCCACCACGCTGGGCCGCGGGTGCGCGTGGGACCATTTGCCTACCGTGATGGTCATCTGGTCCCAACCACCGTTGCCCACCACGACCTGCCCGGCGAAGCCTCCACCAGGAAGTCCGCGGTAAACGCCGAGGACGCCGTTGTTCCACTGGGCAAGGATGTCGTAGACGCCATCGATGTCCCAGTCCACCACGAAGCCCTGTTTCAGGCCGGTCCAGCCCGAACCGATCTGTACGGGCGCCGCGTAGTTGCCCACCGCCGTCGCCGGGTAGCGCAGGAGCCTTCCGGCGGAGTCGGCGGCGACCAGGTCCGCACCGGACTTGATGCTCGCGCCGGCCGCCGTGTTGCCGGCGAAGTACTGCTCCATGGTGGGGTAGCCGCGCCGGTTCATATCCGTGGCCAACGCGACGCCGACATACCGGAGGTGCCACGGCTCGTAGCTGTAGCCCGTAGTGCCCGTGTAGCCGTTGGGGTACCTGACAATGAAGCCGTACTTGTGGGCGTTCGCGGCCACCCACTTGCCGGCCGCCGTGTCACCGAAGCACGTGCTCAGCCCGCAGGAACCGTTCTGGTTGCCCACGTCCACGGCCAGGCCGGTCTGGTGCTCGCTGTAGCCGGGCCGGGCGGAGATGGTATCTGCGTACGCTTGCCCGTAAATGCTGACGTAGTAGGCGTACACCTGCTGCTGCTGGGCGTAGGATCGGTAGCCGCTCACGATCGAAAGGCCGCCCGTACCGGCATCCGCGGCGCCCTGGAACAGGCCGTTGAGCCACGCAGCGGCCTCAGCACGCAGGAACTGTCCCGAGCCGCGGGCGTTGATGAGGTCTCCGGGCGCATAACTGGCAGGATTCAGGGGCCTGGATTTGTTGACCAGCACCGAGAAGCTGGCGGGATCGCCCACCGGGTCCACGCTGGGGAGCGGGTTGACCGTGGCGGGGACGGCGGTTGGGGCGGATAACGACGCCGGTGCGGACTGCGGCGCGACGGCCGCCTTAAATGCGCCTGCTTGAACTGCGCCTGTTTGAACTGTGCCCGCTTGAACCGTGCCCGCCTGAACCGTGCGCTGCGGTGTCGCGCCGGGAAGCGCTGCTCCCGCCGGCGCGGCGATGGCAACACTGCCGGCCACGGCGATGGCGAGGAAAGCCGCTCCGGCTGCCAGCCGGCGTCGTAGTTTTCCTGCGAAAGTCTGTTGGTCAAAAGCCTGCATTACGCCCCCAAAGTGATTAATAGCAGCCGCAGGAACTCTACCGGGCTTTGCGTGCGGCTGTCAGGTAACCATTCGGTGAAGGCTCGTGTGGCCGTGTGTCGCGGGCCAACGCGGCTGACTATTCTGAAGGTGTTAGCTGCAGTGTATGGGGAACCGGGCTACGACCATTCGACCGTACGCCGAAAGAGGTTTCCGTGGCATTTGCAGCGCATGAAGTGGTGATCAGCAGGGACGCCATGACCGTGTTCGAGTTCCTCATGGACGGCATGAACAACTCGCTGTGGCGCACCGGAATCCGCAGTATCGAACTCCGTTCCGGTGTGCGCGGTGAGAAGGGCGCTGTGTACCAGCAGACCCTCACCGGTCCCGGTGGGCGTCCCATCGCCGCCGATTTCGAGATCACCGAAGCCCGCCCGGGCGCGGAAGTGCGTTTCGAAGTGGTGGCGGGACCAGCCAGGCCCAGCGGCGGCTACTACCTCAGCACCGAGGGAAAGACCACGCGGCTCAGGTTCGCACTGGAGTACCACCCCAAAGGCTTGCAGAAGCTGATGAACGGAATGATCCAGAAGACCATGGAAGCTGAGGTTGCCCAGTTGGAGCAGCTCAAGACGGTGATCGAGTCCGAATCCGCCGCATGATGGATGCCGCCGCCTGGTGGGTGGCCAGGCCGGGTGGCGACCGGTCCGGCCTGACAGCAACCAGGCCGGATTGAGCCCTACTGGGCCAGCTTGAAACCACTCCAGCCGCCGCCCACGGTGACCGGTGTGGTGAGCCGTCCTGAGGTGAGGTCCCAGTACTCAAGCACGCCGTTGGTGCCCAAACCGGCGACACCCGTGGTCCCCGGTCCACCGACGCCCTGCAGCGCGCGAATGCCGCTGTAGTCCGTCCACGCCGCGCCGACGATCGGACGCGCTTCCTGCCTTGGAGTGGCGAGCCCGCTGCCACGGTACAGGCGGAGATTGCCGTTCGCCTCCACCGTGAGCAGGTCCTGGAAGCCGTCCGCGTTGTAATCCACCATGCTCAGGCGCACAGCCGGGTTGCCCGTGCCAATGGCTGACTGGCTCCTGATGTGGGAGAGCCCCGAGTTTTTATAGAGCCACAAACCGCCCGAACCATCCATGGCAACAATCTGGGGGAGCCTGTTGTTGGCGCACCACTGGCCCACGGAAATGGTGAGCGACTGCCACCCCTGGCCCAGTACCCCCGGCGAACCGAAGCCACCGGAGGCCTTGCCTGGGTACACCAGCAACTGCCCGTCGGTTCGCTGCGCGATCAAGTCGAAGACGCCGTCACGGTCCCAATCCGAGACGAACAACTCCTTGAGCCCCGTGAAGCCTGCCGCGATCTTCCGGGCTGCGCCGTATTTCGCGTTGCCCAGGGACTGGTACGAGTACACCGAACCGTCCCCGCCCACCGATACGAGGTCGGCGGCGCTGCGGATGGAAGCGGATTTCAGATCCACCGTGGGCGGTTGGTGCTTGTCGCCCGGCTCGCAGGCACCCACCGGGTCCGTGGGCGGGGTAACCGTTCCACCAGGGCGGGTAGTGGTTCCGGCCGGCAGCGTGGTGTAGCCGAAGAAGTTGACCACGCCCCACAAGGTGTAGCGGTTGGGGGTGGTCTGCCAATTACCGTCCGTGTACGTGATACCGATGCCCATCACGTTGAACCGCGGATCCCTGAGCAGCGCATCGTGGCCCGGCGAACCCTTCCACCACTCCACGAGTTGCGCGGCATCCCTGTCCCAGCGGACTGCGATGACCTCGCCCGCCCCGTTGTTGGGGTTCATGGCGCGAGGGTCCGTCCAGAAGTTGGCCCTGTGCTGGATCACTTCACGGCTGGCGATGTTGTTGGACCACTCCTGCGCCAGGTTGGCCACGGTTGCGTGGTACTTCACCGGGGCCAGGCCAAGGGAGGCCCGGTAGCTGTTGATGGCGTTGAAGACGGTAAGGATGGCGGCTGAGTTGTTGTCCGGCAGCAAAGCCAGGGCACCATCGTCCGTGGCGGGATCGCTGCTGGGGGCCTTGCCGGGGAAGGGGGTTTCGCTTGGACTCTGGCTGGCGCTTGGACCTTGGCTGGTGCTTGGGTTCGGCGCCGGAACCGGGCCGGTGGGCGTCGGTGTCGGGGTGGCCGTGGGCGCTGTTGCCGGCGCTGTTGGCGTCGGCGTCGGGGTGGGGGTTGCCGTTGGAGCAGGCGAAGCGATGGTGCCAGGGCCGGGCGTCGCCGTTGGAGCGGTTGCAGTGGCCGACGGCGTCACCTCCGGCGAGGGCCCAGCGGCCGGGGCGGAGGGCGTCGGGACAGGTGACGGCTCGGGATCGGTGGGTACCGGGCCTGCATCTTCGGCGCCGGGTACCTCGGGGTCGGCGGTCTCCGAAGACGGGCCGTCTGGACCCCAGGACGGGCCGATGTTCGGAACGGGCGGAGGAGACTCGATAGTCGGTTCGACGGCGACCGGCCGGGTGGGCACGGAGCCGGGCACCGTAGCGGGACCCGGGTCCGTCACAGTGGGGCCGTTTGGCTCTCCGCCGGGGGCGGCGGGTTCAGCCGAAGGGGAGCCGACCGCCGTCGTGCTTGGTTCAGGAGCTTTCAGGCCGGAAGGTACGCTGCTGGACGGAGTGGTGCCGCCGCCCGGAACCGCCTCTGTTGCCGGCAGGAGTTGGCTGGAACCGGCTACTGCCAGTGCCAGTACTCCGGCCACCACAATTGCCGCAGGCGCTGCCAATTTCCCCACAATTACCCCGCGAATGCTCGATGCCCCCAAAGTCCGGGCGCGGCTTAACCTGTCCGGGAACTATAGTCGCACGGGACGGCGAGGACAATGCATGCGGTATTTTTGATGCTGTGCTGATCTCTGACCGCGATATTCGTGCCGAAATTGACTCCCAACGGATTGTCCTTGAACCGTACGACCCCGCGATGGTTCAGCCGTCTTCCGTGGACGTGCGGATCGACCGGTTCTTCCGGCTCTTCGACAACCACAAGTACGCCCACATCGACCCCTCCGAGGAGCAGCCTGAGCTGACGCGCCTGGTGGAGGTGGAGGGTGACGAGCCGTTCATCCTGCACCCGGGCGAATTCGTGCTCGGCTCTACGTACGAGACCGTGAGCCTGCCCGACGACATCGCTGCACGCCTCGAGGGCAAGTCGTCGCTGGGCCGCCTCGGTCTGCTGACGCACTCCACCGCGGGTTTCATCGACCCCGGTTTCTCCGGTCACGTGACCCTGGAGTTGTCCAACGTGGCCACGTTGCCCATCAAGCTGTGGCCGGGCATGAAGATCGGCCAGTTGTGCTTCTTCCGGCTGACCTCCTCCGCGGAACACCCGTACGGCTCCGGAGAGTACGGCAACCGCTACCAGGGCCAGCGTGGTCCGACAGCCAGCCGGAGCCACCAGAACTTCCACCGGACAACTATCTAGGCCTGCGCCGAGGGGTTGGCTTCCGGCGCTTTGGGGCCGGCCAACGGGCGGGGCATGGGTCAGGCCGGGGTGCGCTCGGGGGTGCGGGGCGGGGCTTTGGGAGTCTTGCGGAAGGCCTTGACCACGGGCTCCACGAACCGGGCGGCCAGCGGACCCATGACGGCCATGATGAGGACGTAGGCCGTGGCGAGGGCCGCGAGTTCGTGCGGTACAGCCCCGGAAGCGACGGCCAGGCCGGCGATGACGATCGAGAACTCGCCGCGTGCGATCAAGGCTGCGCCGGCGCGGAAACGTCCCGGCACGGCGATGCCTGCCCGTTTGGCTGCCCAGAAACCCGTCAGGATCTTGGTGGCTGCGGTGAGGACGGCCAGCAGCAGTGCCACGCCGAGGACCGGAGGAATGGACCGTGGATCCGTATTGAGGCCGAAGACCACGAAAAAAATCGCCGCGAACAAGTCTCGCAGCGGTTCGAGGATCCTGGTGGCATTGTGGGCTGTGGCACCGGAAATGGCGATGCCCAACATGAAGGCACCGACGGCGGCGGAAACCTGCAGTGCCGAGGCAATGCCGGCCACCAAGAGCGCCAGGCCCAGGACGTTGAGCAGGAACACTTCGGAATTCTCGCTGTGGATGGCTTGGGATACACGGTGGCCGTGCTTCAAAGCGATCACCAGGATGACCGTCACGACGGCGAGTGCGATCCCCACGGTTTGCAGTCCGCCGAGGAAACCAACGCCGGCCAGGATCGCGGTGAGGATCGGCAGGTAGATGGCCATGGCGAGGTCCTCGAAGACCAGGATGGAGAGGATGACTGGAGTTTCGCGGTTACCGATCCGGCCGAGGTCCGTGATCACCTTGGCCGCGATGCCGGACGAAGAAATGTACGTCACGCCGCCCATGACGATCGCTCCCACCAGGCCCCAACCGAGGAGCACGGCGATGCCCGCACCCGGGATGAAGTTCATGATGAAGTCCAGGACGCCGGCTTGCCAGGAACGCCTCAGCCCGGTGACAAGTTCGGATGCCGTGTACTCCAAGCCAAGCATCAACAGCAGCAGGATCACGCCGATTTCGCCGGAAAGGTGCGCGAATTCGTGCATGCCGTCCAGTTTCACCAGCCCGCCGGCGCCGAACGCCAGGCCGCCCAGCAGGTAAAGCGGAATGGGTGACATGCCGATCCGGCCAGCCAAACGGGCCAGCAGGCCCAGGCAGAAGACGACGGCGCCCAGTTCCACCAGGGCTAGCGCGAGCGGATCCACGGGTCAGCCGTTGCGGAGGATGCCGGCGGCCGAGTCAAGACCTTCCTGCGTGCCGACTGCTACCAGCAGATCGCCAAGGTGAAGGACGACGTCGGGTGCCGGCGACGGGACTACCTCGCCTTCGCGCATGATCGCCACGATGGAAACCCCACTGCGGGTGCGGATCTGCGCTTTGCCCATGGGTTGGTTGACGAACGGGGAGTCGGCTGTGATGGAGAACTGCCGGGTGACGATGCCGGGGATTTCCCGGTGTGCCTCGGCCAAGCGCATGGCGACGTGCTGCCCGCTCAGGAGGTTGCCCAGGCAGGACGCTTCATCCGCGGTCAGCGGAATGGAGGCCTGGCACGTATCGGGATCGTCCCACGTCGAGACGAAAAGCTCGGTTTCGCCCTCGCGGTGCTCAACCACGCCAATACGACGGCCAGAAGCCGTGACGAAATCCTTGCGGACACCAAGGCCCGGGAGTTCGGTCTCTTCCACGTTCATATGTACACCTTAACTCTCTTGCAACCGCCGTGAAGCGGCGTTCGCGCTCAGCTGTAGCCGGGCGTTCAGTTGTCCGGGACCACGGCGATCCTGGCCTTGCCGGGCGGCTTGACCGGCAGGATCACCAGGAGCCCCGCCAACAAGACCACCATGATCCCGAGGATGCCCCATCGTTGGGCTCCACCTTCTTCAACAATCGGAGCAGCAATTGTGATGCACAGCGTGAAGAGACTGGGCGCCAGGAAGCTTACGGCGCGTCCGGTGGTGGCGTAAAGGCCAAACAGTTCCCCGGATTCACCGCTGGGAGCGAGCCTGACCAGGTAGGCGCGCGAGGAGGACTGGGCCGGGCCCACGAACAGGCAGAGCAGGAGCCCGAACACCCAGAAAGTGTTGGTTCCGGGCCACTCGTTGCCGAAGAAGACGTAGGTGCCGTTGCCCAGCACCAGGATGACGGTTCCTGCAACGAGCAGGCCCACCAGCGATATGACGATCACTGCCTTGGGACCGATCCTGTCATCGAGGAAGCCGCCGATGATGGCACCTACGGCTGCGACCACGTTTCCGAAGATCGCAAAAAAGATGACGTCCTTGAGCTCGAAGCCGAACGTGCCTGCCGCGATCACCCCGCCAAAGGTGAACACCGCGGCCAAACCATCGCGGAAGATGGCGCTGGAAAGAAGGAAGAAGATGGTGTGCGGGCTTGTCCGGTAGATCGCCCCGATGCGCTTGAACAGCAGGCGGTAGGAGGCGAAGAAGCCCAGCGACGCGGCGTCCTTCCTGCCCGGGAGCTCGGGTACGGCGAACAGCACAGGCAACGCGAAGACGAAGAACCACAACGCGGAGAAGACGGCCACGAGCCTGATGTTCAGGGAGTCCTGCGTGGATGAGCCAAACCATTCAAAGGATGGTTGGACAAACAACTGAAGGACCAGGAGCAGCGCCACGATGCCGCCGAGATACCCCATGCCCCACCCGAAGCCGCTGACCTTGCCGATGTTCCGGGGCGTGGAGATCTGGGCCAGCATGGCGTTGTAGTTCACGCCCGCGAACTCGAAGAACACGTTGCCCAAAGCGATCAGGCAGACCCCCAGCAGCAGGAACCCCGGCTGGGGGAAAACGAAGAAGCACAAGGCCGTGAGCACGGCCGTGGCAGCGGTGTTCACCCCGAGCCACAGTTTCCGGCGTCCGCCGGCGTCCGAACGCTGGCCGGTCACGGGTGCCAACAAGGCGATGGCGAGCCCGGCCACCGCCAGGGCTGCGCCGAGGGCTGCCGACGCCGTGTCCTCTCCGCCGAACGCGTTGGAGGTCAAGTAGACGGTGAACACGAATGTGGTCATGACGGCGTTGAAGGCTGCCGAGCCCCAGTCCCAGGCCGCCCAGGCGAGGATCTGCCCTTTTTTGGAGGCGGCCGGGCCGGAGGCAAGCTCGGACGGGGGAGGGGAAGCTTCGGGTACTGCAGCCGCGTTCATGCCTGAATGCTATCGGGACACAGCGGCGGGCCGTGGTGCGACAGACCGCGGGCTTCATAAGGCCGGAGGTTGTCCACATAGCGCACTTTCCGGCGAAAACGCCCTTAACCCCTTGATAAACTGGAACAACCGAACCCAACGTATGCACCGCTTGCTCCAACTTTTGACAATTCCTTCCTGACTTTGCGGAGACAACATTGATCACAGTTCTCGCCATCACCTTTGTCGCGGCAACTGTGGCGCCTTTGATCTTCAGCAAACTCGGCAGGAACGCGTTCTACGCACTCGCGGCGGTACCGGCAGGCGCTTTCATCTGGTTGGTCCTCCACTACGCACCTGTCTATTCAGGCAGCGGCCTCGAGGAAGTCCTGCCCTGGATCCCCGACCTGAAGCTTGAGTTCGCTTTCAGGATGGACGCCCTGGCTTGGGTGATGTCCCTGCTGATCCTGGGCGTAGGCACCTTGGTGCTGGTGTACTGTGCGCGCTACTTCAAGGACAAGGACCCTGGCCTTGGCGGCTTCGGTGCCCAGTTGCTTGCGTTCGCCGGGGCAATGTTCGGTTTGGTGACCTCCGATGACCTCCTGATGTTGTTCATCTTCTGGGAACTCACCACCATCCTGTCCTACCTGCTGATCGGCTACGCCCGCACCCGCCTGGCCGCCCGCCGGTCTGCCTTGCAGGCGCTCATGGTCACCACGGCCGGCGGCCTTGCGATGCTCGTGGGCCTCATCATCCTCGGCCAAGCTGCGGGGACGTACCGTATCTCGGCCATCCTCGACCAAGCCGGGACGCTCATGGCCGGGCCCATGCAGGACGCGGTGACTGCCGCCGTCGTGCTTGTCCTGGTGGGTGCCATCACCAAATCCGCGCTTGTTCCATTCCACTTCTGGCTCCCCGGAGCCATGGCCGCGCCCACTCCTGTCAGTGCCTACCTGCACGCAGCGGCGATGGTGAAGGCGGGTATCTACATTGTTGCCCGCCTGGCGCCGGGCTTCTCCGAATCGGACTTCTGGCTTCCGCTGGTCCTGGGGCTGGGCCTGGCCACCATGCTGATCGGCGGCTACCGGGCACTGCGGCAGACGGACATCAAGCTCATCCTGGCCTACGGCACGGTCAGCCAGCTCGGCTTCCTCACCATGGTGGTGGGGCTCGGCCAACCGGATGCCGCCCTTGCGGGGCTCGCACTGCTCCTGGCGCACGGGCTGTTCAAGGCCACGTTGTTCCTGGTGGTGGGCATCATCGACCACCAATCCGGCACCCGCGATATCCGCAAGCTCTCCGGCGTTTTCCGTTCCTCGCGCGCACTGGGCGTGGTCGCTGCCATTGCGGCGGCGTCCATGGCCGGTGTTCCTCCCTTGGCCGGGTTCGTGGCGAAGGAATCCGTCTTCGAGACGTTCGTCCACTACGCCACGGGGCATGATGCGCCGGCGTGGGGCATCTGGATCCTGGTGGGCCTGGTGATCGGATCGATCCTCACCTTCGCCTACAGCGCGCGATTCATGTGGGGTGCCTTTGCCACCAAAGCAGGCGTGGAGCCCACTCCTTTCAAGCCGATCAAGCCGGCCTTCCTTGCCGCTCCCGCGATCCTGAGCTTCCTGACCATCGCCTACGGCTTCTGGCCGGTTCCCGTGGACACGTGGATCCAGCCGTACGCGGCGCTGTTTGCGGACCGCGAAGGAGCGCCCGACGCCGGTCACCTCGCTTTGTGGCATGGCCTCACTCCCGCTTTGGGCCTGACAGCGCTGACATTCGTCGTGGGCGCGGGCATGTTCTACGGCCGCAACGCGGTGTCCCGTGTCCAGGGCCTGGTTCCCGACTGGATCGATGGCGACCGGTCGTACCAGCACACCATCGGCGCACTGGATGACGTCGCCGTATGGGTCACGGGCCGCACCCAGCGTGGTTCGCTGTACTTCTACCTGACCGTCATCCTTACGGTTGCGTTCGCTGTTCCGCTCGCGGCCTTGATAGCGGCCAACAAGCCCCTCCCTGAAGGCGTGTACTTCGTCGATCCCAACTCTCCGCTGCAGATCATTGTGGGGATCGGGATCATTGTTGGCGCACTCGCCGCAGTGCGGGCCAACAAGCGCTTCCTCGCCGTCCTCATGGTGTCCGTGACGGGCTACGGCATCGCCCTGGTGTTCGCGCTGCAGGGCGCACCGGACCTCGCACTGACCCAGATGCTGGTGGAAACCATCGTGCTGGTGGCCTTCGTGCTCGCGATGCGCAGCCTGCCCGCCGAGCTCCGGGACCGCACCGGCGGACGGCTGCGGGTGATTCGCGTGATCATTGGTGCAGCATTCGGCATCACCATGATCTTCGTGGCGATCTACGCCATGGGTGCCCGCGTGGCTACGCCGATCTCCCTGGACTTCCCACGGCTGGCGTACGAAGGCGGCGGTGGTTTGAACGTGGTCAATGTGACCCTGGTGGATATCCGCGCGTGGGACACCTTCGGCGAGATCTCGGTGCTGGCCGTCGCCGCGACCGGCGTGGCCAGCCTGATCTTCGTGCGCAGCCGCGGTGACCGCATCAGGACCTCAGCGGCGGTGCCGGAAGGCAGCGTGGGGCGCCGCACCGACGTCGAACGTGACTCCCGCGACAGCGCCACGCTGGCTGTGGCGCGGAAGTTCAGCGACGTTACCCGCGACGCCTGGCTTGTAGCCGGCCGGACCCTGGCTCCCGAGCGCCGCTCGATCATTTTCGAGGTGGTCACCAGGCTCATCTTCCACTCGATGATCGTGTTCTCCATCTATCTCCTCCTGGCCGGCCACAACCTGCCCGGCGGTGGTTTTGCAGGCGGCCTCACGGCCGGCCTGGCACTGACCATCCGGTACCTCGCGGGTGGCCGCTTCGAGCTGAGCGAAGCCGCGACGGTGAGTGCCGGAACCCTGCTGGGAACGGGACTCGCGACGGCGGCTGCCTCCGGTTTGGTGCCGCTCTTCCTGGGCGGACAGGTGTTCCAGAGCGCCATCATCGAGTTCTGGCTGCCCGTGTTCGGAGACATTAAGTTCGTGACCTCGACCATCTTCGACATCGGTGTGTACATCGTGGTGGTGGGGCTGGCGCTTGACGTCCTCCGCAGCCTTGGCGCGGAAATCGACGAGCACTTCGAAGGCAAGGGCGCGCCCATCGCAGAGGATGACGCCGCAGAGACCGCCGCGGCCGGGAAGGGTAAAGCATGAGTATCAACCTGACCTTGCTGATCGTCATGGGCGTCCTGTACGCCTGCGGCATCTACCTCATCCTGGAACGCAGCCTGACCCGCGTGCTGTTGGGGCTGATGCTCCTGGCCAACGCCACCAACATCCTGATCCTCACCACCGGTGGTTACGCAGGGCTGGCGCCGTTGTTCACCAAAGAGACGGACCCCGGAACGTACAACGATCCGTTGCCACAGGCCCTGATCCTGACCTCGATCGTGATTTCCTTCGCGGTGACCGCGTTCATGCTCGGCATCATCTACCGCACGTGGGCCCTGGCCCGGCAGGACGAAATCCAGGACGACATCGAAGACCGTCGCGTCGCCCAGACGCCGAGCTTCGACGCCGAAGACGACGCCATTGTGCCGCTGGAAACCTCGGAGTTCGCCATCACCCCGTCCACTCCGGAAGAACGGCTGCACCCGGAAGAAACGGAAACCCCCAAAACGGCCCAGAGCCGGGAAGGAGGCGGCGCGTGAATCTCGCAAACCTGTCACCGCTCGCTGTCCTTCTCCCCATCCTCGGTGCCGCATTGGCCTTCGTGCTGATCCGGCACACTGCCGCCCAACGCGCCGTCAGCATCGGCATCCTGAGCCTGACGTTGCTCCTGGAATCCTTCCTGCTGATTTCTGTGTGGGACGGTGGCACCACCTCAGTGACCCTCGGTGGCTGGTTGCCGCCGTGGGGCGTGGTGTTGGTGGTGGACCAGTTCTCCTCGCTCATGCTCGTGGTGTCCACGGTGGTGAGCCTCGCGGTCCTGATCTACGCCACCGGCCAGGGCATGGCCGATGGCGACCAGGAAGCGCCGGTCTCCATCTTCCACCCCACCTACCTGATCCTGGTGGCGGGTGTTTCCAACGCCTTCCTCACCGGCGACCTCTTCAACCTCTACGTGGGCTTCGAGATCCTGTTGACCGCGAGTTACGTCCTCATGACGCTCGGCGGAACGGGGCCCCGCATCCGGGCCGGCGTGACGTACGTGGTGGTTTCCGTGGTGTCCTCGGTGCTGTTCCTGATCGCGATCGCCATGATTTACGGTGCCACCGGAACCATCACCATGGCGGACCTGGCCATCAAGCTTGCTGAGCTGGACCAGGGCACGCAGAACCTCCTGCATGTGATGTTGCTGGTGGCCTTCGGCATCAAGGCCGCCGTGTTCCCGCTGTCCTTCTGGTTGCCCGACTCCTACCCCACCGCACCCGCGCCGGTCACCGCGGTGTTCGCCGGCTTGCTCACCAAGGTGGGCGTGTACGCGATGGTCCGCACTGAAACGCTCCTGTTCCCAGGGGATACGCTGAACACGCCCTTGATGATCGTGGCGTTGCTGACCATGGTGGTAGGCATCCTCGGTGCCTTGGCCCAGAGCGACATCAAGCGTCTGCTTTCCTTCACCTTGGTCAGCCACATTGGCTACATGGTGTTCGGCCTCGCGATGTCCTCCATAACGGGGCTTGGGGCCGCGGTGTTCTACGTGGCGCACCACATCACCGTCCAGACCAGTTTGTTCCTGGTCACGGGTTTGATTGAGCGGCGCGGAGGCTCGTCCTCGATCGACCGTCTGGGCGGGTTGGCCAAGCTCTCCCCGCTGCTTGCCGTGTTGTTCTTTGTCCCGGCCATGAACCTGGCAGGCATCCCGCCGTTCTCCGGGTTCCTCGGGAAGCTTGGCCTCCTGCAAGCAGGTGTCGAGCTAGGCACGCCCTTGGCCATCATCCTGGTGGTGGGCGGCGTGGTCACGAGTCTCCTGACCTTGCTCGCCATCGCCCGCGTGTGGAACAGGGCCTTCTGGCGCAAGCCCGAGGACGCTGAATACCCGGATCCGGTGCTCCTGACGCCCGGCCGTGCCGGTGTCCTTCCCCGGACCATGGTGGGTTCGACGGCCGGACTGGTGGTCTTCGGTGTGGCGCTCACTGTCTTCGCCGGACCGCTTTTCCAACTGTCCGGAGGCTCAGCCGAGATCATGCTCGACCGTTCGGCCTACATCCACTCCGTCCTGGGTGATAACGCTCCGGTGCCCGCCGCGGTGCAGACAGGCGGTGCCAAATGAGCCGCAAACCGATCTCCTTCCGCACCGAACTCCCACTGCTGATCTGGCTGGTGATTGTGTGGGGTGCCCTGTGGCGGGATTTCAGCCCCGGCAACCTGTTGTTCGGCGCGCTCATCGCCATTGTGGTGGCCAAGCTGTTCTACTTGCCCCCCGTTGAACTGAGTGGCCGCTTCAACATCCTCCGCGCCATTCCTTTCGCCCTCATGTTCCTCGGCAAAGTGGTGGCAGCGAGCTTCCTGGTCCTCTACCTGGCCGTGGTCAAAGGACCCAAGGTGCGCAGCGCCGTCGTCGCTGTTCCGCTGCGGAGCCATGCCGACCTCATGGTGACGGCCACCGGCCACGTCATCTCCCTGATCCCGGGCTCGCTGGTGGTGGAAGTGGACCGCTCCACCTCCACGCTCTACCTGCACGCGCTCAACATCTACGGAGAGGAAGATGTGCAGAAAATCCGGCACGAAGTACAGGACATCGAAGCCGGACTGATCAGGATCATGGGCACCCGCGAGGAAGTGGCAGCCCTTCGGGCTGAAGCCCCGGGCATGGAAGGAGCCTCACTGTGAAAGAACTGGTTCTCATTGTCACGGCTGTGATCCTCAGCCTCGCCGCGGCCGGTGCGATCATCCGGATCGCCGTTGGGCCGTCGTTGCTGGACCGCGTGCTCGCTTCCGACGTACTCCTGGCCATCCTTGGCGCTGCGCTGGCGGTGGATATGGCGGTCAACCGGCACCTGAACAACCTCATGCTCCTGGTTGCCTTGGCCGTGATCGGATTTATCGGATCGGTGACCGTTGCCCGGTTCGTGGCTGAGCGAAGGGGACAGGCCAATGACTCCTGATGCAACCGGCGTGGACCTCGTGATCGACGCCGTTACGGCAGTGTTCCTGGTGGTGGGCGCCCTGATGTCACTGGGTGCGGCCATCGGGTTGTTGCGTTTCCCGGACCTCATGAGCCGCATGCACGCGGCCACCAAACCGCAGGTGTTGGGCTTGTTCCTCATGCTTGCCGCGATCGGCCTGCAGATGCGCACCTGGTGGGTGTGGCCCGTGCTGCTGGTGGCTTGGATCTTCCAGTTGCTGACGGCACCCGTTGCGGCCCACATGGTGGGGCGTTCGGCCTACCGTACCAAGCATGGGCACCGTGAATTGCTCACCAAGGACGAGCTGGAAGCCGTGGTGCAGCGTGCGGCCGAGGGGCGTTCGGAGGACTAGGGCAACGCGGGGTCACTTCCGGCCCATCCGGATGTCCGCCATGGGCCGTGAGTGACCCCGCGTTGGTTTTAGACGATGTCCTGGGACTTGCCGAAGCGGGCGATGGCGCGCTGCGTACCCCGGCTGGCCAGGACCTGGATGAGGGTGCTGACAAACGCCGAGATGAGGGCAAACGTCAGCGCTGAGCGGAGGCTCGTCTCCATGTCATCGTTGCCTTTGGGCGGCTTGTTGCCCGTGGCTTTTTCCCATCCCTTGTTGACCAGCTTGGTGCCAAGGAAACCCGCGCCGAGGCTCACGCCTGCGCCCAGAAGCTTGAGGAAGAAGTTCATGCCTTCAGCCTAACCTCAACAACCCGGCGGATCCTGCTTAGCCCCGGCTCGCCCTCTCCTTGAGGAAGGCGGCAAGGGAGCCCGGTGGTGCCAGCACGGGAACCACCTCATGAGCCGCGGTCCACATGGCATCAACGGAGTCGAATCCGGAGATTTCCCTGAGCAGGTAGTACGTGGGCGGCATGAGTTGCAGCTTGCCCTCGGCCTCCGCGGACAGGATTCCGTCAACGGGCATCCACAGTGACTGCCAGGCCTCAGTGGTCTGGTGTTGCGGTGCGGCGTCCGGGGCAGGCTTGGCAACGTAAAAGTACGTGTCGAAGCGCTTGGGCATGTCCACGGGCGTGATCCAGTTGGCCCACGGCCGAAGGGCGGCCGGATCCAACGTGAGGCCGGCTTCCTCCTGGACCTCGCGGACGGCGGCGGCGAGAACGGTGCCGGAGCCCTTGCATGCTTGGCTGCTGGCCGCGGAGGAATCCGGTTCTGCTGCGGCGATTGAGCTCAGCCGCCACTCCTTGGCATGTCGTTCCAGAAGCTCTGGTGCGTAGTCCCAGCCCTCGGAATCCCCAGTGTCCACGCGGCCGCCGGGAAACACCACCATGCCCGCCGCAAAGTCCATGGTGGAGACCCTGTGCTGGACAAAGGCCTCCAGCCCTGCAGACGTATCGCGGAGCAGGATCACGCTGGCTGCAAGGCGGGCTTCGGCAACTGGCTTGGCTGCGTCAGGATGGCTTGGACCAGGAGTTTCCGTCATGCTGCCATTGTCTCAGCTACGTTGTGCGGCCCGGTCTGCGACCCCAAGGGCGGGGAATGGGGCGGAGAGCGGCCCCGCAACGGATTTATGACCCGCTCCATGACCCCGCAAACCCCTTCAGGTGTAAACTGAACCTCGCCCATAAGGGCAGATTGATAACGACAGGGGAGCGCCGCCGTCGAACCTGCAGCGATGCAGGAGACGCGAGGGCGCTGAGAGTGCGGACAGCCGCAGACCCTCGAACCTGATCCGGTTAGTACCGGCGCAAGGGAGTCGAGCTTCTCAGAGTGTCCGGACCAGGGCGGCGTGAGCCGGCCGGGGTACCGGGGAGCACTTTCCCCTCCTGTAACCTCAGGAGGCAAAGAAATGACCACGGCAAGCGTGAAGAAGACCAGTAACAACTGGCGCGTTGTAGACATTGTGGTGGCAGCGTTGATCGCCATCGCCGGCGGCGTGATTTTCTGGGCATGGTCCCAGGGCGCCGCAATCGTATCCATCCCCATGAACGCGGCCTACCCGCCGCTCACCGGCCTGATCGCCGGCGGTTGGATGATCCCGGCGGTGCTGGGCATGCTCATCATCCGCAAGCCCGGTGCGGCGCTGTTCTGCGAGGCCGTGGCCGCCACCGGCGAGCTCATCATGGGCTCCCAGTACGGCACCACGGTGCTCATCTCCGGCATCCTGCAGGGCCTCGGCGCCGAGCTGGTGTTCGCAGCGTTCCGTTACAAGAAGTTCAACCTGCCCACCTCGCTTCTCGCGGGTGCGGGCGCTGGCCTCTTCTGCGGCCTGAATGATTCCTTCCTCCCGTGGGGCTGGAACATCGCCTACGAAGCCGTCGACAAACTGGCCTACATCGCATTCTGCACAATCTCCGGTGCGATCATCGCCGGTGCCCTCTCCTGGGTTGCCACGCGCGGCCTGGCGAAGACCGGCGTGCTGAGCGCTTTCGCATCCCGCAAGGCTGCGTCGGAGCCTGTCTTCAACTGATGGCCGCCACAAACAGCGGCCGGCCCGCCGCCATCTCGGCCGAGGGCTGGGGATGGCGGCACGCCGGACGGTCCACCCCTGCCATCCACGGACTGGACCTGCGGATCGAACCCGGGGAGCGCGTGCTCCTGCTGGGTCCCTCCGGAGCCGGCAAGTCGACGCTCCTGCACGCCTTGGCCGGGGTGTTGGGCGACGAGGAAGACGACTCGGACGAGACCGGCTCCCTGCTGATCGACGGCGGACTGCCGCGCGAACAGCGGGGCCGCGCCGGTTTGATGCAGCAGGACCCGGAAACGCAGGTGGTCCTGTCCCGCGTGGGCGACGACGCAGCGTTTGGTGCCGAGAACCTCGCCGTTCCGAGGGCAGAGATTTGGGCGCGCGTCCATGAGGCGCTCGACGACGTCGGGTTGCGTACCGCTGCAGATGGCGGCTTGGCGCTGGATCACCCGACGGCGGCACTCTCCGGCGGGCAGAAGCAGCGCCTTGCGCTTGCCGGCATTCTGGCGATGCGGCCAGGGCTGCTCCTCCTGGACGAGCCGACAGCCAACCTGGACCCGGCCGGCGTGCTGGAAGTCCGCGACGCCGTTGGCCGCTGCCTGGACAAGACCGGTGCAACCCTGGTGGTGGTGGAGCACCGGGTATCGGTATGGAAGGACCTCGTTGACCGGATCGTGGTCCTGCAACCCGGCGGAGGGGTTCTCCTGGATGGGCAGCCGGACCACGTGCTTTCCGAGGCCCGCACCATGCTCATTGATGCGGGCGTGTGGGTTCCCGGCTATGTTCCACGGACCCGTGCACGGACCCTCGTCCCCGAGATGGCACCGTTGCTCCTGGCAGCGCAAGACCTGGCTGTGTCCCGGGAAAAGCCCCGGCGCCGCGGCTTCAAAAGCATCCCGCCCGTGCCGGTCCAAGCCGGCGTTACCGCGCAGGTCAGGGCCGGACAAGCACTGACCATCACGGGTCCGAACGGCGCGGGCAAGTCCACGTTCGCGCTCACGATGGCGGGCCTTCTGGCGCCGGTGCACGGCAAGGTGTCTGCCGCCGTCGAACTTTCCCAAGGCGCCGGGATCGATCCGTTCGCGTGGAAAGCAGACCAGCTGATCTCCCGAATCGGCACCGTTTTCCAGGAACCGGAGCACCAGTTCGTCACGGGCAAGGTCCTGGACGAGCTCATGTTCGGCCCCAGGCATCTGGGCCACGGCGAGGAACGCGTGGACGAACTGCTTGAGCGGCTCCGGCTGACGCACTTGGTGGACGCGAATCCCTACACCCTGTCCGGCGGTGAAAAGCGCAGGCTGTCCGTGGCGACGGTCCTCGCCGCACATCCCCAAGTGCTGGTGCTCGATGAACCAACCTTCGGCCAGGACGCCAATACCTGGGCCGAACTGGCCTCGTTCCTGTCGGAGCTGTTGGACCAAGGAACGGCCGTAGTCTCGGTGACCCACGACGAGGAATTCAGCGCTGTCCTTGGCGGTGCGGAACTGCACCTCACGCCGGCGAACCAGGCTGAGAAACAGGAAGCTGGTGCGTCATGAGGGAGACCTTGAGCCTGAGCGGCAACCATGCTTTGTTGACCCGGGCCAACCCTTTGGCAAAGTTCGTGGCCGTTTTCCTGATTTCCATGGTGCTGGCCCTGTCCATTGACTGGGTCTCGGCGTCGATCGCGCTGGTGGCAGAGCTCGCGCTGTTCCCGCTGGCCGGGCTGACGGTGCGGCTTCTGTGGGTCCGGGCCTGGCCGCTCATCATCGCGGCAGCGATCGGCGGCTGGAGTACCGCGATAGTGGCGCCGGACAGCGGCGCTGTACTGCTCGACGTCGGACTCTGGTCCATCAGCGAAGGTTCCCTCCAGCTGGGGCTCGGTTTCATGCTGCGCGGTTTGGCGATCGCCTTGCCGGCAATCCTGCTGATGACGTGCACCGACCCGACGGACTTGGCCGACGCGCTGGCGCAGAAGGCCAGGCTGCCGCACCGCTTTGTGCTGGGCTCCCTCGCGGCGATGCGGCTTGTGGGCCTCATGGCGGAGGAGTGGCAGACCATCGGCATGGCCCGGCGTGCCCGTGGTGTCGGTTCCCAGGGCAGCCCGGTGCAACGCTTGAAGGCCACGCTCGGGCAGAGCTTTGGGCTCCTTGTCCAGGCTGTCCGGAGGGCCTCCAGGTTGGCCGTGACCATGGAAGCCCGTGGCTTCGGCGGTGGCAAGCGGACCTGGGCGCGCGAATCCACCTACTCGCTGCTGGATGTGTGGGTGTTGCTCGGCGGGGTGGTGATCGCCGCGGCCGCCGTCTCGACGGCCGTGGGGGCAGGAACGTGGAGTTTCGTCTGGCGGTAGGCCGAGCGAGGTCGCGGAACTGGCCTCCAATCGCGCGAAGAGCACGTCGTGAGGCTGGGCTTCAACCGCGAGGCGCGCAGCGTGAGACAACAAGGGAGCCGCGGGCCCAAACCCGCGGCTCCCTTGGTTGGCCGGGCTCCTAGCTGTCCGCCTTGTCCGCTTGGATCTCGTCGAAACCGGCGCGGGTCAGGAACCCAAGCTGGGCTTCCTTTTCTTCCAGTTGGACGATCGGTCCCAGTTCGAAGCACGTTGCTTCGAGCCGGCGAAGGGCCTTGGCGTTGCGGGCATCCGGTTCCACGATGATCCGGTCCTTGCCTGGCACGGAGAACATGTACTTGATGAGCGAGGTCGCCAGTCGCGGCGTGAAGTGCGGGATGGGACGCGTGGCCGGCGCCAACAGGAGGTGCATCCCGATGTCCCCTTCACGCGCAGGGTAGACCTCGCCCACGGGATCGTGCAGGGGTTCGTAGGTCTGGAACAGGGCCAACGGCTCGCCGTCGAGGACCACCAGGAACGCATGGTGGGTGTCCAGGGAGTCCAGGAACTCGTAGATGCCCAGGACCTCCTCGCGCGGCTTTTCCATCATGCCCCAGAACTTGGCGCGGGGCTGCGAAACCCACTCGTGGATGAAGTCGATGTCCTCGGCAGGAACCACGGGAACAATCCGGAGCGAACCCCAGCCCTCAAGCTCTTCTGCGTAGATGGTGGTGCGGACGGCGAAGTCCTGGGTGGTGGTATTCATGTGCTTCCTTTTGTGCGATGCGATGCGATGCGATGCGGTGTGTGCAGGTGCGAACTGAGGTGATGCGGTAGTGCAAAAAACCGTGGCGAAGCCAAGCGTCAGGCGTCTTTGGCGAGCCGCTCCCAATCCGTGACCACGGGTACCAGTTCCCCGGTGGACCACAGAGGCAACTGGTCGGAGAAGTGTGGATGGTCCGGCTTGCCCGCGGCTCCGAACGGGACAATCCACCGGCTGTTGCTGCGCTGGGACAAGTCCCAGACATAACGGGCAACGGGCCCACGGAAGCTTCGATCCTCCACGCCGGGGAGGCTTTCCGTGCAGAGGACGCACCCTGTGTCTCCACTGAGCCGGGCTTCAGGGGCGGAGCCGGTCCAACGTCCCGGAAGCACGTGGACGGGGAGCAGCTGATGCCTGTCGCCCCACAGTGCGCCGTCCATGAACGACTCTTCCAGGGCCACGTCCTCAAGGGCCGCGGCTGCTTCAACCGGGATGGCAATTCCCAGCTCCGAGCCGCGGGCAACAAGCGTTTCAAGCGCGAAACCCACCCGGGAAGCAGCCGACAACCACGGTCCAAACAGGGAAGAGTGCCCGGTTGGTTCAGACAGCTTGGCCAACGCCTGATGCCTGGCAATGCGCTGCACCAAGGCACCGCGCCAAGCGGCGAACACCGCGGCCGGATGGCTTTCTGCATCCATGTGCCCGTCCCAGACAAGCAAGAGGGTGCGCAAGGTATGGGCCACAGGGGACAGGTCATCAGGGTCCAGGCCGTCCAGGAGATCCCAGAAAAGTGGCCACGGGCCCAGGAGCGTGTCCGAATGGATCGCCTGCATCCGGTCGACGGAGAGCGGGCCCCTGGAAGATTCCAGAAGCTCCCGGATCCGCCGGGCCCTGTGTTCCGGGGCGAACTCGAGGGCCACAGCGTCCCCACCCCCGGACGCACGATCGTTGGCACTGACCGCGAACCTGGTGACCTCCGTGCGGGGGAGGGCAACGTACTGGCCATCCCACGCGTGCCGGGCGGACAGCCCTGGCACGGGAAGCCGACGGTTTGCAGGGTTGCGCTGTGGCACCAGACCGGCGACGAAATGCCGGACGGACCCGGCGGAGTCTGCTGTGATCACGCTGTTCACGGGCTCCACCCACGAGTCGAACGCGGCTTCCACCTCGGCCACCTGACGGCTCCGCAGCAGCGGAAGGAGGGCCTCGAAACCCAAGCGCCCCTCAACGTAGGCGGGGAAGCGCAGACTCAGCGCGCCGCCGTCGGGCATTTCCGAGATGACCGGACCGCGGGCGGTCTCCAGGATCTCGACGTAGACCGGACCGGAACCACGGACCGTGATGGTCTCGGAACTGACGGTCACCGGTTCCCAGCCCTCCGCGCCGCGGGCCAGGACCCGTTCACCGTCCGTCCCGCGGAGCGGCACCCGGCGGAGGTGCTCCTCGAAAAGATCCTGGTAATCGGCCATGGCGTTGGTAATGGCCCATGCGGTGTGGCCGGTGTGTCCGAAGTGCGGAAGCCCGGGAACGCCGGGGAAAGCGAAGCCCACGGCATCGAAGTCCGGGCACGCAAGCCTGATCTGCTGGTAGACGCCCGGCAGTTCCATGAGCCGGTGCGGGTCGCCCGCAACAAGCGGCAGCCCACTGTCCGTCAGGGAACCGTGTGCCGCCCACGCGTTGCTGCCGGACCACACGGGGGCCTCGATGCTGAACAGGCCCACGGCGTGGTCGCCGAGAGTGCGGGCGATGTGGGCGCGGAAGAGTTTGTTGGGAAACGTGGAGAACAGGATGTGGTGGACCAGGAAAACGCCCAGGGGAGTCCATGGATTCCAGCGCTCTGGGGAGGCCTTGGCTTCTTCGAATTCCGGGCCGCTGCGTAATCCGTCGGCCAAGGCCTGGTTCACTCCGGCCACGTACTGCCCGCACCAACGCTGCGTGGCTTCATCGAGTCCTTCGAAGCAGCGGCGGGCTGTGTCATCCAGGCGGGCCTGCCGGGCGAAGCGGTCCCACGCCACGGCGTCCTGACCGAGCAGTTCGGCCGTACGGCCCTCGGAGCGCCACCGTTCCAGCTCGATCTGCCAGGAGCGGTCCGAGGCCGCGTTGTATCCCTGCAGGAAGGCGAGTTCGTCGGCGGAGTCGGCCCACAAGTGCGGGATTCCCCACTCATCGCGGTAGGTTCCGGTGCCGCCTGCCGGGGCGGGGTGGTGCGTCGGGGCAGACGTCATAATCGGGGACTGCTTTCGAGCTTAGGTTAGGCTTACTTAAGTTCAAGATAGGTGCTTGTGCCGGGTTCGCAAAATCGGCGGCGTTCGTGAAGGAGTGTTGCGTGAAGCGCAGTTGGGAAGGCGTAGTCCTCAAAGTCATGGGCGCCAAGGACTTCACGCTTGAAGTCACGGGCAGGGAGGAAATCTCACCGGATTTCCTGCGCATCCACGTCATGGACGGCGGGTTGCTGATCGACAGCGAACCCCACCCCACCATGTGGATCCGCCTCTGGTTCGACGATGCCGGCAAGGGCCACCAGCGTGCCTACACCTTGGTCAACCCGGACGCCCGCGCCGGGACCTTCAGCATGGACTTCGCCATGCATGATGGCATTGCCGCCGATTGGGCCCGTACTGTCCAGCCGGGAGCCACCATCGACGCTACCGTCCAGGGCAGTGCCTTTGATTTCCCGCCGGCCCCTCGGCACCTCTGGGTCGTGGGTGATCCTGCGTCCATTCCGGCGATCAATTCGCTGCTCGACGCGCGCCCTGCATCCGGCGTCACCGCGCCCGCGACGCTGTGGCTTGAGTACCAGCACGACGCCGACCCCTCGCTTGAGGTGCGAACGTCCGGGCCCGACGTCGTCAGTTGGGTTCCGCGCAAGGGCGACGGCGCGTCCCTGGTTACCGAAGTTTGCTCGGCGCTCACGCCCGGGACTGTCTCGGTGGAGGATGACTTCTTCTGGATTGCGTGCGAAGCCTCCAGTACGCGGGCAATCGTGAAACACCTGCGCAAGGTCCTGGGCGTGGACAAGCGCCGGATCGACGCGTTGGGATATTGGCGGGCCTGATGCTTTGGTGAGTTCCGCCGTCGTGCTTTTATATCGCACAGTTCGGGTACGGTGTGATTTTTGTCCTTGAATCGGCGTTTTGATCGGCACTCATAGATCATTTGTGATATTTCTTGGGTATGACGCAAGCTACGCCAGAACACGTAGGCCTCCTGCTCCGCAACGCCCGCAGTGAAAAGGGCTGGACGCAAGGACAACTCGCTTCTGAGCTGGGAACCAGCCAGAGCGCCATTGCCCGGATGGAACAAGGCAGGCAAAACCTGAGCCTCCGGATGATCGAAAGACTGGAAGCAATCTTTGGCCGGTCCATTGTCAAAGTGGGCCGGCCCCAAATGACGCACCTCCGGGTTGAGGGCGGCCGCACCCTCTCCGGGGAAGTGGACGTCAACAGCAGCAAGAACGCCGGGGTCGCCCTGCTCTGTGCCAGCCTCATAAACCGTGGTACCACCACGCTGCGGCGCCTGGCCCGGATCGAAGAGGTCAACCGCATCGTGGAGGTGCTGACGTCCATCGGCGTCGAATGCACGTGGCTCAACGGCAGCGACCTTCGCATCCGCCGGCCCGAGGTCCTGGATCTTGGCTCGATGGACGTGGACGCTGCCCGTCGCACCCGCAGCGTGATCATGCTCCTCGGCCCGCTCCTGGACGAAACCAGCGAATACCAACTGCCCTACGCCGGCGGTTGCGACCTTGGCACCCGTACCGTGGAACCCCACATGCAGGCACTGCGCGAGTTCGGCCTGACGGTGGAGGCAAAGTCCGGCTTCTACTCCGTGGCCGCTCCTCCCGCTGACGGGCACCACCGCTCCTTCGTGCTGACCGAACGTGGCGATACCGTGACGGAAAACGCGATCATGGCCGCCGCGCACCGCGAGGGCACCACCGTGATCCGCAACGCCAGCCCCAACTACATGGTCCAGGACCTGTGCTTCTACCTGCAGGGATTGGGCGTCGGCATCGAGGGCATCGGCACCACCACGCTGCGGATCACGGGCCGTCCCAGCATTGACGTGGACATCGAGTACTTCCCGTCCGAAGACCCCATCGAGGCCATGTCCCTCATCACCGCCGGCATCGTCACCAACTCCGAGGTGACCATCCGCCGCGTGCCGATCGAGTTCATGGAAATCGAACTCGCCACGCTGGAGCAGATGGGCCAGAAGCTGGAGATCTCCGGCGAGTACAAGGCGCGCAATGGCCGCACCCGCTTGGTGGATGTGACCACCAAGCCTTCGGAACTCCGGGCTCCGCAGGACAAGATCCACCCCATGCCGTTCCCCGGCCTGAACATCGACAACCTCCCGTTCTTCGCCGTGATCGCGGGCAACGCCGAGGGCCAGACCATGATCCACGATTGGGTCTACGAAAACCGGGCCATCTACCTCACAGAGCTCAACAAACTGGGCGCCCAGGTGCAGCTCCTGGATCCGCACCGTATCTACGTCAATGGACCCACCAAGTGGCGCGCAGCGGAAATCGGCTGCCCGCCTGCCCTTCGTCCGGCGGCTTGCCTGCTCCTGGCCATGCTCGCGGCCCGCGGAACCTCCGAGCTCCGGAATATCTACGTGATCGAGCGCGGCTACGAGGATCTGGCCGAGCGTTTGAACACCATTGGAGCGAAAGTGGAGTACTTCCAGGACTAGCTTTGCTGGCGCACCCGTTCGCGCCATTCGCTCCCTTGGCTCGACCCGGCCGCGCCGGTTTCCGCCCGGCGCTCCAGGTCTACCTGGTGCGAACGGCGGGAAGGGGTGCGCGGCCGGAGCGCGGAGCGCAAAATGAAGCATGCGGACATTCGGGGTTGAGGAAGAACTGCTCATCGTCGATCCCGTGACGGGCGAACCGTTGGCCCTCGCGGATGCACTGCTCAATGGTAGCCACCCGCAACAAACAGGTACCGGGCTCAGCTACGAACTCAAGCTCGAGCAGATCGAAACCCAAACACGGCCGTGCCACAGCTACGCAGACCTCCTGCACCAGATCCGGCGCGGCCGGGCCATGGCCAGCGAGGCTGCCCGTAAACACGGTGCCCGCATAGCAGCCCTGGCTACGTCGCCCCTCGCATCCACCACCCACACCACGCCCGATCCCCGCTACGCCGAGATGCTGGAGCGGTTCGGGTTGACGGCCCATGAGCAATTGACATGCGGCTTCCATGTGCACACCTCGGTTGAGTCGCCGGAGGAGGGCGTGGTGGTGCTGGACCATATCCGGGACAAGCTCGCGGTCCTCACGGCCTTGAGCGCAAACTCTCCCTACTGGCGCGGCCTTCCCACGGGCTTTGACAGCTATCGCATCCAGGCCTGGAACAGATGGCCCACCTCCGGCCCGTCGGCTGTGTTCGGTTCGTTGACGGCCTATCGCCGGATGGTGAGCCGGTTGCTGGACACAGGGGTGCTCCTGGATGAAGGCATGATCTACTTCGATGCACGCATCTCGCGGACCCACCCCACGGTGGAGGTCCGTGTGGCCGATGTCTGCCTTCGGTCAGAGGACGCGGCCCTGATTGCAGTGCTGGTGCGGGCCTTGGTTGAGACGGCTTCCTTGGAAATGCTCGACGGCGTTGAGCCCTCCTCGGTGCCCACGGCGCTGCTGCGCATGGCCAGTTGGCAGGCCAGCAATGTAGGCCTCCGTGGTGACCTGCTGGACTTCGGGGAGTTCCGTCCCGAACCGGCTGCCGAAGTGGTGTGGGCCTTGGTGGACTACCTGAGCCCGGTCCTTGACGATCAAGGAGAGCTGGGCCTGGTCAAAGCCGGGATCGCGGATATCCTGGAGCGCGGCAACGGTGCCCACGAGCAAAGAGAGGCTGTGACGCGGTTCAACCGCAAACACCAGAGCCACCCGGAGAGCCCGCCAACCCCGGAAGCCCTCGCGGCCGCCGTCGGGCATGCCGCCAGGTTGACCGTGCGCGGGGCGTCAGCCGACGCCCATCGCGATCCCGCGCCCATCCTCGGCCGGGTCCGGCGGGCCTGACCCGGCCTCGTCATCCCAGGCGATCAAGAAGGCTCCCACCAGTCCCTCCGTGAGGTAGAAGACGAACGGCGGAATGTCCTTGGCGGTCAGGAGGATGATGCCGAAGACCGAGGCAGCGCCCGAAGCCGTGAGACCTACCCAGCGCTTGGCCGGCGAACGCAGCAAGCCCGCGCCCAATGCGCCCAGCCCGGCAATGTGTAGCCAGGAATACCCAAGGAACGGTGCGTTGGACCCTCGACGGTAGGCGAAACGCTCAAGGTCCGATGCCCTGCGCGACAGGCTGTAGACAAAGAGCGGTGCGCCCGCCAGCAATGCTGCAGCGGACGCACGCGCGAAGGTCTTGGCCGTTCCGCCAGGCAGCGCCCGGGCGAAGGCTGCGAACCCCATCGGCACGGCAGCAGTTCCCGCGGCAGCCAGGTGGTGCCCCATGATCCAGCCTCGCTCGCCACGCATCAGCAGCCGCAATCGTTCGGCTGGATCCTGTGTGGTGTAGACCTGCGGAACGGGTGAAATCCCCACCAACCAGACCACGGAACCCGCGACGATGACAGCCCCCGCCCGGCGGTATGGATGCCTCATGGCATGAAGATTAGACCTGTTTGAGGGCCTTCTCCAGATCCAGGATGAGATCGTCCACGTCCTCAAGACCGACGGACAACCGGACCACGCCATCGCTCAACCCGATCGCTGCGCGACCCTCCGGTCCCATGGCGCGGTGCGTGGTGGTGGCCGGGTGGGTGATGAGGGACTTGGAGTCGCCCAGGTTGTTGGAGATGTCGATGACGCTCAGCCCGTCCAGGAGCGCGAAAGCTGCTTCCTTGGCCGTCCGGCCACCGGACGGCGAGAGCTCGAACGTGAGCACGGTTCCGCCGGCCTTCATCTGCTTGGTGGCGAGCTCGTACTGCGGGTGCGACTTCAGGAGCGGGTACTTGACCCAGCTGATGGCCGGCTGCTGCTCGAGCCACTCGGCGATCTTCAGCGCGGAAGCCGAGCTGTGGTTCACGCGCAGCCCGATGGTTTCGAGGCCCTTGGTGAGCACCCACGCGTTGAACGAGGAAAGGGAGGGTCCGGTGTGGCGCATGAGCTGCTTGACCGGGCCATCGATGAATTCCTTGGTGCCCAGGATCGCCCCGCCCATGACGCGCCCCTGGCCGTCAATGTGCTTGGTGCCGGAGTAGACAATCACGTCCGCGCCCAGGTCGCCACAGCGCTGCAGCAGGGGAGTGGCAAAGACATTGTCGACGACGACTGTTGCCCCGGCGGCGTGGGCCAGTTCGCTGACGGCCTGGATGTCCACGATTTCCTGCATCGGGTTGGACGGGGACTCGAAGAAGACGGCCGTGGTCGGCTCGGACAGGGCAGCACGCCACTGGTCCAGGTCCGGTCCGTCAACGAAAACGGTCTCCACGCCCCAGCGCGGCAGGATCTCATTGAGGATCACAAAACAGGAGCCGAACAGTGAGCGGGCGGCAACCACACGGTCACCGGCACCCAGCAAGGCACCCAAGGCAGTGAAGACCGCGGACATGCCGGACGCCGTCGCGAAGCATGCCTCGGTTCCTTCCAGCAGTCTCAGGCGTTCCTGGAAGGTGGCCACAGTCGGGTTGCCGTAGCGGGAGTAGACGAAGCGCTCGTCTTCGCCCGTGAAGGCGCGTTCCGCGGCGGCAGCGGATTCGTAGACGAACCCGGAGTTCAGGAAAACCGGTTCTGCGGTTTCCTGGAAGTTGGTACGGTCAAGGCCACCGCGGACGGCCTGGGTGTCAGGGCTCCAGCCGGCGGCGTCAGGATTAAAAGTCACTTTTAGTCGTTCCCAAGGTTGGTCGGCAGGCCACGGTTCTTCCAGCCGTTGACGGTGCGTTCGCCATAACGGTCGGGTTCGCCCTCAAAGCCTTCAAGGACGTTGTAGGCCGTAAAGCCGGCCTGAGTAGCGGCGATGGCAGCAGCGATGGAGCGCTGGCCGGAACGGCAGATGAAAACGAGTTCCACGCCGTCGCCCTCGGGGGCCTGCTGTTGCAGGTCCTCCAGGAAGCGGGAGTTCGGGATGCCGCCGGCGAGGTTCCACTGGATGAACAGGGGATCGTTCTCCGTGGCCTTCGTGTCCGGAATACCGATGTGGGCCCATTCGCCCTCGGTGCGCACGTCCACCAGGATGGCGCCGTCTTCAAGTTTTGCCCACGCGTCCTGCGGGGTCAGGTCACCTGCGTAGCTCATGCGTGGCCCTCGAATGCTTCCTCGTAGTTGTCCAACTCGTCCACGGCGCTCGCAACAGCTGCGTCCGAACTGGCTACCGCAGCGGGCAGGATCACGGCCTGCGCCACGATGACAGTTTCGCCGTTGAACGTGGCCGCCGGGCTGCCGTGCAGCACGTAGCCCTCGGCCAAAGCAGCGGAGATCCGTTCGCAGAAGTCACGGGTATCAGGACCCGTGATCAGGCGGTAGGAGAGTTTTTCTTCAGTGGGTTCAGGCATTCGTGGTGCTCCTCAGTCACGCTTGCAGTTCGAAGTTCGAAGACGCCGAGTAGTCACCTGAGGCACCCCGCCGCGGGAGAGGGTTGCCGACCAGCAAGTCAGGGCTTAACGCTGGTGCTCATTACTCAAGAAAAACGTAACATCCGCGGCCGGGAAGCCGCATTTGGCGACTGCACCGCCGTCGTCATGTTGCGTAACCGGCGCCTCCCCGGGGCGGGCCGAACGGGGTCCAAATGTGACGCAGCGGGAGCATAATTGACGCAGTACGACCCCCTGTAACTTCGCATGAAATCAGGTCGCGGTGAACGGACACAGCAGTTCTACACTCAAGCCCATGCTTCATTTTGGATGGTTCGTGGGCCACGGATTCGGAGTCCAAGGCTGGGGGACGCCCGGCTACGGCCTGGGTTACGACTGGAAGAAACCCGCGCTGTACCAGGAGGCCGTCAGGGCCTTCGAGCGATCCGGGCTGGACCTGTTCATCATCGAGGATTCCCTCACCGTTCCGGATACTTACGGCGGCACCGCCGAGGTGTCCTTGGCCCACGCATCCTTCGCGCCCAAACACGACCCCCTGGCCCTGGTTCCGTACCTGCTCTCGGCCACGCAGCACCTGGGGATTGTTCCGACCGTCAGCGCCTCCTTCTACCCGCCCTTCACCGCGGCGCGGCTCCTCGCCACGCTCCAGCACTTCTCCGAGGGGCAGCTCGGGTGGAATGTCGTCACTTCGGGCAGCGACCTTGCCGCCCAGAACTATGGCCTTGACCAACAGATCGAGCACGACCTGCGGTATGAGAAGGCTGAGGAGTTCGTCGACGTCGTCAGGCGGCTGTGGCGCAGTTGGGAACCTGGCGCTGTGCTTGAGGACGTGGAGGCCGGCAGGTTCGCGGACCACACCAAGGTTCACCCGATCAACCACCAGGGCGACTTCTTCAAGGTCCGTGGGCCGCTGAACACCGCGCCGCTGCCGGAGGAACCCGTCCTGGTCCAGGCCGGTGCTTCGCCCCGTGGCAAGGCGTTCGCCGGCGGACACGCCGATGTGGCGATTGCCTTGGCCCGCGGGGTGGACGGGATGAAGGCCTACCGGGATTCGATCCGCGCCGAGGCTGCGAAGGCGGGCAGGAACCCCGACGACGTCAAGGTCCTTTTCGTCCTCAAGCCCACCGTGGTGGGGTCCACTGCAGAGGCGGAGGTACTGAGGGCGCAGCGCCGGGAGCTCACACAACGGGATATCGACAGCCAACTCAACTCGATCTCCTACCTCTCGGTGATCGACTTCAAGAAGTTCGACCTCGACGAGCCCCTCCCCACCCTGAGCACCAACAGCAACCAGGGAACACTGGAACACTTCTCCAAGGCAGCCCCTCCAGGGTCCACGTTGCGCCAGATCCTGCAGGCCCGCAGCGGGGGAGCCGGAGACTCGATCATCGGCACTGCCGGGCAGATCGCCGATTACCTCGAAGAGACCGGGGAAGCGGTTGGCGGTGACGGCTTCCTCTTCTCCGGGTTTGTGGATCCGGTGACGGTCCACTCCGTGCTGGACAAACTCACCCCGGAGCTTCGGCGCCGCGGGCTGTTGAGGAGCAGTTACGGCAGCGGTGGTTTCCGCCAGAACCTTCTGGACTTCTGACATGGCCCCCCTGCCCAATGAACTGGTGATCGGGACCGCCGCTGTGCCTCCTGAGCGCTTGGCCCTTGTTGCCTCTGATCCGGCGTTTCACGTGAAACTCAACCATGATGCGTTGACATTGATGGGCAGGTCGCGGGAGATCGTCGAAGAGACGGCCGCGTCTGGGCAGCGGGTCTACGGACTCAACACGTTGCTCGGCTCAGGCCGTGACACGGCTGTGGAGGAGAAGTCAGTACTCGCCTACCAAGTACAAGTCGTCAGGTATCACAACAGCGGCGTTGGCACTTTCCTGGACCGGGCCGCCGCCCGCGCAGTGATCCTCGCCCGGCTCATCGGCTTCAGCCGCGGCGGTTCCGGCGTCCGTCCCGAAACAGCAGGCTTTTACGCCGAACTCCTGAACCGTGGGGTGCACCCCGCGATCCCGTCCGAGGGCTCGGTGGGTTCTTCCGATCTGACCCAGCTTGCCGCCGTCGCCGCCGTCGCCATCGGTGAAGGTGAAGCTTTCGACGCCGAAGGCACCCTGGTGCCCGGCGCCAAAGCGCTCGCCGACGCCGGCCTGCAGCCCCTCACTCTCGCGGCCGGCGAGGCCCTCCCGCTGGTCAGTGCCAACAGCTACTCGGTGGGAGCCGGGGCGCTCGCCTTGGTTCGGCTGCAGCAGCTGGCCCGGCTCGCCGACGTCGGGCTGGCGTTGTCCCTGGAAACCACTGCAAGGTACGACGGCGGCGGGAACCTTAGTCCCTTTTCGCCGGCAATCCAGGCGGCCAAGGCGGTGGACGGGCAGCGCGAATCGGCTGCCGCTGTCCGTCGGCTTTTGAGTGGCGGGTGGCTGGAAGACGTCCGTCCCGAGGTTTCCGTGCAGGACGCCCTGTCCTTCAGGGCCGCGCCGCAAACACACGGAGCGTTCCGGGCCTTGGTTGCGCAGCTTCGCTCGGCGCTCGAGGTGGAGTTGAACGGCCGCGGCGACAATCCCTTGGTGGACCTTGAGTCCGGACAGATGGTCTCCGGTGGGAACTTCCAGCCGATGCAGCTTGCCTTGTCCTTCGAAGGCCTTCGCCTGGCCTTGGCACATGTGGGGATCTCCAGCGAACGCCGGATCGCCAAGCTGTATCCGCCGCAGCGTGCCATCCGGGCCAAGCACCTGGCTGCCGCGGCCGCCGGATCCGGCCTGGCACAGGAGGAGCTTCCCGGTTTGCTGTGGTACTCCGCGGCCGGTCTGCTGGCCGAACTCAAGTTCCTCGCGGCTCCGGCCACGCTTGGAGCGCCAACCTTGTCCGCCGACGTCGAAGACCATTCGACCCTGGCGCCACTTGCCCTGCAGCAACTCGAAAAGTCCTTGGCCGCCTTGGAGAAACTGCTGGCCATTGAAGCCCTGACGGCGTCATACCTGCTGCTCGAAGCGGGAGCCGCACAACCGCTCGGTAAGGGGACTGCCGCCGTCGTCGGCCGCTTGGCCGATGTGCTGGCAGAACGGCCGTCGGCGCCCGAACTCGTTGAACGGGCGAGGCGGGTGCTGCGCGAGGCAGTGGCGGAGGTATGGGAGGGGCAGAGGCCTGACCAGGTGCGCAGTGACCTGGACACTGGCGTTGTCCCAGCGGAAGGAGGAGGAACATGGTGACCACGGCAGCCCGCAGGCACGGGGTGCATGCTGCAATGGGGGTGCCCGACGGGCTCGATACCTCCGTACTGGACAAGGTGGGAAATACCCCATTGGTGAAGTTGGAGAACCTTGGCAGGGGCCTGGGCAGCAGCATTCACGTCAAGCTTGAGTCGGAGAACCCGGGCGGGTCCATCAAGGACCGCACCGCGCTGAGCATGGTCAGGGCGGCCGAGAGATCCGGTGAACTGCGGCCCGGAGCCACCATTGTGGAAAGCACGTCCGGCAACACGGGGATTGGCCTTGCGTTGATCGGACACCTGACCGGGCATCCGGTGGTGGTGGTTACCGGGGACACCATTTCCGAGGAGAAACTCGCCGCGCTGCACAACTATGGCGCCCGCGTGATCCTGACTGATTGGAACGCGCCCTCGGAATCGCCGGAAAATGCCCGGGCAGTGGCCGCCCGGATCACGGCCGAGACCCCCGGTGCGTGGCGGCCCATGCAGTTCGACAATCCGGCCAACCCTTTGGCGCATTACCAAACCACCGGGCCGGAGATCTGGGAACAAACCGGTGGGCTGATCACACACTTCGTTGCGGGCATCGGGACCGGCGGGACCATCAGCGGCAACGGGCGTTACCTGAAGGAACAAGCAGCGGCCCTACGCTCGGGCGGTCACGTCGAAGTGGTCGGCGCCGATCCCTATGGATCCGCCTACAGTGGCGGGCACCCCGGAGAGATCCTGGTTGACGGCGTGGGCAACTCCTGGCCGCAATCGGAGTGGCCCAAAGCCTTCGACCGCTCCATCGTGGACCGCTTCCTCCGCATCCCCAACGACGAGGTCTACACCGTGGTCCACCGGCTCCTCGACGAGGAAGGACTGTCCCTGGGGCCGTCGTCCGGGCTCACCGTGGCTGCCGCTTTGCGGGTGGCCCGCGCGGCGCCGCACGGCTCCGTGGTGGTGGCCATAGCCCCCGACGCCGGCACGAACTACCTGAGCAAGGCCTTCAACCCGTCGTGGCTGGCCGAGAACCACATCCGCCTCGCCGCCGACACCCCCGACCCCCGCAACTAGGACCCTCTCTCACCGAATCCCCCCTTCTCGCCGACGCTCTCTCACCTAACCGCCCGTTCCTGCGGACGCTCTCTCACCTCCCGCCCGGTTTTCGCCGACGCTCTCTCGCTGGCCTGTGCATTAAGCTCCAAATATGCCCGAACAGGAAACAACGCCGCGCCTTGCCGGTTATCTGGACAAGCACCAACCCGAGCTCTATGCGACGCTCACCCACTACTCCCAGCAGTTGGTTGACGAAGCCGACCGCATCGGCATCCCGCGCCGAACCTTGGAGCTCATCAATTACCTGTGTTCGCAGATCAACGGCTGTGCGTTCTGCCTGGACCTGCATCATCGTCGGGCTTTGAAGTACGGCGAAACAGAACAGCGGCTGTCCTTGGTGGCCGTGTACAGGGAAGTCCCACTGTTCGAGCCCTCCGAGGTTGTGGCCATGAAGATGGCCGAGCAGATTACCCGGATGAGCTCATCCCGGCCCAGCGCTGAGCTGTTCGCAGAGGCGCGGGGGCACTATTCGGAAGAGCAGATCAGCGTCATCTGCATGGCGGCGATCGGTATCAACGCTTTCAACCGTCTCTCTATCCTGAGCGAGCACCCCGTCAGGGCGGCCAAGAAGTAAGGGCGGTACACCCCCCGAGGCGTCGTGAGCTTACTTCACACAGGATCAGCCCCTGGGCAACCTGGAACGGTTGCACAGGGGCTGCTTCGCAGCGATGGAAGCCCAGGCTCGCAGAGCTTGGTTTAGGCCGGGAAGGTTGGGAGCCTGCTGTGTCCTTGTCCGTGGCCGGGAAGGTTGGGAGCCTGCTGGGTCCTTTCCGCAGCCTGGAAGGTCAGGGCCAGTTAGTCCTTCGCCGCAGCCTCGAGGTCCTTTTCCGTACCCACCAGGGCGAGCTGCCGCCGTCGTCCGTACTTGAAGTAGAAGAAGCCGTAGCAGGCGCCAACAAAGGGGACGCCGAACAGCAGGGCGGCCACCTGGTTGGGGTCGAACGCGATGCCCACCAACGAGACAACGCAGAGGGCGAAGGCCACGATCGGCACCAGCGGGAACAACGGTGCCCGGTACGCGAGTGTGGAAGGGTCGCCCCCGTTTCGGACAAACGTGCGCCGGTACATGAAATGCGAGGCCACGATGGACATCCATACACCTACAGTGGCGAAGCCGGCGATGGATACCAGCACCAAATACACCGTTGCGGGAGCCACGATGCTGCTGATCAGGGATGCCAGGCCACCGAGCATGCTCACACAGAGTGCCACGAGCGGGATGCCACGCTTGGTCAGTTTCCGGAACGCCTTGGGTGCGTGGCCTTCGTCGGCCAGGGAAAACAGCATCCGGGCGCAGGAGAAGAGTCCACAGTTGCCCGCCGACAACAACGCCGTGATGATCACGAAGTTCATGATGTCGGCGGCGAACGGAATGCCCAGCATGGAGAAGACCGTGACGAACGGGCTCTCGTCTACGCTGACCTTCTCGTAGGGGATGGTAGCGGCGATGACGGTGATGGCGCCGACGAAGAAGATCAGGAGCCGGATGACGGTGGTGCGCATGGCTTTGGGAATGTTCTTGGCGGGGTCGGCCGTTTCACCGGCCGCGACGCCGATCAGTTCCGAGCCAGAGAACGCGTAGAACACGGCGAGGCACGTGACGAAAACGCCGGTGAAACCGTTGGGGAACAACCCTAGGTCCGTGGAGAAGTTCTCGGTCAGGGACGGATAGCCGCCGGCAGCCATCGGGTGGAAGCCAAACAGGGCCGCGCCGCCCAGGATGATCAGGCCGACGACGGCGGCAACCTTGATCAGCGCGAACCAGAACTCAGATTCGCCAAAGACACGCGATGAAATGGCATTCAGTGTGAAGAGCACGGTAGCGAAGACGAAGCACCAGATCCAGACGTCGACGCCGGGGAACCAGCGTTGCATCAGAAGTCCGGCGGCAGTGAATTCGGAACCGAGGGCGACGGCCCAGCAGAGCCAGTAGAGCCAAGCCGTCGCAAAACCGGTGGCAGGCCCGATGGTCCGGGCAGCGTAGATGTGGAAGGCACCGGAGACGGGGAACGCAACGGCGAGTTCCCCGAGGCAGGCCATCACCAGGTAGACCACCAAGGCGCCAACGAGGAACGCGATCACGGCTCCCAGCGGTCCGGCGGTGGCGATGGTGTAGCCGGAACTGACGAACAGGCCTGAACCGATGACGCCTCCCATGGCAATCATCACCAGGTGCCGGGCCTCCATGGACCGGCGGAGGCCTGCGGTGGAGGCGCCTTGTTCCGAGGACACCTCGGTTGCCGATGTTTCGGCTTGCGTGGGGGAGCTGAGTCCCATATTCCCTCCGGGAAGTTGGACGGCAAAGTCTGAAGGCAGCGCCAGCTGGGAGTGACCCAACTAACACGAGAACAAGGTTCATCACAGGAAGGCGACCCAGTTCAAGGAGGATAAGGAACCCGAATGAACGCACGCGGCAGCCATCGCCGAGCATAAGAGTTCCTCATCAAAAGGTAATGCGAGCGATTACTTTACTTGCTGCCTGCTAGGTTCCAAACGGGTAGTCTTCACCCACGGTCTACTCGATGCCGGCGAACAATTCGTTGAGTTCGGCCGTCAGTTGCTTGCGAATGGCCGGCGAGCCGATCTCCTTGCCATTGATGTGGTTTACGGGCGCGATGAGCCGGATGCTGGAAATCAGCCACACAGCGTCGGCGTCGAACAGGTCCCGCGGCTCCAGCGGACCGTAGCCGAGCTCCCAGCCTGCAGCCTTCGCCGCCGCGAACAAGGCACCTTGCGAGGTGCCCGGGAGGATGCCGCTGTCCAGTTGCGGCGTGATCAGGCGACGGACCGTGCGGGCTGAACCGTCGCCGTCGTCGATCGTCTCCACATGGGCCAGCAGAACAGTTGACGTCGGCCCCTCAAGGACACGGCCGTCCGTGGAGGTGAAGATGGCGTCGTCCGCACCCTGTTTGTGGGCGTAACGGAGGGCGGCCATATTCACGGCATACGAGAGCGTCTTGGCGCCAAGCAGCAGCCAGGGCGCGCGCTCGCCGGCTTCGGTGTCGAAGCCACGATCAAGAAGAACGACGTCGATACCCGTCTCGCGCTGCCGGCGGCTGCCCGCAGGTGAGGGCGAAGCCTGGACCCAGCAGGTGGGACTCGTGGCGCCTTCCACACCCCGGGTGACCAGCAGCTTCACGACTACCTCGTCGTCTTCCGGCGTCGGAGCGGGATGCGTGGAGCGGAACTCGGTGATCGCGGTCCCGATGGCCTTGCGCCACGATTCCTGGTCCGGAAGGGCCAAGTCCAGTGCAGCTGCCGAACTGCCCAAACGGTTCAGATGCGCCTGGACTTTGCGCGGGTGGCCCTGGACTGCAAGGAGCGATTCAAAGACTCCGTCGCCGCGGGTCGCTCCCAGGTCCGTAGCCATGAGTTGGGGTTGGCTGGAATCGGCAATCCGGCCGTTTTCGAAGGCAGGATCGAGGAAAACGAGGACCGTCGGCGCTGGAGAAGTCATGTTCCCAGCTTAGTGGCGCCGTCCCGCGCGGGCGGGCGGATAGGCTGTGATCAACGTTGGTTGTTGGACCGTGGGGGTTTCTCGAGTGCTTTTTCCGTTTCCGCTTGGCCCTGAGTGGACGTGGCTTCTGGGCGTGTGGGCCATCGCGGAAGTCATCATGCGCATCGTCCTGCTGGGCATCATCCCGGGCAACCGGCGCCCAACAACGGCCATGGCCTGGCTCCTTGCGGTCTTTTTGGTTCCATCCGTGGGCTTTGTCCTGTTCCTGCTGTTCGGTAACTTCAAGTTGTCCAAGCGCAGGCGGGAACAACAGGAAGCCGTCAACCACCGGGTACGTTCGGTCACCTCTGAGCTGGCGGACCCGGCCAGCATGTATTCCGGCCCGGAATGGGTGAAGTCTGCCAGCGAACTGAATCATCGGCTCGGCTCATTGCCCATGGTGGACGGCAACAAAGTGGAGCTCATTCCCGGCTACCAGGAATCCATCAAGGCGATGACCGAGGCCATCAAAGGTGCCACGAGCTACGTCAACGCCGAGTTCTACATCATGAGCAGCGACTTCGTGACGGACGGCCTCCTCACGGAACTGGAAAAAGCCGCAGAACGGGGCGTCACTGTCAGGCTGCTCTTCGACCACATCGGCACGCTCCGCATCAAGGGGTACCGCCGCCTGGTACGAAGGCTCAAGGCCAGCAAGATCCAGTGGAAGCCCATGCTGCCGCTGCTGCCCATCCACGGCCAGTGGCGCCGGCCGGACCTGCGTAACCACCGCAAGATCCTGGTGATCGATGGTGTCCTCGCGTTCAGCGGATCCCAGAACCTGATTGAGCCGTCCTACAACAACCCCAAGCACCGCAAGGCCGGACGGAAATGGGTGGAGCTCATGGCCCGCCTGGAAGGACCGATCGTCCCAACGCTCAATGTCGTTTTCGCAACGGACTGGCTCAGCGAAACCGACGAGTCGTTGGAGGACCAGCTGCGGTTGCCCACAGAGCCCAACCCCGGGCATGTCACGGCACAGGTGATCCCGAGTGGGCCCGGGTTCTCAACGGAGAACAACCTGCGCCTGTTCAACACCCTGATCTACTCGGCACAGCACCGGATTTCCATCTGCAGCCCCTACTTCGTGCCGGACGATTCCCTGCTCTACGCGATCACGACGGCTGCGCAGCGCGGAGTGGACGTGGAGCTGTTCGTGTCCGAGAAGGGCGATCAGTTCCTGGTCCACCATGCCCAGCGCTCCTACTACGAGGCGCTCCTGGACGCCGGGGTCCGGATCTACCTGTACCGTGCCCCGTATGTCCTCCATGCCAAGCACTTCACCATCGACGACGAGGTGTCCGTCCTGGGTTCCAGCAACATGGACATGCGCTCCTTCTCCTTGAACATGGAGGTTTCAGTGATGCTCCTGGGCTCCGAAACCGTGGACCTCATGCGGGCCGTGGAATCCACGTATCGTGAGGTGTCCCGTGAGCTTACCCTCGAGGATTGGGTGCACAGGCCCCCGCTGGCCAAGTATGTGGATAACGTGGCGAGGCTGACCGCGACCCTGCAGTAGCCCGGTATCCCGCTAGGAGGGGAAGTCGGCACCCAAGGTAGACAGCACGCCAAACGCCTTGGTCCGGATTTCCTCGTACTCGTCGTCCGGGGTGGAATCGGCCGTGATGGCACCGCCAACCCCCAGGCTCAGCGTGCGTCCGCCACCGCCGTCGGGGTTGACCACCAAGGTGCGGATCACCACCGCGAGGTCCGTTGCGGCGTTCATCGAGAAATAGCCCACGGCGCCCGAGTAGACCCCGCGTGGGCCGGCCTCCAAGCGGTCGAGGATATCCATGGTGCTGATCTTCGGCGCACCCGTCATGGAACCGGCGGGGAACGCGGCGGCCACGGCTTCGGCGCGGGGAGCTCCGGGCCTCAGCTGGGCGTCGATGGTGCTGACCATCTGGTGCACCGTGGCGTAGCTTTCGATCGCGCAGAGCCGGCTCACCGTCACGGAACCTGGGACTGCGTAGTGGCTGAGGTCGTTGCGCAGGAGGTCCACGATCATGATGTTCTCGGCCCGGTCCTTCAGCGAGGCTTCCAACTCGTGCCGCAAACGGATGTCTTCGCCGTCATCGGTGGACCGGCGGCGGGTGCCCTTGATCGGTTCGGCGCGCATGCCGCCGTCGGACAGGATCCGCAGGAAGCGTTCTGGAGAGGTGCTGGCAATCGCCAGGCCGCCGAACCGCAGGAAGCTGGCGAACGGTGCCGGGTTCCGGCGCCGCAATGCCAGGTAGGCCTGCCACGGATCCAGCTCTCCCGCCGACGCCTCAAGCGTGGTGGTGAGGCAGATTTCGTACGAGTTGCCCTCGCCTATTTCATGCTGGGCTTCGACGATCTTGCGCTTGTAGTCGGTGGCGGAGTCGCGGCACTCGACCGCAGAAACCACGACGGCGGCCTGGCCGCCTGGCTCTATCGGGACGCCGGCCGCACGCCGTCCGTGGCCTGGATGGACCGTGGCTGGATGCACACCCCCGCCGTGTCCTGATGAAGCAGCCGCGACGGCGGTGCGGGCCGCGCTGAACCAGGCATCGGCGTCGGGCGCTTCCAGGGCGAGCAGCCATGCGGTGTGCTCCCGGTGATCCAGGACCACGGCGCGTCCGGCGAAGAGCAGAGCAGCGTCAGGAGTGTCTGAGCGGACATCGTTTCCGCCCGATTCCCGTTTAAGTTCGTAGCCGAGGTAGCCGAGCCAGCCGAGTGTGAACTGGCAGTCGTAGCCCTCGGGGGACCGCACAGCGCGGCGGCCCCAGACCGTATCCAGCCAGCGGAAGAACGGGCCGGAGGTGCGGACTGTCGCCGAACCGGCCGTCACCAAAGTAGTCCCGGATTGGTGCTGTACCGACTGGCCGAAGGTCCCGCCGTCGTCCGCGAGGATGCTGAAGCGGCTGCGTGTGGCGGCCTGCGTTCCACCGGTGATGGCCGTCGCCGCGTTGGAGGAGTCCAGCCAGACGGCGTTGTCCGAGGAACCGTACAACTCGTGGAACAGCGCCTCGGCATCAGGGGAGGCCGGGATCATCTCTGATCGGAGCTGGAGGCCGCGCCGGGCGCTCAGCTCCGGTGAAAGGAGGCGGGCCAGCGGTGAAAGGTATGTCATGGCCTGCAGGACGTCGGTGGGTGCGCTGCCGTCGGCAGAGTTCTGCACGCGGATGTCTGCGGCCTCGGCCACGGGATCGGCGGTGAGCCAGGCGTCTTCCTGCGCGGCCCACGTGTCCCAGAATGGCTCGTAGGTGCCGCCGTCCCGGTCCAACGCCCGACGACGGCGGTCCTCACCCGGCGATTCCACCCACACGACGGCGTCCAGCATGGGGCGGGCGGCTTCGGCGGAAGCCCCGACGCCCTCCACAATGACGATTTCCGCGGGCAGGGTGACCTGCGCCCGACCGTCTGCGTGGTTTTCCCAGTCCCAGCTGACCCATTCGGCGGCCTGCCCGTCACGGAGCGGCACAAGGACGGTGTCCACATAACGTTCGATGCCCGTTGCCAGCCCGTTCCATCCCGGGTAGATGTCTTCGAGGTGGAACAGGGATACCTTGTGGTGCTCCCGAAGGCGTGCGGCCAACTCGACGGCGAGCGTTGTTTTGCCTGCGCCGGACCGCCCGTCGACAGCAATGATCACGGGTGCAGGGGTCATGACATAGAGGTTACCTGCTGGTGCTCGCTTCCTTGGTTGGCCAGCGCCGCCTTGACATGGCGCACGATTCCGGGCAGCGCGCCCTTGATGAGCGTCCATGTGTTGTCGAAGTCGGTATGGCCGCCGTACCAGGGGTCCTCAATGCCCAAATCGAGGGAACTCCGGCCTGCCATGAGGGGGTCGAAGCTGCGCAACATCCGCACCCTTTCCAGCGACTCGTGGTCCGGTGCGCCTTCCTGGAGCCAGCCGAAATGGTCAACGTCCAGCGCAAGGATGAGGTCGCGTTCGGAGAACCATTCGCGCCGCCATTCCCTGGCAACATGGTCCTCGGAGGCTATGTGTTGGGCTGCCAGAACGCGGGCTGCGCGGGGGTCGATGGGGTGTCCCACCTCGTACCCTGTGGTGCCTGCGGAGTCCACTTCAACCAGGTCGCCGAGCCCTTCCGCTTCGAAGGCTTCGGCCAGCATGAGTGCTGCCATGGGTGAGCGGCAGATGTTTCCGGTGCAGACCGTAATGATGCGGTATGGGCTCGTCGTTGAGTACATGGTGCAAGCATGATTCATGGAACCCCTGCTTGGCTAGTGGGTTAGTCCACACGACAGTCATTTTCAGTGACTGATCTGTCATACGGGGTGACAAGTGGTAGTGGACCCTGGGAAACCGGGGTACTCTCCGCTGCTTCGGCGGCAAGCGCGGAGGCAGCCAGGTAGACGGTCCGTACGACGGCGGAACGCCGCTTCTGCGCCCTGCCCGGCTCATCGCCAGCCATCAGGCCGTCCAGCGCGGGCAATACGGGGGCGGAGTCGCAGAGGCTCACGATGGTGATGAGGAGGTCTCCGGCATCCTCCCTGGAGACTCCCGGGAGGGCGGCGATGGTGCTGTTCACTTTGGAAGCGCAATTGGCCATCCGCTTGGGCAGTCCCACCACCTCGGTTCCCCGTTCGAGGCCCTCCCAGAACAGGAGCCGTGGAGCGGTGGCGTCCTTTTGGTGATGGTCGAAGAGTCGCCCGGCGTAGTCGGCCATCGCCTCGGGACCCGTGCCTTCGATGGGGACCTCGTCCATCAGCGTGCTCAGGGCGTTGACGATGACGGCGTCGAAGAGGGCGTTCTTGTTGCCGAAGTACTGGTAGATCCGCTCCTTGTTGACCCCGGCCTCGGAGGCAATCCGGTCAATGCGCGCACCCGCCAAACCGCGGGCGCAGAACTCTGACGTTGCCGCCTCCAGCAATAGTCCCTTGGTCCGCTCTGTGTCCCACGCCATAGGGTCATATTACCAGTTTCCAACCAAGTGGTTGTAATTGCTTGGAGGCCCGGTTATGGTAGTCCCAAGCCAATTGCAACTATCTGGTTGGAGAATCCGATGACCGCCCCTGCCTCACCCGAAACCACTGCCGTACCCGCCGCCGCGCCGGCCCGTCCACCGATGCCCTCGATCCACACTCGCGCCCTCATCACCTGGCTCGCGATCTTCCCGCTGGTTTCGATCGGCATGCTCGCCCTCGGCCCGATCATGGAACCGTGGCACCCGGTGTTCCGCGCCCTGCTGTTGACGGCGCTCGTGGTCCCGCTGGCCGTGTATGTGGTGGTCCCGCGACTCATGGCAGGCCACGGCCACCTTTCCCGCAAAGCCGTGGAACGCGCAGCCCGCAAGTCCGCTTAACCCTGCGCCAACTTAACCCAACTGGGTCGCATTTGTGCGCGTTTTGAGGGCTCAAAACGCGCTTAAATGCGACCCAGTTGGGTGCCGGTCTGGGACTAAGATCCCCGCAGCTGCTCGACTTCCTCGAGTCTTGCGTACGCCGCCTGGGTACCCTTCTTCGTCGCGGCGAGGGCTGCGGCCACTGAAGCGAAGGACGCAGCATCGGCCAGCGAATCACCCGCGGCCAAGCGCGCAGCCACAGCGCCCGTGAAGGCGTCGCCGGCTCCGGTTGTGTCGACGGCGGAAACCCGCGTGGGAGCGATCCGTGTCAACTGATCCCCGTCAGCCAAAGAATCCAGCACCACCGAACCCTGGGAGCCGAGCGTCACGAGCACCCGCTGCAGGCCACGATCTGCGAACTGGCTGCGGACAGGCTCCCAATCCTCGGCCTCAGCGTCAGCGTCGGGGATGAATGCCTCGGACCCAAGGAACAGGGCGGCCTCGTGGGCATTGACCAACAACACATCGCTCAAGTCAGCCAACAACTCCGGCACCTCGGCGTAAGGCGAGAGGTTCAGCAGGACTGTTGCTCCGGCGTCGTGCCCTGCCTGTGCGGCGGCCACCACCGTATCGATGCCCACCTCCAGACACAGGCAGACGACGGCGGCGCTGCGGAAGGCGGCCAAGTCGACGTCGGCCGGGCAGAGCGTGCCGTTGGCTCCGGCGGAGATGATGATGCTGTTCTCGCCGTGGGCGTCCACCGAAATGACAGCCACTCCGGTGGCAGCGTCCGAGCGGCGGACTCGGGAAACGTCCACCCCGGCGCTGGCCGTGGACTCAAGGAGCATGGTCCCGTTGGGGTCATCGCCCACGGCGCCGATCAGGGCCACGTCGCCGCCGAGCTTGCTCGCAGCCACGGCCTGGTTGGCGCTCTTGCCGCCGGGATTCACCGCGAAGCCGTTGCCGTGGACGGTCTCGCCGGGCTGCGGGAGCCGTTCGGTATAGATCGTCAGGTCCGCGTTGAGCGAACCAACGACGACGATTCCGGACTTGCTCACGCGGCCACCTCTTGGTCTTCGGTCACCTCGGCGTCGACGGGCTTCGGGATCAGCAGCGACGCTGCAAAGGCAGCGAACGTAATGGCGAAGCCAACGACGACGACGGTCAGGTAGGAGGCTTTCGCGTCACCCAGCGCTGAGGTAGCCACCAGGACGGCGGGCAGGACCAAGAAGCTCAGGCCGGCTCCGAGGTTGAAGGCGCCCGCATTCATGCCGGGCAGGAAGCCGGGGTTGCCCTTGGGCGAGAGGACCACGCCAAGTCCGTTCAGCATGATGTTGACGGTACCGGCGTACATGATGCCCAGCAAGGCCGTCCCAACGATCATCATCGGGAGGTTGTTGAGCCCGAACAGCGCGATGATTGCGAGGGCGACGAGGCTGCCGATGAGGCCAATACGGAGCACCTTGGTGTAGCCGAGGACGGGGGCGAGGCGGCCGCTGATCGGGCCGAAGATCCAGCCGAGCAGGGCGTACGGCGTCAGGATCATGAGGGACATCTCGGTGGGGCCCACGCCGAAGCCAGGATCCGCGGCCTGCACGAATGCCGGGACGATGCCGTTGATCACCGCGAAGATGCCGGTCATGGTCAGGGTGGTGGTCAGCAGGGGAGCCCACGTGGAGCGCTGGCGCAGGTGGACGGTTTCCACCATGGGCTGCTTGGCGCGCTTCTCGATGGCCCAGAACGCGGCGAACGCGGCCACGGCAACAACGGTGAGGCCGACGGCGAGGGCCAAGGTGCCGCCGTCGAACGCCGTGGCGAGCTTGGAGCCCTCGTTCAGGGCGGTGAGCAGGGCTCCCACGGCGATGACGATGAAGAACACGCCGAGCCAGTCCATGGTGGTGCCTGCGGCGGGCTTGCTCTCGCTGGCCAGGAAAGCGATCAATGCAGTGGCCACGACCGCCAGGGCAACCATGAGCCAGAAGATGCTGCGGAAACCGAAGTTCTCGGCGAAGTAGCCGCCCACAAAGGAGTCGACGCCGGCCACGCCACCATTGACCGCAGTAATGAGGCCCATGAGGGCGCCGTACTTGCGCGGGTTGCTCACGGCGGAGCGGAGCATGATCAGGCACAGCGGGACCGTTGGCCCGCTGACTCCCTGGATGATGCGGCCGACGAACAGCCAGGTCACGTCCGGAGCCAAGGCCGCGATGACCGAACCGACGGCCATCAGGATCATCATGCCGAGGAGGATCTTCTTGCGGCCAACAATGTCGCTGAGGCGCGGGAGGAACAAAGAGAACAGGGCTGCGGCCGTGAAGAACCAGGTCTGGGAGAGGCCGATGGTTGCCTGGTCTGTCTGGAGCTCGTTGCCCATGGTCACGAGTGCCGGGCTGAGCATGGAGGCGTTGAGCTGGAAGGCCACGCAGGCTGCCAGCAGGGCGACCATGAGGGCGGTGACGTTGCCCTTGGCTGTTGTCGGAGTGCTCATTACTTTGCCCCTTCCGCGACGAGGGCGCCAGCGGTGACCTGCGCACTTGCGGAGGTGCCGCCGTCGAGCGTTGGCTCGCCGATGCGTTCAATCGCATCGGTGACCAAATCCCAGAACTTCTTGTGGTCCAGGTCCACGGCGACGGAGGTGTTGCAGTCCTCGGGCGCGGGAGCGCGGAAGTCGGCCACGGTCATGCCAAGGGTGAGCTTGCCCTGCAGCTCGATGTCCACGGGGACCTTGCGGGTGGTCATGACGGAGGGGTCGATGACGTAGGCGACAGCGCAGGGATCGTGCACCGGCGGGAAATCGAAGCCTTGGGCGTCCTTATAGGTCTTCTTGAAGAACTCCATGAGCTCCAGGACGAACTTGGCCGGCTTGGTGCCGATCTTCGCGATGTTCGCGACCACTTCATCGGTGGCCAGTGCCTGGTGTGTGAGGTCGAGGCCCACCATCACCACGGGCCACTTCTCGTTGAACACGATGTGGGCGGCTTCGGGGTCGATGATGATGTTGAACTCTGCCACCGCGCTCCAGTTGCCCACGTGGTAGCCGCCGCCCATGAGGACAACTTCCTTGACACGCTCCACGATGCGCGGCTCCTTGCGGGCGGCCATCGCGATGTTGGTCAGGCCCGCGGTGGGAACCAGGGTGACCGTGCCCGGCTCGTGCGACATGACGGTTTCGATGATGAGGTCGACGGCGTGGCGCGGGTCCAGCTCGATGGCGGACTCGGGCTGCTCAGGGCCGTCCATGCCGGAGTCGCCGTGGATGCTGGGCGCGGTTTCGATGGTCCGGACCAGGGGGCGGTCGCAACCGGCAGCGAAGGGAACGCCCGTGATGCCCGCGATCGTGGCGACGGAAAGCGCGTTGCGGGTGACCTTTTCGAGGGTCTGGTTGCCCACCACGGTGGTCACGGCGAGCAGTTCGATGTCCGGGTTGCCGTGAGCCAGCAGCAACGCCACTGCGTCGTCATGGCCGGGGTCGCAATCAAGAATGATCTTTTTGCGGGTGTTCGTTTCCACGTTCTCTCCACGTCATTGGGGCCTGTCCGGTTTGGGTTGTTGGGACCGGCGCCGGACAGGGCGCTAAGCATTCAGGGGAATCATGGCACCTCTTCCGGCGTTACGTCAAACGCTTAACGTGAAGAACGTCAAGCGCTTGATGCCATGTTCTGCGCGAGATGGGTGCAACAACGTTAAGATCGATGCATGGATATCCCGGATCACCTCGGCAAACGCGCGCCACGAGTCACGGCAGCCATGGTTGCCGCGCGGGCAGGGGTTTCGACGGCGACCGTCTCCCTGGTTGCCAACGGCAAGACTCAGGGGCGCGTGTCCGAGGACAACATTTCGAGGGTCCGGACCGCCATCACCGAACTTGGCTACGTTGTGGACAGCATCGGCAGTTCCTTGGCCCGCGGCGTTAGCTCGATCGTTATCCTCGTCACGCCCGACGTCTCCAACCCCTTCTTCGCCAACGTGATCGCAGGCGTCCGGGAATCCCTTGGCTCCGAGTACCAACTGCTGCTCTCCGTCACGGACGCCGGCGAGTCACCGCAGGCCGATGACGTGCGGAAACTCCTCGCGCTGCGGCCGGCCGGGCTTCTTGTGGGTGCCCCCACCGCAGAATTTCTCCGTGACCTCTCTGCAGCCGGACCGTTGGTTCTGCTCGATGCGCCGGGCCTGGAATCCTACGCACCCTCGGTCAACCTCGACGTCGCCCAAGGTGCCCGTCAGCTCGCGCGGCACCTGGCTTCCGCGGGCCACACCCGTGCCGCCTACGTGGACGGCATCACCGGAACGGCCACCTTCCAACTTCGGCGCGAGGCATTCCTTGACGAAGCGTCTGCTTGCGGGCTTGCTGTTTCTGAAGAGCACATCATCAGCACATCGATCGACGTCGGTGCTGCCGCCGCCGCATTCGCTGACGCCTGGCCTGCGTGGCAGCGCGAGGGGGTGACCGCCGTCGTATGCGGTACCGACACGCACGCCTATGGTGTGCTGCAGGAAGCACGGGTGGAAGGCGTCCGCATCCCAGGGGAGCTGGCCGTGGCCGGGTTCGACGACCTGCCATACTCAGCTACCAGCAACCCGGGCCTTACCACCGTGCACTTGCCGGCGACGCCGCTGGGCCGCAAGGCAGGGGAGCAGCTGAGGGGACTCATTGAAGGTGTGCCGTTGGTTGAGCCCCACGTAACGCTGGAGAGCTCGTTGGTTGTTCGCGGATCGACGGTTCAGGGCTGAGTTCCTAGTGGATGACCGCCAGCAGGATGCCCACCAGGACGAAAAGGCAGCCGAAGATGCGGTTCAGGACCTTCTGGCCGTGCTCGTTGTGGGTGAAGCGCTGGAATGACCGGGCGGCGAGGGCGAAGAAGAACCACATCACCATGATGTCGATCGCCAGGACAGTTGCCGTCAGCACCACATACTGCTGGACGAGGGGCTCGTTCGGCCTGATGAACTGCGGCATGAACGCCAGGAAGAACACGATTGCCTTGGGGTTCAGCAGGTTTACCCAGATGCCCCGCTGGAACATGGACAGTGCGGGCTCGTTCTTCTTGTCCTGGACTTCTTCCTTGTCCAGGTCAGGTTTGTGCAGGAACTGCCGGATGCCCAGGTACACGAGGTAGGCGGCACCGGCGTAGCGGATGATGTTGAAGATCAGCGGCGAATTGGAAACCAAGACTCCCACGCCGAGGGCAACGATCACGATGTGGATGACCAAAGCCACCTGCTGGCCAAGGATGCCCCAAATGGAGCGTCGGAACCCCGAGTTGAGCGAGTTGCTCATGGTGAAGATTGCCCCGGCGCCGGGAGTGAAACTGATCAGGGTGCCGGCACCAACCAAGGCCAGCCAAAGGGAAAATTGCACCATCTCAGCTTATGTCGGTGAGGTGGGTGGTCCGGACGGGGGTTTGCGGCCATGCTCGCGTACCACCACGACCCACTTTGCCGCCGCGAGCCAGGGAAGGCACCCCAAACAGGTTGATAGCCGCCGCCCAGCAGCCCAAAGAAGGTCGTGGAGGTACAGCCAAGGCCGCCAGCAATGGGGCAGACTAATCCCGTGAGCGGTATCCCGTGGGTCCTGCACGTCGATCTCGACCAGTTCATAGCTGCCGTCGAGATCCTGCGGCGGCCTGAGCTCGCGGGAAAACCCCTCATTGTGGGTGGTCGGGGAGATCCGACGGAACGGGCAGTAGTGTCCACGGCGTCCTACGAGGCCCGGGCTTTCGGCGTTGGTTCGGGTATGCCGCTGCGTATCGCGGCCCGCAAGGTGCCCGACGCCATCATCCTCCCCGTCGACCACGAGGCGTATCTCGCGGCGTCGGAGGTCGTGATGCAAACCCTCCGCGAGCAGCCTGGCGCCACTGTGCAGGTGCTTGGCTGGGACGAAGCCTTCGTGGGTGTCACCACGGACGATCCCGAGGCCTACGCCAAACAAATCCAGAGCGCCGTGTTGGAGAACACCCAATTGCACTGCAGCGTCGGCATCGGTGACAACCTGGTCCGCGCCAAGAATGCCACCGACTTCGGCAAACCCGCTGGTACCTTCCGCCTGACCAAGGAGAACTGGCTCGACGTCATGGGGGACAAACCGACCATCGGACTCTGGGGCATCGGACCGAAGATTTCCAAGCGGCTCGCTGCCCACGGCATCACCACGGTCAACGAACTCGCCGCCGTGGACCCGGCCAGCCTGGTAGAGGAGTTCGGTCCAAAGATGGGCCCCTGGTACGCACAACTCGGGCGGGGAGACGGCGCCACGGAAGTGGACGACACCCCGTGGGTTGCCCGCGCCCACGGCCGTGAGACTACCTTCCAGCAGGACCTGACGGAGCCGGCCCAAGTCGAGGATGCCATCAAGGAACTCACCGCCCGGGTCCTCGAAGATGTCGCCGCCGAGGGCCGCCCGGTGGTTGGCCTGACACTCAAAGTCCGCTACAAGCCGTTCTTCACCAAGACCTACGCGAAGAAGATTCCGGAGACCTTCGACCGCGACGAAGTCCTCACCCAAGCCCTGAACCTCACCGGCAAAATGGAACCGGACCGCCCGATCCGCCTCCTGGGACTCCGCGCCGAAATGGCCATGCCGGACGACGCCCGCCAAGGCCACACCCCCACGCGCAGCGGCTGGTGACGCGGGCGCCATCCTTGAATGATGCGCGCGGCCGCACTAGTCTCGGCATGGGGTTCCCCGCCATGCGAATGGAGGGAAAATGAAGATCTTCGGGCCGATTGGGGCTTTTTTGGTGGTGCTGTTGCTCGGCTATCTCGCCCTGCAATCGGAAGGAATCTCCAAGGGATTCCTGTTCGACGTCGGCGGCATCCCGTCCATCAATGTCGCCCAGCGGTATCCGTGGGAACTGCAGCTGGCCATCCTGCTGGTCGCCTTCATGGCTGTCGTGGTCTACCGCAAGATCGCCAACGACCACGCGTCAAAGATCGCGGTGTCAGGCGTCCTGATCCTCGCGGCGGTTCTGTCCCTGCTGTTCTACGAGACCGTTCACACCACCAGGACAAACCTGTTTGCTATGGCATTCGTCAATGGAGGTGCTTCGCCACTCATCCTGGGCTTTATCGCTGCAGCTCTGGCTGACGTGATGAGCAGCCGAGCCGGCGCCGGGAAAGAACGACGCCGGCCTGCCGCCTACCAGCGCGGGTGGATCGCTTTGCGGAAGTAGCGGTCATAGATGTCGCGGACACCCGCAGATAAACCGGCTCCGACGGAAGACAACGAACCAGCTTCGGCATTGGCAGCAGCCTGCACAGCCGAACGCGCCCCGGGAATGACGGAAGTGACGCCATCCTGTGCGATGACCCAGGCGAGGGCCGCTTGGGAGGTGGTGACGCCGTCGGGAACCAATGCGCTGAACTCCTGCGCGGCCGTGACACCCGTGGCGTAATCGACGCCGGAGAAAGTCTCCCCGACATCGAAGGAAGCACCGTCACGGTTGTAGTTCCGGTGATCGTCCTCGGCAAACGTCGTCTCCGTGGTGTATTTTCCGGACAGTAACCCCGAGGCCAGCGGCACACGGGCGATGATGCCCACGCCCGCTTCGCGCGCGGCCGGCAGCACCTCGTCCAGCGGCTTGAGGCGGAAGGCATTGAGGATGATCTGCACGGTGGCGGTGTTGCCGCGCTTGATCGCTTCGAGGGCCTCGTCGGTGCGCTCGACGCTCACGCCGTAGTTGCGGATGGCCCCTTCGCTGACCAGGGTGTCCAGGGCGTCGTACACCTCGGCACGGCTGTATACGGCGGTGGGTGGGCAGTGCAGTTGGACCAGGTCCAGGGTGTCCTGTTGCAGGTTGCGCCGGGAACGGTCCGTCCAGGTGCGGAAATTGGCCAGCGTGTAGTTTTCGGGAACCTGGTCCACGCGGCGGCCCATCTTGGTGGCCACGGTGATGTTGAGGTCCGGGTTGATGCCGAGGAAACGACCAATGATCTGTTCGCTCCGGCCATCCCCGTAGACATCTGCGGTGTCGAAGAAGTTGACGCCGGCCTCCACGGAGGCCTCGAGCACGCTGACTGCGTCCTCTTCCGTGACGGAGCCCCAGTCGGCCCCGAGCTGCCAGGTGCCCAGTCCAACGGTGGAAACGGACCGGCCGGTTTTGCCAAGAATGCGCTGTTCCATGGCTTCGACTATATGTTGCCGTCGCTGTTGTTTTGAGCGGCGTCCAAATCCGCGACCTTCCCCATCAGATACCGACGCTCCTGCAGGCTTCCGGTCTTCTTCGCGGCGGCCAAGTAGGCGGCGCGGGACTGGCCAAGCAGTCCGGCCGCCTCCAGCAAGTGACCGCGCACGGCGTCCAGGCGGTGCCCGCGACCCAGCGCGGAATCCAGCCCTTCCAGCAGCTTCAAAGCCACCACCGGCCCCTCGACGCGGGCCACGGCCACGGCCCGGTTCAGCGTCACTACGGGGCTGGGGGCCACAGCTTCCAAGACCGTGTACAGCGCCACGATCTGCGGCCAGTCCGTCTCCGCATCGGAAGCCGCCTCGGCATGGACAGCGGCGATCGCGGCCTGCAGTTGATAGGGACCGGGACGCCCACGGCCCAGCACGGAGGACAGCAAGGCAACGCCCTCCGTGATCTGCCCGCCATTCCAGAGGCTCCGGTCCTGCTCGGCCAGCGGAACCGGCGTCCCGTCCTGAAGCGTCCTCGCCGCGTGGCGGGACTCCGTGAGCAGCATCAGGGCCAGCAGTGCGCCCGCTTCCGGCTCGCCCGGAGCAGCGGCCACCAAGAGCCTGGCCAGCCGGATCGCTTCCGTCGTGAGGTCTTCCCGTTGCAGCGACTCACCTGAGCTTGCCGCGTAGCCTTCGTTGAAGATCAGGTACAGGACGTGAAGTACGACGCCGAGCCTCGCCTGCCGCTCGGACGGTGCCGGTTGCTCGAAGCGGCCACCGGCCTTCTGGATCGTTTGTTTCGCGCGGCTGATCCTTTGTCCCATGGTCGCTCCGGGGACCAGGAAAGCGGAGGCGATTTCCGCCGTCGTGAGTCCTCCTACAGCGCGGAGCGTCAAGGCGAGCTGCGACGGTGCCGAGAGGGCCGGGTGGCAGCAGAGGAACATGAGGGCGAGGGTGTCGTCGGCAGCGGAAACGGTCACGTCGACCTCCATGGCCGCCACGCGGTCTTCCCGGGCACGGCGGGCGGAGTCGCTGCGCCAGACGTCGATCAACCGTCGGGACGCAACGGACAACAGCCAGCCCTTGGGGTTATCCGGCATTCCGGACGGCCACTGCAGCGCGGCCTCGAGGAGGGCTTCCTGAACGGCGTCCTCGCAGGCATCGAATTGGCCGTGCTTACGGACCAGCACGCTGAGGACCTGCGGCGCGAGCGTGCGCAGCAGGTCCTCGATTCGCGTGTCCCGCGGGGGCTGAGTCAAAAGCTAGACCTCGGGCGGGCCGTCCGGGATGGCGCGGAGCTCCACGACTTGTGAGTACTTCACGATGCTGGAGCAAATCTCCACGGCCCGTTCCTCGCTGGCGACGTCCACTACCCAGTACCCCACCAGGGATTCCTTGGCTTCCGCGTACGGACCATCGGTGGTGATGACGCCGTCCGGGGTTTGCTTGACGAGCTTCGCGGTGCTGCCGTCAGCCAAACCCGCATTGAACACGAGCTCTCCGGACTCGGTGAGGTCCTTGTCGATCTGGATCATGAAACCGATCATTTCCTTGACCCACTCCGGATCGGCGGTTTCCATCATGCCCTCGGCCGAACCGAACATCATGATCATGTATTTCATCTCGAACTCCTTGTTGAGGGGCTCCCTGTCTGGGCGCCTTCACTCATAGGTCGGAACCGGGTGGGACATTTCTACATGGTGCCTAAAAGTTCTTAAGCCCTCGCAATGACTTCCCCGTTCGGGATGAGGAAGAAGCCATCCTCCGTGGCGCCCCAACGATGCCAGCCGGCGGCAATCCGGGCGAGGTCGGCCTCATTGGCGAAGCCATACTCCAGAGCCTGCTCGGCGAAGGCGGAGTGCAGCACCCGTTCGCTCCAGACCCGTGACTGCCAGGCACGCTGCTGTGCTGTGGCGTAGAGCCAGTTGCTGCTGCTCGGGGAAACCTGGGCAAACCCGGCTTGCTGCGCCCACGAAACCAGGCGGCGACCGGCGTCGGGCTCTGCTCCGTTGCGGCGCGCGATCCTCTGGTAGAGCTCCATCCAGTCGTCGAGTTCCGGGACCTCCGGGTACCAGCTCATGCCGTGGAAGTCGGCGTCCCGTACGGCAACGATGGCTCCCGGTTTGGCCACGCGGCGCATCTCCCGCAGGGCCGCCACTGGATCGGTGAGGTGCTGGAGCACCTGGTGCGCGTGGACCAGATCGAACGTTTCGTCCTCGAAGTCGAGATCGTAGATGTTCCCCGTTTGGAAGTCGACGTTCTCCACGCCGCGGTCCCTGGCCAGTTCGGTGGCTTGGGCAATGATGTCCGCCGAGCGGTCCAGTCCGGTCACGTGCCCGGGCGAAACCAGCCCCGCGAAATCGCACGTGATGCTTCCAGGGCCGCAGCCGACGTCGAGCACTGACGTCCCGGGGGTGAGATGGGGGATGACAAACGCGGCCGAATTCTCGGCTGTCCGTGAGGCGTGGGCCCGGACAACCGACTCGTGGTGCCCGTGGGTATAGACATCTTCAGGCTGCTGCTCGTTCATAGGGAAACGCTACAGCTTGGCCCGCCCAACTAGGTCGCATTTGTGCGCGTTTTGAGCCGTCAGAACGCGCACTACTGCGACCTAGTTGGGTTCGGAGCTGGTTGCTTCGTGGCGGGCGTCGATGGTGGCCTCAACCATGTCCGACATGAAGCGCCGGACCAGTTCCAGTTCCTCCGGGCTGTAAGCGTCCATGGCCTTCCCCATCCGCATGGCCAAGGGAAGGAACATGGCGCTGCCGTCACGATATGCCTTGGGCGTCATGTGAAGTTGGACCTGGCGTCGGTCCGTGCCGAGGCGCTCGCGGGTGAGGTGTCCTGAGGCGTGAAGGCGATCCACCAATGCGGTGGTCGCGGGGGAGCTGAGGCGCAGTTCGCTGCGCAGCACGCCCGGCGTCACCACGCGGCCCGCAGCCGAGTGGCGCATGACCACGGCCAACGCGTTCAGGTCGGTCCTGTGCATGTCATTGCGCCCGCCAGCAGCGTCTACATAGTGGTTGGCTTCGAGGGTGAAGTCCTGCAGGAGCCGGACAAGGTCCTGAGGAAGGCCCGACGGCGGCATGGCACCTTCCGGCGCGCCACTCACCGAAGCGCGGCCGCCCGCGTCCGCTGCGGGATCCCTTGGGCGCTCGTCCCACGTATCCGACATCAGCGCCCTCCTTACGTCTTTGCTGCCTTCCGGATATTACTCCCCGTCCCCGCCCAGCAAGGCATCGGCGACGAAGTCCGCTTGATTAGTTCCATGATAGAGATACTCTATAGTCTAATAAATACCCACTCGTGCCTCGGAAAGTAAGGACCCATGAAAACGCAGAAAGTGCCGTTCTGGTTGCGGTGGCTGATCCCGGTGGTGCTGGTCGTCACCTGGCTGGGAATCGCTGGAGTTGGCGGCCCGACGTTTGGCCGCTTGGAGGAAGTTTCCTCCAACAACCAGGCCTCGTTCCTTCCGGCCGGGGCGGAAGCCACCGAAGCCGGTGACTGGCAGGCCAAGTTCCGCGACTCCGACGAAATCCCCGCAGTGGTCATCGTCGAGAGCGACACCGCATTCACCCCGGCCCAACTGGGCGAAGCAGCCCAGCTGAAAGCCGACATCGAGGCACTCAAGCTGGGGAGCGCCGTCGTCGGGCCCATCCCTTCGCAGGACGCCAAAGCGGTGCAGTACATTGTGCCCATCGCCGAGACTGACGAGATCCGTGACGTGGTCAAGGAACTGCGCGACGTAGTGCAGCCCGGCGCTCCCGACGGCATGCGGGCCTACGTCACCGGCCCGGCTGGCCTGACAGCGGACCTGGTCAACGCCTTTGGCGGCATCGACGGCATCCTGCTGCTCGTGGCGCTCGGTGCCGTGTTCGTGATCCTCCTGTTGGTGTACCGCTCGCTCGTGCTGCCGATAGCCGTCCTCCTGACCTCCGTCTTCGCCCTCTGCGCCGCGATTCTGCTGGTCTTCGGCATGGCCAAGCTCGGCTGGATCCAGCTCAACGGCCAAAGCCAAGGCATCCTGTCCATCCTGGTGATCGGTGCCGCCACGGACTACGCCCTGCTGTTCGTTGCCCGGTTCCGCGAAGCGCTCACCCACACCACCAACCGGACCCAGGCAGTGCTGACGGCGTGGAAGGCGTCCTTCGAGCCGATCCTCGCTTCCGGCGCCACCGTGATCATCGCGCTGCTGTGCTTGCTGTTCTCGGACCTCAACTCCAACAAGGCCCTCGGTCCCGTGGCTGCGGCGGGCATCGTCTGCTCGCTGTTCGCCGCGCTCACCCTGCTGCCTGCGTTCATGGCGCTGCTGGGCCGCGCAGCTTTCTGGCCCTTCCGTCCCAAGCTGCTGCCCGACGACGAACGCGAACCCGAGCTGGTCACCGGCCTTGAGGGGCAAAAGGGTCTGTGGCGGCGCGTGGGTTCCTTGGTTTCACGCCGACCGCGCGTGGTGTGGATCGTCTCCGTGCTGCTCCTGGCCGTGGCCTCTGCGGGTGTCCTCCAGTTGAAGGCCAACGGTGTTCCGCAGACCGACGTCATCCTGGCCAAGTCCGATGCCGTCGACGGCCAGGACGCGCTGGCGAGGCATTTCGACGCCGGCAGCGGCAGCCCCGTCGTCGTGGTTGCCGCCCAAGGCGCCGCGCAGCAGGTGCTGGACAAGGTCAAGGCTGCCAACGGCGTAGGCGACGCCTACCTGCTGGGCGAGGGCAGCGTGCCGATTACCGGCGCACCGGGTACGCCGGCTGATCCCGCCGTCCGCGACGGCCGTGTGCTGATCAACGCGACGCTCAACAGCGCAGCCGACTCGATCGAAGCCGAAGACACGGTGAAGTCGCTGCGTGTCTCGGTCAAGGAAGTGGACCGCGACGCCCTGGTTGGCGGGGTCACCGCCACCGCCCTGGACACCAACACCACGGCCCAGCGCGACCTGACAGTGATTATTCCGATCGTGCTGGTGGTCATCCTGTTCATCCTGATGCTCCTGCTCCGGTCGGTGGTGGCGCCGGTGCTTCTGGTGCTGTCCGTGGTCCTGTCCTACGGCGCGGCCATGGGCGTCTCGGCCTGGGTGTTCAACGGGATCTTCCAGTTCTCCGGTGCCGACGCTACGGTTCCGCTGTTCGGTTTCGTGTTCCTGGTGGCCCTGGGTGTGGACTACAACATCTTCCTGATGAGCCGCGTCCGCGAGGAATCGCTCAAGCATGGAACGAGGCCGGGCATCCTCCGGGGACTCGGCGTGACGGGCGGCGTGATCACCTCCGCCGGAGTGGTCCTCGCGGCTACCTTCGCCGCGCTGGGCGTCATTCCCATCATGTTCCTGGTGCAGTTGGCCTTCATTGTGGCGTTCGGTGTGCTGCTGGATACCGTGCTGGTGCGCTCGCTCCTGGTTCCCGCGTTGGCCTACGACATCGGGGACAAGATCTGGTGGCCGAGCAAGCTGGGGCGCGGTAAGCCGTCCGCTTCCGTGAAGGAACGCGAGGCGTCTGGCGTCCGCTAGGCCTTGATTGCCGGGCGGGTACTTGCTGCACTTGAACAAGTACCCGCCCGGCTACCCGCCCGGCGTCATGCCTGCCCAGCCAAGGAGATTCTCATGAGCAAGGAACAGCTGATCATCATCGGGTCCGGTCCTGCCGGTTACACGGCCGCGATCTACGCCGCGCGGGCCGGGCTTGAGCCGCTGGTCCTGGCCGGATCGGTGACCGCCGGCGGGGCGCTCATGAATACCACCGAGGTGGAGAACTTCCCGGGCTTCCCCGAGGGGATCCAAGGTCCGGAGCTGATGGACGGACTACAGTCCCAGGCGGAGAAGTTCGGCGCAAAGATAGTGTTCGACGACGTCACGTCCGTTTCGCTGCGAGGCCACCTCAAGTCGGTGGTCACCGGGGCAGGGGAGACCCACGAGGCTCCGGCGGTCATCCTGGCTACCGGATCGGCCTACAAGGAACTCGGCCTGCCGGAAGAGAAGAAGCTCAGCGGACACGGTGTTTCCTGGTGTGCTACGTGCGATGGCTTCTTCTTCCGCGAGCAGGACATCATCGTGGTGGGCGGCGGCGACTCCGCCATGGAGGAAGCGACTTTCTTGACGCGGTTCGGAAAGTCGGTGACCGTCGTCGTGCGAAAGGGTGAGTTGCGCGCCTCCCGGATCATGGCGCAGCGGGCCAAGGACAACCCGAAGATCAGCTTTGCGTGGAACTCTGCTGTCACGGCCATCCATGGTGATGCCAAGGTTACGGGCGTAACGCTGACGGACACCCGTACCGGGGAAACCCGGGAGCAGGCGGCCACGGGCATCTTCGTGGCGATTGGGCACCTGCCCCGCACGGAACTGCTGGGTGGCCAGGTGGACCTCGATGCCGAGGGGTACATCAAGGTGGATTCACCCACCACGTGCACCAACCTGTCGGGCGTCTTCGCCTGCGGCGATGCCGTGGACCACCGCTACCGCCAGGCCATCACTGCAGCCGGTACGGGTTGTTCAGCGGCCTTGGATGCCGAGCGTTACCTGGCTGCGTTGGAGGATGCGGACAGCATCGCGACGGCGCTGGTGGAGGAGCCGACGCACTTCTAGCATTCGGCAGCGGCTACTTGGTCTCGTTGAGGTGGTGCGTATGCACTTGCTCCAGATAGACAACGTGCTCGACGACGAAGAACCAAATTCGGGCATCACCCTTGAGCGTTGGCTTGTGCTGCCAGCGCTCGTGCGTTGAACCCTGATGAGAGACCAAACCTAATTCGCCACGCAACGGGTAGTTGGTGGGCGTCATGACTTGGGGCGTCCGGGTAAGGAAGTCCCAGGAGTCCGTCAACGCATTGCGGATGGTTGCGCGCAGATCAATCCACCCGCGCTTTGCCTGAACAGATGCGAAGCGAAGATCGTACTCGCTCTTCTTGGTAGGGCGCTCAACCTTGGAGTCCTTCGCCATGCCTTAGGGACGCTCTACGGGTTCAGATTCTTCAAGCCATTCAATGGGCTCCTTGCCCAGGCCGGCTGCTAGTGCCGTTGCCGATTCACGCCAAGCGGTTAGCTCGGCAATCGCCAGGTGAGGCTGATTTGTTGCGAAGGAGGCTCGGGCAGCGGCCAAGACCTCGCTCGCGCACGTTTCCTGGTCAGCCTTGCTCAGCGCCAGCATCCATGGGAAGCGGTCGCTCATGCGGCACGCCAAGGTCCCCTCGGTGCTCGTGGAGACCGCTACGAGTTGTGCGGCTAGTTCCAGCAGGGAAGCCCGCGCGCGATCTGCGCTCTCGGACATCAGCACAAGCGCTTCACCGTCACGACGGGTGACCCGGACCGGATGGTCAGCTGCGGCCGCGAAGACCTCAGCGGAAGACCTGCTGAGCTCAGACGATTGGAACGTAGTCCTTGACGTGGTGGTAGTGCTCATACCTACAGTGTATTCAGAACATATTCTGAATGGAAGGCGGTCTGAGTCGCTCAGACGTTAACCAGGCTCCGCTCGCGGTAGCCGTCCGCGGCATAGACGCCAAGGACGCGGACCTCCGTAGTGAAGAACTCCAGCTCCTCCAGCGCGCGCCGGAGGCGGGCGTCTTCGGGGTGGCCTTCGACGTCGGAGATGAACATGGTGGCCGCAAACTCGTTGCCCACCATGTAGCTCTCCAGGCGGGTCATGTTGAGCCCGTTGGTGGCGAACCCGCCCAGCGCCTTATAGAGGGCCGAGGGGACGTTCCGGACGCGGAACACAAACGTGGTGATCGCGGGACCCGGCAGTTCTTCCTTGGTGGGAAGCGCGCGCTCGCGGGCCAGGACCACGAACCGGGTGGTGTTGGTGGGATCATCCTCGACGCCGGAGGCCAGGACGTCGAGTCCGTACAGCCCGGCGGCCAGCGGTGGAGCGAGTGAGAGCTTGCGGGGATCGTTCCAGTCCCTGACTTCGCGGGCAGACCCTGCGGTATCCCCGGCGATCACGGGCTTCAGGCCTGCTTCGCGGATGATGCGCCGGCACTGGCCCAACGCGTGGATGTGGCTGTGGACCTCGGTAGCGCCCTCGATGGTGCTGCCCGGAATGCCCAGCAGGTCGAAGCGGATGGGAAGGAAGTATTCGCCAACAATCTGCAGGTTCGACTGTGGAAGCAGGACGTGGATGTCCGCCACGCGGCCCGCGATGGAGTTCTCGATCGGGATCATGGCAAGGTCCACTTCCCCGGTGGAGACGAGTTCAAAGGCGTCCTCGAAGCTGGCGCAGGGCACGCTTTCGAGTTCGGGGAACATTTCCTTGCACGCGAGGTCCGAGTTGGCTCCGGGCTCGCCTTGGTACGCGATCTTCTGGGACATGGTGCTCATGGTTTCATGCGGGGTATGGGGCTGCGCAAAAGCGTCCACCGTATGGCCTTCGGCACCCAACTGGGTCGCATTTGTGCGCGTTTTGAGCCGTGAAAACGCGCTTAACTGCGACCCAGTTGGGTGACGCGGGAGGGGAGTTAGCCGTTGATGATCTGCGGAACGCCCAGGTGCTTGAGGCCTTCGGCGCCGAATTCGAGGCCGTAGCCGGACTGCTTCGCCCCGCCGAAGGGGACGCGGGGGTCCACGGCGCCGTGCTTGTTGATCCATACGGTTCCGGCCTGGATGCGGGCGGCGACTTCGCGGGCGGCGGCCGGGTCGGAGGACCAGACCGAGGCGCCGAGTCCGACGTCGAGCGCGTTCGCCTTGGCGACGGCCTCATCAACAGTGCTGTATTTGATGATCGGCAGGGCCGGACCGAACTGTTCCTCTGCTACGAGCGGGTTGTCGTTGTCGATGTCCGCCACGAGCGTGGTCGGGTAGAAGTTGCCAGGCTGGTCGGCGTCAGGGTTGCCGCCCACGAGAATCCGGGCGCCGGAGTCCTTCGCGGCGTCTACCAGGCGGGCGACGATGTCGTATTGCTGGCGGTTCTGCAGCGGGCCGAGGACGTTGTTCTCGTCGAGCCCGTTACCCATGGGCATCGCGGAGGCCACCGCTGCGAGTTCGGTGCAGACGGCCTCGTACTGGGACTCGTGGACGTAGAGGCGCTTCAGCGCCGCGCAGGTTTGGCCGGTGTTGATGAACGCGCCCCAGAACAGGCCTTCGGCGATTGCCTTGGGGTCCGAATCGGGCAGGACGATGCCGGCGTCGTTGCCGCCGAGTTCCAGGGTGAGGCGCTTGACCGTGTCCGCGGAGGATCGGATGATCGCCTTGCCCGTGGCGGTGGAGCCGGTGAACATGACCTTGCCGATGGCCTTGTGGGAAGCAAGCGCTTCGCCGACGTCGCGGCCGCCGGACACTACGGAGACCAGGCCTTCGGGCAGTTCCTGGTTGATGATCGAGATCAGCGCGAGCACGGACAGTGGCGTGTATTCGGAGGGCTTGACCACCACGGAGTTGCCCATCCGCAGGGCCGGGGCGATCTGCCACACGGTGATCATCATGGGCCAGTTCCAGGGTCCGATGGCACCCACGACGCCGATGGGCCGGTAGTGCAGTTCGGCGCGGGTTTCGCCGTCGTCCACTACTACTTCCGGTTCCAGCGGGGTGCCGGCCGTGGCGCGCAGCCAGGCGGCGCAGGCGCCCACTTCGAAGCGGGCGTTCGGGCCGTTCAGCGGTTTGCCCTGCTCGCGGGAGAGCAGTTGGGCGAGTTCTTCGGCGGAGCGTTCGACGGCGTCGGCTGCTTTAAGGAGCGCAGCGGACCGGGCGTCGTGGCCCAAGGCAGCCCACGCGGGTTGGGCGGCAGCGGCAGTAGCGATGGCGGCTTCGAGGTCGTTGACCGTGTGGACCGGGGCCTCGCCGACGGCTTCGCCCGTGGCGGGATCGAAAATGGTGCGGCTGTTCTGGCCGGGGGCTGCGGTGATCGAGGCCAGCAGGGCGTCGTAAGTCTCCATTGGTACTCCGCTCGGTAGTAAGTCTTGGCGGCCGGTGAGGCGCGCGGCGATGCTTCCAGTGTGGTTGGCGTCACGTGGAGTGGTCTTGTCATTGGACGAACAGGCCTTGACGGCAAGCGAACGCTTTAGGTTCACTTGGCTTTCGCTACCTGCCGGTATGCTCCACAATCGATCTTGTGACTCTCGCTTCCCTCGCTGCATTTGCCGGTCTTTGCCTGATTCTGTCCGTGACTCCCGGTCCGGACACCTTCCTGGTGCTTCGCATCGCGTTGAACAGACCGTCGGCGGGGATCGCCGCGGCAGCCGGTTCTGCGATCGGTGCCATCGTGTGGGCCGCACTGGTGGGGGTTGGCCTCGCCGCGATCCTGGAGCAGTCTGCGGAGTTGTTCCGCTGGATCAAGATCGCCGGCGGCCTGTACCTGCTGTACCTGGGTGTTTCGTCGTTCATCAAGTCGCGCCGCGCAGCCAAGGCCGGTGCTGCCGGGTCCGCCGAAGAGCCGCTGCCCTACAACCGCCTTTCGGCCCTCGGCGCGGGTGCGCTCTCGACGCTCCTCAACCCCAAGGTGGGCCTGTTCTACCTCGCCGTGGTTCCGCAGTTCATCCCGCACGGCGGCGACACCATGGGCACGTCCCTCATCCTGGGCGTCGTCGTGGCCGTGATTGCCTTCGCGTACCTCTCGATGATCGCCGTGGTGGCGTTCAAGGCGATGCGGTGGCTGAAGAAGCCGAAGGTGAGCACCGTCGTCGAGCGTACGTCCAGCGGAATCATTGCGGGACTGGGCGTTGGAGTGGTGGCGTCGGGGGCTACGAGCTAGGCCTCTCAGCTCAGCGACGAACGCAGGCGTTCAACGCCGTCGGCACCCTCTGGTACTTGTTCCATAAGCCCTGGTTCATTGGCAAGGCGACCAAGCATGTTTGCCAGGTGGTCCCGTTCAGCGCGCTTGTAGGTGACGCCGCGAAGGTCTGAGACGCGGACAACGGATGCCAAGGCAAGAAAGTCGTCGATGTGTCGCTGCCGCAGGGGATCGTTGATGATTGAAAGCGCCCCCGCCTTGCCGATAAGGCTGCCGAGGAGCGTGGGTCGGTTTACATATCCGGACGCTGATCCTGCTTGAACGTCGACGGTCTCGGAACGGTCGAGGGCCTGCTGGCTGGCCGGAGCGGCAATTGTGGTCCCGCCCGTGACTCCGCGTCGCTTCTCGGCGCGTTCACCCAGATAGCGCGGGATGAGAACATCAATCAGAGCCTTGTCGCGCTTCCATCGATGTTGGTACCCCTCCGGGGATTCCCCCACAGATTCGAAGCCAAGGTTCACGAGGAGCTCGGTGAAGTCGTGAAGCATCGTCGGGTATGCCCGGATGTCCAGTGCCAAATCGGCGTCCTTCGTAGCCCGCACATACGGTGCGCCCCGCTCCACAGCGTGCAGGTAGACCGCCTGGCCTCCAACCAGAACCCACCCCTTTGGCATCGCTTTGTGGATTTCGAAGACAGCCTGCCATGCTTCCTGCTGTTCGGCGAACATTGCGGGAAGTTCAATGGGCATGAATACTCCTGAGGATTTCGCGTGCTGCCTGCTGTTCGCGGACACCGGGCCGCTCGGCCAAGTCTGCCGCCACCACAAGCGGCGGAAGTTCGTCTGGGATTCGTTCAGCGGCCCTAAGGACGACATTGGGCCTGTTGCCCGGAAGTGCCGGAACCAGGAACCAATCCTTGGCGACGTCCTTGAGATCGTCGCGTTCCACGTAGGCTTCCACCTCTGAGTTGGCCAGCAACCCGGACCGTGGATGCGAGACTCCGGAGAGGTGGATTCGGTTGTCCTCGCGAAGCTCGGGAATGTCCGCCGGGCTGGAGGAGAACTCGAACTTTTCGGCGCGGTTGGCCAGCCACGCCGCAACAAGCTCCAGCGAATCGGGGGAGTCCTGCAATCGGCTGACGCGTTGCTTGAGACGATGCTTCTCGACGGGCGAGGGTTTCAAGTCATCGAGGAGGGAGTGCCTGAGGCTGTCGTCCCAGAAGCACGACATGAGTTGCCAAGCACTGCGTTCGGACAGCGGCCGGCCAGCCGGCTTTCCGGGCCGGTACTGGGCGGCGTCAGCTTCTTCAACGATCCAGCGTCCACCTACCCGCTGTCCGCGAATGCGGCCGGATTGGACGAGTTGCCGTGCTCGGCTCTGGTTGACGTTGAGGCGCTTCGCCAGTTCGGGGATGCTGAGTGCCATTTCATAATGGTATCGGTATCGCTATGAATATGTAATGACTTCGAGAGCCTAGAATTACATATTCGTAGCGCTTCCGCCAGGAACGTGTAATCGAGGGTTGGCGTAGGCGGAACCTGACTCAGGCGGCCAGCAGCGCCAAATAGTTGTCCAACTGCCCCTCGAGGTTGATGGAGAAGTGCTCCGCCGGGGACAGCGCTGCCACGATCTGGGCCCCAAGCATCATGTTGAGCAGGTGATCGGCGACGGCGGCGTCCCCGATGGGCATGGCAATCTCGCCGGCCGCGCGGGCTGCTGCGGTGTGGGCCGTGATGGTGGTGTGCCACTGGCTCATGGATTCGCTGTGGAGGGCGGCCATGTCCGGTTCGTTCAAGGCCTTTTGCCAGAACGGGATGACGATCCGGGCTTCATTGACGCGTTCCTCGTCCAGGGGGAGGACTTCGGTGCAGAAGGCCCGCAGGGCGGCCAGGCCGGAAAGTCCTTCCGTTACCAGGGCGATGCGCTGGTTGGTCCGGTTGAAGACGTGTCCGAACGCCGACGTGAGCAGCAGGTCCTTGGTGGGAAAGTAGGGCTTCAGGGCGCCGTTGGCAAACCCTGCTTCGATGGCGATTTCCCTCATGGTGGCACCTTCAATGCCCAGTCTGGCGATGATCCGCCACGTGGCGTCCACCAGTTCGAGGCGTCGTTGATCGTGGTCAACAATCTTTGGCACGAAGGGGACTCCCGGAAAAATAATCGGCGGACAGGTCTTGTGACCCATCTTACGTTTTGGTTATTCTCTACAGCAATAGAAAATAAATCCTGACCCGTCGAGGTCCCGGACAAGAGGCAGCCATGACGCCCACAGCAACTGACATTTCCACCCAATACGGCCTGGCCACAGCTGAAGAGATCACCACGGTGCAAGGCGTCCTGCAGGCCTCCGGACACCTCGGGGACGCCAAGCGGATCGCTTACCTCGGCCTGGTGGATCCGTCCCGCGGCACCGCGGAACCTGACCGCAGGTTCCGCGTTTTCATCCACGACATCTCCGGAGGAGCACCCACCGACGTCCTCGTCTCCGCCGCCCGCGGAGAGGTGCTGTCCGCCGTCGAGCTTGATACCAAGGTGTCCGGCGAGCTGCCGGTCCTTGAGGAAGAGTTCGAGGTTGTGGAGACGCTCCTGGCGACGGATGAGCGGTGGCTGGCTGCCCTGGCTGCCCGCGACCTCGACGTGGCAAAGGTACGCGTTGCCCCGCTGTCCGCAGGCGTTTTCGAGTACGAGGAAGAACGCGGACGGCGCATCCTCCGCGGTCTGGCCTTCGTGCAGGACTTCCCGGAAGACAGCGCCTGGGCCCATCCCGTTGACGGCCTGGTGGCCTACGTGGACGTAGTGAATAAGGAAGTCACCCAGGTGATCGACCTCGGCGTGATGCCCATTCCCGCCGAGCACGGCAACTACACGAACCCTGAGCTGACGGGACCCCTTCGCGACACGCAGAAGCCCATCAGCATCACCCAGCCGGAAGGCCCCAGCTTCACCGTTACGGGCGGCAACCATGTGGAGTGGGAAAAGTGGAGCGTGGACGTCGGCTTCGATGTCCGTGAAGGGGTTGTCCTGCACAACCTGGCCTTCAAGGACGGCGACAAGAAACGCCCCATCATCAACCGCGCGTCGATCGCGGAAATGGTGGTTCCCTACGGTGATCCTTCGCCCATCCGGTCGTGGCAGAACTACTTCGATACCGGCGAATACCTCGTGGGCCAGTACGCCAACTCCCTGGAACTGGGCTGCGACTGCCTGGGCGACATCACCTACCTCAGCCCGGTGATCAGTGACGCCTTCGGTAACCCCCGCGAAATCCGCAACGGCATCTGCATGCACGAGGAAGACTGGGGCATCCTCTCCAAGCACTCGGACCTGTGGACGGGCATCAACTACACCCGCCGCAACCGCCGCCTGGTGATCTCCTTCTTCACCACCATCGGCAACTACGACTACGGCTTCTACTGGTACCTCTACCTGGACGGCACCATCGAATTCGAAGCCAAGGCCACCGGCATCGTGTTCACCTCGGCGTTCCCGGAGGGCGGCTCGGACAACATCTCCCAGCTCGCCCCGGGCCTGGGCGCACCCTTCCACCAGCACCTTTTCAGCGCCCGACTGGACATGGCCATCGACGGTTTCACCAACCGCGTCGAAGAAGAGGATGTGGTCCGCCAGGCCATGGGTCCGGGCAACGAACGTGGCAACGCCTTTTCCCGCAAGCGCACCGTCCTCACCAAAGAATCCGAAGCAGTCCGCGAATCCGACGCCAAGGTTGGCCGCACGTGGATCATCTCCAACCCGGAATCGAAGAACCGCCTGGGCGAACCCGTTGGCTACAAACTCCACGCCGAAAACCAGCCCACGCTCCTGGCCGACCCCGGCTCCTCGATCGCCCGCCGCGCGGCCTTCGCCACCAAGGATGTCTGGGTCACCCGCTACGCCGACGAGGAACGCTACCCCACCGGCGACTTCGTCAACCAGCACTCCGGCGGGGCAGGACTCCCGGCCTACGTGGCCCAGGACCGCGACATCGACGGCCAGGACATCGTTGTGTGGCACACCTTTGGCCTGACCCACTTCCCGCGCATCGAGGACTGGCCGATCATGCCCGTGGACACGGTCGGCTTCAAGCTCCGCCCCGAGGGCTTCTTCGACCGCAGCCCCGTGCTGGACGTGCCCGCGAACAGCTCAGGTTCGAGCTGCCACACCGCTCCCGGTGAGACTGCTGCTGAGACAGGGCACGGCGAAGCCTCCGGGCACTGCCACTAGCCATGGCGATCACTGCAGGACGGGTCCGCACCAACGGACCCGTCCTTCACCCCCGGCTCTGCGCCGCCATCACGGCCGTCTCCTGCCTGACCCACCTCTGGCTCGCCGCTTCCGGACACCACGACGCCTGGATCGGCTTGGTCATGGTGGCCCTGGCCGCGGTCTGCGTCCCGTGCACTGTCCACATCTGGCGCCACAGCCGGGTAGGTGCACTCCACCAAGTCACCGGCTCAGCCCTCGCCATGGTTGCCCTGCACGCCGTGCTGCTGCTCGGAGCCGGCGGTTCCGGACACGCGCACGGCGGCAGGCCGGCGTCGGGCGCTGTTGATACCGCCGGGGCCGCCCAACTGTTGTTGGTGATCGGCCTGGAAATCACGACGGCGTTACTCGCCGCGACGCTCGTGGCCCGGCTGCGGCGCCGGGCGACCGTGGGGACCTAGAGATCAGCCGTGTGTAGAGCTGCGACCACATCCGCCGTGCGATTGATTGATTCACGATGAATCACTCGCGTAGACTGAGCGTGAGGAAAGAAGGTCGCCATGATCGTGATGAACAACGATATTGCTGCTTTGCACCGTGGCGCGTTGCAGCGTCAGGCCCGGCAGCGCGTGGATCTGCTTGATGAACTGCGTGCGGTTCACAATGCCTCCTCGCGGGGGATGAACCAGCGTGAGATCGCTGATGTTCTGGTGACCAGTCAGGCAAAAGTGCATCGAATGCTGAAGGCCATCGAACGTCGACCAGAGGTACTGTCGGCCGAAGAGCCGGAGGAGATCATCCTTCGCGCATTTGCTTACGACACCCCCAGGGCGGAACTTCTCCAAAAGTTGAAGTCCCTGACCTACACGGATGGTGAGGATGCCCCGTACCCGCATGAGGGCCGGCTTCCCGGAACATGGGACCAGGTTGTAGGAGCGTTCGCTCAGGATCTCCTGAATGAGTCCGAATTCAATGAGGTCAGGGCGGCTGTTGGCCGCTGAAAGGGAGGCTGTTCATGCAGCGCTGACCGACTTATATGGTCCTGGTAATGATCTGGAGCAAGCTCCGGATCTTCTCTTGGCCTACTTTGACGACGCAACAGTGGTCCGCTTGGCAAAGGCATTCATGGCCCGGCAGCAGGATGTTATGACGGCGGGCCATGCAGTTGTTATCGCCGCAGGTCCCCCTGGAGCAGGCAAGACCGAGGCGCTGAAGACGTTGGACCTTAAGGGATACCGCCTTATTGACCCTGACGATGCCAAAGACCTGATCCTGGACGACGCTGAACGGCACGGCTTGTTGAGTTACCCCCACAAATACACACTGCCCGACGGCAAGCCCGTAGGAGTACGGGAGTTGGCCTCCCACGTTCACACTATTTCCACAAGAACAACCAACCTGGTCAGGCAGATGGCGCTCGCTACAGGCGAGAACGTCGTCATCGACGGCACCTTGTCATGGGAAAAATTGCCCGCGCAGTACATCGACGAGCTCTTCATGTCCCGCTACGAGGAAGTGGACATTGTTGATGTCGAAACAATCAGGGAAACCGCGATCGAACGAGCGCGACAACGGTGGTGGTCAGGCAGGTTGCAAGATCCTGTGATGGGCGGAAGATTCGTGCCGGATGCTGTCATCGAGCACTGCTACACCAGCGGCCCCGAGTCGATCTGCGCAGTCAATGCACTGAAACTGGCGAAGATGGCCGCAGATACCGTCGGCCGCGGTACGCTGCGCCGTTTTGATGTCGACCAAGCCACCGGCAAGGTCAGGCCCAGCAACGTAATCACCTTCGAATAGCACCGTCAACCCGGGCAACACATCAGGGCGCGGAAGGCCTGTCACCCCTTGCCATGGCCAGCCACGGTGCCACAATTGAGCCATGGCCGCAGCGTGGTCAATTCGTGAGGGTTTCCGTGCCGGGCCGGATCCGGATGCGTTGCGCCGGCCGTTCTTCATTGCCGCCGTCGTTGTCTTCGCCCTGGTAGTCCTGACCGAGGTGGGCATGGCCCTGGTCCTGGGCCAGACCGCCGTCGATCCTGTCTCCCCGGGTGACGCCGACAAGCTGGGCGTTCCGCTGGAGGTTTTCCTCAAGACACAGAAAGCCGATGCCGATCCTCCGGGGGCGGGCATCGGCTTTCTGGCGTTCCTGGATGGGCTGTTGCTGTTCACGGTGGTGATGCTGGGGCTCAGCCTCATGATGAACCTGCGCACCTATGGGCGGGTCCAAGGAATTGCCACGTTGATCGTGACCCTGCTGTGGGTGATCGCGGCGTTCCTGACGGCCTTGCTCGCGTTGGCCAAACTGTTTCTGATGATCGGGCTGTTCGTCGCGACGCCCTTCGGAACCATTGCCTACCTGGCGCTGTGGGGGAGCTTTCCCAAGGGGCAGGCCGCGGCCATTCTCGGCTTGTTGTTGCTGCTGAAGATCGTGTTCGCGGTGCTGCTGATCCTGAGCCAGCCGAAGTTCCTCAAGGTCACCGGCTTGGTGATCCTGCTGGTGATCTCCGTGTTGCTGCAGGTGGTCCTCGGGCTGATCCACGGGTTCCTGCCGGGGCCGTTGGTGTCCATCGGGGACCAGTTTTGGGCGCTGGTGACCGTGGTGGTGGCGCTGGTGTGGGCCTTGATCATGCTCATCGGGTCCATTCCGGCGATCATCAACGCGCTGCGGGTGAGTGGTTCGGCGGGGGATTAGCTCGGCTACCTGTGCGCCGGGTTCGCGGGAAGCCTGCCTGCTCGTGCGGAAGCTTCCCCACGAACGGGCAGCTTTCCCGCGGTTTCGCGGCAGAGTTACAGCGCAACCCGCGTCAGCTTGTCCGGATTCGAGATCTGCCGCAACCCGCGGATGCCGCCGTCAGGGCCGCCGTCAAGCACTAAGACGTCGGCGCGGCCCGAATGCCGGAGCACCAGCGCCGGCCCGCCGTTCACGTCGATGAGATCGGCAGTGACTGGCTGCAGCGCGGCAGCCTTCTCCAGGATGCCCAGGAAGAACCGTGCGATCCTGGCGGCCCCGAACAGCGGGTTTATGGCACTCTTGACCTTGCCTCCGCCGTCGGCCCACAGCACGGCGTCCGGGTCCAGCATCGCAACCACAGTGTCTATCTCGCCGTTCTCGATGGCGAGCACCAGCTTCTCCAAGGCGGCGCGGTCCTTGGCCCGAGGGGCGGGTGCGTCGGGGTCGATGTCCAAGCGGCGTTCCGAACGCGAAATCATCTGCCTTATGGCAGCGGGTGTCTTGTCCAGGATTTCCCCGATGTCCGGGGCGGACATCCCGAAGGCGCGGTGCAGCACAAGGGCCGCCCGCGCCTCGGGTGCCAATTGCTCGGCAAGGTGCAGCAAGGTCAGCGACAACAGCTCGCGGTTGGCCAGTGTTTCCTCCGGTAGCCGGGCCGTGTCCACTGGCTCGGGCAGCCAAGGGCCGGTGTAGTCCTCCCGTATGGCAGCGAGTTGGCGGACCCGGTCCACGGAGCGCCGAACGCACACGGTGGTGAGCCAGGCCGGCCAGGAGTCCACGCTGGAACGCCGTTCCTGACGGACGGCGTCCATCGCGACTTCCGACACCACGTCTTCGGCATGGCCAAAATCGCCGAGCATCCGGTACGCGATGCCCAGAAGGCGGTTCCGTTCGCTTTGCCACGCCGCCGTGGCCGAGACTGCAAGCGTCATGCTGCCACGTTACCGCTCAGACCAGCAGGTTCTTCTCGTCCAGCGGTGGCTCCATCTGTGTGCTCACGGCGATCCGGTTCCACACGTTGATAGTGGAGATCGCCAGGATCAGGGCACCCATTTGGCCGTCGTCAAAGTGCGTCGCTGCGGCGTTCCAGATTTCGTCGGTGACGGTGTCCGGCCCGAGTTGGGTGACGGCATCGGTCAGGGCGAGCACGGCCTGTTCGCGGGCATCGAAGAAGACTTTTGAATGCTGCCAGGCTGCGACGGCGTGAAGTTTGCGGGACGGGATGCCGCGCTTGGCGCCCTCGGTTGCGTGCATGTCCACACAGAATCCGCAGCCGTTCAGGATGGAGGCACGGAGCTTGATGAGTTCATACAGGTCCGGGTCCACGGACTTGCGGGCGTAGCCTTCCAACCCGATGACGGCGGCGTAGCCGAGCTTGTTGCTCCGGCCCATGTTGATGCGTGGCATGGTGTTCGTCCTTTCGAAGTGTTCCTTACATCAGGGATGTCGGATGGGAGCCCGGAAGTGTGACAGAGTCGAATCCGTGCGAGCAGTGATCTTTGACGAAGTCCGTAGCCAGCCCGAGGTCCGGGACGTCCCGGTGCCGGAAGCCCTGCCCGGCGGCGTGGTGGTGAAGGTTGTTGCCACGGGTATGTGCCGCAGTGACTGGCACGCCTGGGCCGGGCACGACGATATTGCCATGCCACATGTCCCGGGCCACGAACTCGCAGGGGTGATTGCCGCCGTCGGGCCTGGCGTGCAGCGCTGGAACGTCGGCGACCGCGTGACCGCACCCTTCGTCTGCGGCTGCGGAAAATGCGATTGGTGCCTGGCCGGCGAAGCGCAGGTTTGCCCCGACCAGGAGCAGCCGGGCTTCACTCACTGGGGTTCCTTCGCCGAATATGTGGCCCTCCACGCGGCCGACAGCAACTTGGTTGCCATCCCGGACAGCGTTGAATTTACGACGGCGGCCAGCCTCGGCTGCCGCTTCGCCACCGCCTACCGGGCGCTCGCGGCCCGGGCGCAGGTGAAGCCAGATGAATGGGTGACCGTGGTGGGAGCAGGGGGTGTTGGGCTGAGCGCGGTGATGATTGCCAAGGCCATGGGGGCCAGGGTCATCGCGGTGGATCGGAACCCCGAGGCGTTGGCTGTGGCCGCACGTCTTGGTGCGGACCACACTGTGCCTGCGGACGGCACCGACATTCCGGCAGCAGTCAGCGTCCTCTCCGGCGGAGGCAGCCACGTGGCCGTTGACGCCGTCGGAAGTGAACAGACGTGCGCCGACGCGATCCTCAGCCTTCGCAGGCGGGGTCGGCACGTCCAAATCGGTCTGTTGCCGTCCATCAACGGCAACCCGCAAGTGCCCATGGCCCGCGTCATCGGCTGGGAACTCGATCTGCTGGGCAGCCACGGCATGGCCGCGGTGGATTACCCGGGCATGATGGCCCTGATCGAGGAGGGTCGGCTCCAGCCGCAACTGCTGATCGAACGGACCATTGGCCTGGCCGAAGCAGCGGCGCTGTTGCCCGGCTTCGACAAGGCAACGGTCGCCGGCATGACCATGATCGACCCGACCCGGTAGGACGCGTGCTCTCCCAAGTAGGGGACAGCACATGCACTACTGAGCGCTCAGTGGGACATGTGCTGTCCCCTAGTTGGGTGGGTTAGTCCGCGGGGCGGTTCCGGTACGCCGCGAGGAAGTGGGAGATGCGGCGCACGGCTTCCTCGATGTCCCTCACATTCGGCAGGATCACGAACCGGAAGTGGTCCGGTGTGGGCCAGTTGAACGCCGTGCCGTGGGAGACGAGGATCTTCTGTTCCTGGAGGAGTTGGAGGACAAACTTCTCGTCGGATTCGATGGGGTAGATCTCGGGGTCTAGCCGAACGAACAGGTACATGGCACCGGCCGCAGGAACACAGGAAACACCGGGGATGGCAGTGAGCAACTTCCACGCCAGGTCCCGCTGTTCGCGGAGGCGTCCGCCGGGCTTGATGAGTGCTTCGATGCTTTGGTATCCGCCCAGGCAGGTTTGGATGGCGTGTTGGGCGGGGACGTTGGAACACAAACGCAGGGACGCGAGCAGTTCCAAGGACTCCCGGTACGCTGCCGTGGCGGCCAAGGGTCCCGTGACGGCCACCCATCCGGCACGGTAGCCGGGCATGCGGTAGGCCTTGGAAAGCCCGCTGAAGGTGAGCACGCAGATGTCGTCCGCAATGGACGCTGTGTGGATGTGTGGGGCATCGACGTACCGGATCTTCTCGTAGATCTCGTCCGAGAACAGCACCAGATCGTGCTTTCGTGCCAAAGCAGCGAACTGGTCCAGGATGTGCCGCGGGTAGACCGCACCGGTGGGGTTGTTCGGGTTGATGATCACGATTCCGCGAGTACGCGGGGTGATCTTGGCCTCGACGTCGGCCATGTTCGGCCACCAGTTCTCGTCCTCATCGCAGAGGTAGTGCACGGCCTTGCCACCCGTGAGCGTGACGGTGGCCGTCCAGAGGGGGTAGTCAGGGGCGGGGATGAGGATTTCGTCGCCGTTTTCCATGAAGGCCTGCAGGGTCATGGAGATGAGTTCGCTGACGCCGTTGCCGATGAAGATGTCTTCAACGCCGATGTTCATCAGACCGCGGGTTTGGTAGTACTGCGAGATCGCGGTCCGGGCGGAGAAGATGCCCTTGGAATCGCTGTACCCCTGCGCGCCGCGGATGTGGTGGATCATGTCCACCACCACGGACTCCGGCGCTTCCAGCCCGAATGGTGCGGTGTCCCCGAGGTTCATCTTGAGGATGCGGTGACCCTCGGCTTCCATGGCCTTGGCCGCTTGGAGGATGGGCCCACGGAGTTCGTACCGGACGTTCTGGAGTTTGCTGGAGTGCTGCATCGGACGCATGGTTGATCTTTTCATGTCACAGGGCCCAGCGTGTAAACCCGTCTCAAGGTTGCAGCCTTTGGACGCAGAACTGCGGATTGATCATGCAGATGTTGGGCAGTGGGTCGACGACGATGATCGACCTCGGCTCGGTCCGCACCAGAACCAGCGCGTTGACGTTGACCTTGGTTCCGACGTCCGGGTTCACGCCCACCACAATGCACGGCCGGAACAGCGGCTCAAAAGCGGAGCCAAAGCACTGCGATCCCTGGGTGAAGTCCAATTGGATCTTCGCCGCTTGGAACGCCGCCTTGGCATCCTCGATCCTCTTGCCCAGGACGTCGGGCACGGTAGGACGGGCAGGAATGGCGACCTCGATATTGACGTTGCTGCCTCGTCCGGCTTTTTCTCCACCGGCAGGGTCCTGGCTGACCACCGTGCCTTCGGCTTCGGTGCTCTCGACCTGGCTGCTGCCCACCGAGAACCCCGCGTCCGTGAGGATCTTGACCGCTTCCGCTTCCGGCTTGGTTTTCACATCCGGCACGTTGGCGTCCTTGAAGACGAAGAACAGGATCGCCCCGATGATCGCCAGGAGCACCACCCCGCCGATGATCACCCACAGCCACGGGAACTTCGGGGCCGGTTTGGGTGCCTCGGCCGCCGGCACGTTGAGCGTGACCACGTGGGCTTGATCGGCGTAGTCTTCCGGGGCGTCGTCTGCGGAGTACGCGATCAGCTTGACGGGGTAGCTTCCCGCGGCAGCGCCGGCGGTATCGAAGTTCACCACGTACTGTTCGGTGGCCCCGGCTGCGATGGTCCGCAAGGGGTTGGGGATGGTGGTGTACGTTTTCGACGGCGGATTGGTCACCTGCCCGGGGAAGGCGCCCAGGACCACCCGTTCGGGGCCGGGTGAGCCGTTGGTTACGGAGGCCGTCAGCGAACCTTTGCCGTCCTTCAGGATCACATCGGGGGAGCTCAACGTCATGGTGATGGTGGTCATGGTCTAACTCCTCGGCTGGTGGTGGCGTAGCTCGTGGGGGAACCGCAATGCTGTTGGTGCCCAGCGATGAAACAGCGGGCTGCCGAGGTGTTGCGCGTGGTCATGTCAGCCCGCTTCCTGCAGTTGCAGCACGCAGGCCCCTAGCGACCGGCACATGAGGCCCAACTGGCCGCCCGAGGTTCCAAACGTCAGGTCCACGGTCTTGCCGGGGCCGGAGTCCTGCTCCGCGCGTGTTCCCTGGATGAAGAGCGACACCGTGACCGGCTGCTGTGGAACCAGCCGTGCCCGCTTGGTGGGTGGTCCGAAGTAGAACAGGCCGCCACCGAATTCCTTCACCTCGAGCACGCAGGCTCCGGTGACGGTGAGCTGGGCGTCGGAGACGGAACAGGATCCGCCGCTCACCAACAAGTCCGCCCCCGTGAGTCGTCCCCCTGCAGCAGCCCCGGAGAAGCCTGCCTGCCAGTCACCAGCCGCGTTGTTGTTCCCGCCGCCGCAGCTCACCCCGAAGACCAGCACCAGGATGGCGATCACCCCACAGGCAAGGACAACCAGGATGGGTGTCCGGTTCTCCTTATTCATCGGGACCACCTGCTGGCCGCACCATGAGCTCATCCGTCACGTGCGCAGGCTTCACGCCCTTGACGATCCTGCCGACCAGTTCCAGCTGATCCGCGGCGGCAGCGGGAACCAAGACCTTGATATGGAAGGTACCCGGCACGGATTCGACGTCGAACCCCGGGACTCCCGTGGCCAGATGAAGGAAACGGGTGAGCCCGTCCACGGTGCCACGGCGGGCAGACAACTGTGCTGCCGCAGCAATCAAGTCCCGCTGCCGGGCGACGGGGATGCTGCCGGAGCGCGAACTTTCGGGCCCCGGCAAGGTCAGCCAGTCCAGGTCCACCCAGCGGGACAGGAACGGTATCAACGACGCCGGTGCCCGCCTTGGATCCGGAACGGTATGGATGACGTCCAAGACTTGCCGGACGGGTGCGTGCATGTCCTCTGCCACCGCGAGCAGTGCCTGCATGGGTGGGCTGGTGTCTGCCGCCACCTGGAACACTTCGGGCAGCACTCTCAGGAGTTTTGACGTCTCAGCCATTGCCGTGGACCACCTCGATCCGGTGGTCGCCCGAGCAGAACAGCCACGTGTCCGGAAGGGTGACGACGTCCTCCACTACCCGGCGGGTGCAGCTCTCCCAGGACACCGCACTGTCGGTGCTCCGATAGACGCCTTTGGGACCGGCAGCGAGTACCAATGCGGCTCCGTCCGGACCTACAGCCCCTGACACTGACCGCACGGGTTCGAACCGGGTACGGTCTCGCAAGGGCAGGTTGCAGTTCACGTCCGGGACACTCCATTGGGCCGACGCCTGCCCCAGCTGCAATCGAAGCACTCCGCCGCTCTGGGTGGCCGCGTAGGCCGCATTGCCCATCACATGCACACCCCAGCAACTGCCGCCGGTCCATCCCGTGCTGAACTGCTCCCAGGAATCCATGAACTCCTGGTCGAAATCAGTGCGGCCCAGTTCGTCGATCTTCAACCGCAGGCATCCCGTCCCGGTGCCCTCCGGCACTGCGCGGCCGAGCCACACATAGCTCGCGCCGCCGTCGTACTGGACCGTCAGGCAGCGGATGTCCTCGCCGGCCGCTTTGACCTGCTTGAAACTCCCGGCGGTCCCGGCATCGGGGGAAAGCCACACGCCGGCCGATGCTTCGGCCGCCACCACCACGCCGGTCCGGCCACGGATGTCCACCAGGGCGTCCACCGCATAGAAGCCACGGTCCGGCTGGCTCACATCCACCACGTTCTGGACCGGAATGGCGCCCTCGGTGACGGGAAGTTCGTACAGGCCGCGCTCGCCGGCCAGCAGGAGCAGCGGCTCTCCTTGGCGGTCCACCCAGCACAGATCCGCGACGACAAACCCCAGCTCAGCGGTTTTGCGCCACGATTCGCCAAGGTCGTCGCTGATGTAGACGCGCGACCCGGTGTCAGTAACAGTGCTGACGGCCACCATTCCGGGATGCCGTTCAGGCCCGGCCCGGCCGGGGGCCGGCGTACGGAAGGGCGCGATGGCCCGGACGGTTTCCTCCGACCCGGCAGCCGCATCTGCGGTGGTGAACTCCGCGCAGGCCTCCCAGCCGTCGGCGGCGTTGGTGGTCCGGAAGAGCATGCCGTCCTGCGCCACGAACCACGTATTATCCTGGCCCTCCGCCTGCACCAGTCCCACAGCGTCCGTGTCCGGAACCTTGTCCACTTCCAGGCGGACCCGGTCCACGTATTGCACTCCCGGCTCGGCTTCCTCCATGGCCCGGTAAAGGTTCGAGACGCGGAGGGGCTTGCCGAAACCTGAACCATATGACGACGAATCCGGGCTCAGCGGGCTGATGCCTTCAGACAGACGGCCCACGATCCGGGACTTCACGGCCTCGGCGTCCTCATCGGGACGAACAACGATCCGGGCGTCAACCAGCACCTGCTTGTAGAGGCCCCAGCGCACTACAGGCTCGGCGCCAACCGTGGACCGCCTGCGCAGGTATTTTTCCACGTCAGAGCGCACTTCGTCCCGCGCATGCGCATCAAGTTCTGCTGCCCTGAGGGGATGCGGGCCGGCGTCTCGGCCACCGGGGACGAACGGAACCAACACGATTTCAACTTCGCCGGCCTTCGCGAAGGCCCACAGGTCCCGGCGCGTGAAGGCACGGGCGCGGCCAACACCGGCGTGCCGTCTGGCCAGGACCTCGTAATCGCGGACAGTCACCGCCCGGTCCCGGGCCTGGAAATCCTGGGGAGCCCGACGCAACGCGTTCTCCAGGGACTCACCGTCCCGGCCACCAGTGGCAGGCTCCGGGTTGGTGACTTTCGCGCCGGGCACGGGTGTCCTCAGCACGGTCAACTGCCCTGCGCCCACGTTTCCGGATGCACCCCCGCCGCTGCGGAACCACGCGCGGACCTCGGCCCCCGGCCCCGGTACCAGCGCTTGCTCGGTCCGTCCTGCGGACTCCTCGTCCCACCAGGCGAACATGGCGACGCCGGCACTCCGGTCGATCCGCACCGGCACCTCCCCGGGACCCGCGTCCGCGAACGCCTCCACCTCTTGGCAGTACCGGAACGCCTTGCCATCAACCAGCACCGCCTCGCCGCTGCTCAGCCGCGTCCCCGCAGGAACTTCGACGGCGATTGCCAAGCCGGCGCCCGAAACGATCGGCGCATTCGGAATCACGAAACTTTGGCCGGGCCGGCCCGTTCCCGTCCCGATCGGGATGGCGTCATACATGGTGACGTCGGCTGCGGGGACCAGGACGCTGGCCTGGCCGGAAGCCAGGGTGGCTGCCGCCGTCGTCGTAAAGACCGGCTGGGGTGTGCCCGGAACGCCGGGTGGGCAACTGACCTGTGTACCGCGGGGGATGCGGATCTCCTGGTCGGTGTTTGCGGCCGAAGCCCTGCTGAATTCGAGCATGGTTTCCGCGCAACTCGGCGGATAGAGGGACGTGCCCAGCAGGTTCAGGTAGACGGCGTACAGCTTGTCCGGCACGCGGTTCAGCCGGTACATGAGGGTGTCGGTCAGGTACGCGAAGGCTTCCACGATGGTGATTCCGGGATCGTGCACGGAGAGGTCGGTCCATTCGGGGGCGATCTGCTGGATCCGTTCGCGAGCGCCGGCAACCAAGTCCGCGAAGCTCCGGTCATCCAGGTTGGGGACGGGAAGGCTCATGCTGCACCTCCGGATTCCACGGGCAAGGCGATGACGATTTCGTCCTCAAGCTGGGACGTCCTGACCCGGTACTTCAGCCTGACCTCAAGGATCTCCGCGCTCTCGGGCGATCTCGACGCGTCCAGGGACAGGACCGTGATGCGGCGCTCCCACTGTTCCACGGCCTTGGCCACGTAGTGGATCGCGAGTCCGGCGGTGGTGTCATCGGCAGGAGCGAACGCGAGGCGGAACAAGTGGCAGCCGTACGTCGGGCGGTTCACGCGCTCGCCCGGGCGCGTGCTCAGCAGGAGCAGGAGGGCCTGCCGGACCGAGGCGGCGTCCGTGACAATGGCCAGCCTGCCCGCCGGGGTGATCCTGAGCCCGGGCAGCCCGGCGGTGGCGTCGAAGTCCGGGTGGATGAAGGCCAGGGACTTGTAGCGCGGGGCGCTCACGATGTTCTTCCTGTCATGAGCCGGCCTCCACGAACGTCTGCCTGGGCCGTCGGACGTTGTACTTCACCGCGCCCGGAGGCGTCCCGTCGGTGAAGCCCTCCACAGTGTCCAGGCACACGGCTTTGCCGCCGATTTTGATGAACGTTGAATACCCCTTGGTCACGGGCAAGGTCTTGTTGCAGGGCTTGATGTTGATGCCGATATTCGGGCACATGCTGATGTCCCGGCCCTGTGGATCCGTGGCTACCAGGATCGCGGACTCCTTGATACGAACCCATTCCTGTGAGGGGATGTTTTCCACCTTGCCGTCGTGCCCGCAACGCAGGATTGCTTCCTTGACCAGGATTTTCATGGTGTCTTCAGGCCTCCTCGAAGTCGACGGTCTTCGCGCGGATTTTCATAGCCTTGCCGGGCGCTTCCAGCACAAGGTCAGTGGCCGCGGTAATGCGGAGCTTGTCCGGCCCCAGTTCCACCGAGGAACCGTGGCCGTCCGTGAAGCTGACGGTGCGGGCACCGCCGTCGAGCATCACTTGCTGGCCACCAGCGGTCCGGAAGGTGTAGCGGCTGTGCCGGGGCGTCCCTACGTTATGGTCCGGAGGCTGTTCGCGGCCGTAGAGACCGCCGAGGACGATTGCCTGGGCGGGATCGCTCGCCGGGAGCAGCACCAGGACGGCGTCGCCCGGAGCGGGGGTGGCCACGAGCCCCTTGTCCGGACCCGCAGCGGGTGTGAGGACCGGCGCCCACGCGGTGTGGAGGTCAGGAAAGGCCGGTAGCCGGACCTGCGTCCGTGCCCGCGCTTCGGGATCCTCGGTGTCCACGACGATCCCGAGCGTGAACACATCAGGCCTCCGTTCCGGTGCAGAGGTGGGCGGCCGGGTGGTCACTGTAGTTTCGTACCCCGTTCCGTCCAGCCGGTGCGCGGCGCTCGCGATCAGGTACGTGCCCTCGATATTCGAAGCAACGCCCGCGATCCTGACCCTGCCGCCAGCCCGGAGCCTGGGATTGCCCTCTGCGACGAAAATACCGGTCACCTGCCCGGCCATCCGGAGGTCCAACTCCGCTTGGGCCAAACCGTCCGCGAGCGCAGCGTTGTCCAGGAGTTCGTTGTCCCTCCGGACTGGTCCGCCTGCACCCACGCTGGCCAGGCCCGGGTCGGCAGAGACGCTGGCCTTGGCGTTGGAGGTGCTGGTTGTTGCCTCATGGGTGGATGCGTCCTCCGCGCGCCAGCCGTTGCTTGCGGCACTGGCGAAGGCAGGTTCCTGGCTGAGTTCGATCTCGGCCGAGTGAAGCGTGGAGCCGAGCATGAGGTCCACGGGTTCGCCGTCGCCGTCGAGCCCGGTGAGGGTCAGCGTGCCGTCGTGGACCACGGGATAGGTGCCAACGCGGGCGCTTTGTTCCACGAGCAGGCTGAGGTCCGTTCGGGCGCATTGGTAGACGTTGCCCAGGCGCTCGCCGCCGCCCACCACGTTCAGTCCTGTCCCGTCGCAGAGGGTCTTGGCCAGGGTGGCAAGGTCCGTATCGGAGTGCAGCCGCGTGAATTGGCGTTTCCTCAGCCGGTGTAAAGCATCGTAGGCCCGGACGCGGATTTCCTGGCCAAGGTCCGCCCCGTAGCTGTACTCCACCACCGTGACCTCACCCGCGAAGAGCGCCGTACGTTGGCCGCCAAGTTCCACCCGGAGGGCGTCGCCGGGCGCGGGGTCCACTCCGCCCCGGGCTGCGGCTGTCCGGCCCGGCCCCGGACGCCAACTGATGAGGCATTGGGCAGGCCTCGCCAGGGAACTGAGCACGTTGACGGACACGATGGCTGCGGTCTCCGCGGTGCTGAGCCTGCGCCGGCCGAGCGTGACGATGAGCTCGGGAAGGCCCTGGAGTTGCCTCATGGCGCCTCACCGACCGGCGGGACAGCGAGGGGTCCATTGAAGTGGGCGGGGTCGTCGATGTTGTTGTACTCCAGGAGCAGCTTCCAGAGCAGGGGTGTGCCGAACGCTTCAATGGAAAGCCGCCCCAACTCAGCCGGCGGCACCTCGGGAAGGAGGTCACCGCCGTCGGGCATTGGCATGTCCCGGTCGGTGCTGCCGTCGCCGGTGACCTGAAGGGTGTCCACTGGCGGGGCCGTCAGGTCCACGGCGGGGAGGCGCTGGGCAAGCTCGTAGTTCTCGCCGCCTTCCTCATCCGAGGCCTGGCCAACCCGCACGAACACCATCCGCATCCATGAGCGCAGGGGTGAACCGTCGGGCGCGAAACGGTCGAAGCGCTCCGCCACTTCCGTGACGATACCCGGCACGTTCCACGCGCGTCCCCAGACAAAACGGACCGACGGCGGCCGACGTTGCCGCTCCACTTCGGCGCTGTTTTCCGCGAGCGCCCAAATGGGCCGGGTCATCTGCCGCACGTCCTGCACATGGAGCGACGCCGGCGCGAGGTCGACGTCGAACAGGAGATCCAGCCGCAATTCGGTGTGGCCGCCGCCGGTGAAGAGGAGGGGGTCGTCCGCCAACCCGGTGCCGCTGAGCTTGCCGCCCGCGCTCCTTCGCGGCTCCACGCCGGCCGTGCGTTGCATCACGACCGTCTCGGGGTTCAGCAAGCAGCCGAGGTGTTCCCCGGTGTCCTCGATCAGGAAGGCGACCCGTTCCATGTCAGACCGCCTGCTGTTCTTGGTCCAGGCGGGATTGGCGGGCGATGGTCTGGGTCAGGGCGCTGGCTGGGTGTGCTTGCTGGAGTGTGGGCCTGGGCGCGAGTTCGGGCCAGGTGCCTTGCAGCGCGGGAGCTGGCATGTGTGCGGTGGAGTGGGTGCGGTTTGGCTGGCGTTGACTGTGTTGCTGGGCCTGCTCTGCGCTCTTTGGTGGTTGGTTGGGGCGCAGGGCGGGCCTCGCAACGGGAGTGTTGGTGGGCGCTTGGGGTGTTTCGGGCTGGGATGGTGTGCGCAGCCTGATGGCCGGAGTTCGCTGTGGGGCCTGCTCTGCGTCTTCTGGGTGCTCCGAAGCACGTACAGCGGGGGCAGCAACCGGAGTCCCTGCGGGGGCTTGGGGTGTTTCGGGTTGGGATGGTGTGCGAAGCCGCAGGGCAGGTGTCCGTTGAGGGGCCTGCTCTGCGTCTTCTGGGTGCTCCGAAGCACGTACAGCGGGGGCAGCAACGGAAGTCCCTGCGGGGGCTTGGGGTGTTTCGGGTTGGGATGGTGTGCGAAGCCGCAGGGCAGGTGTCCGTTGAGGGGCCTGTTCTGCGTTCATTGGATGCTCGGAAGCACGCATAGCGGGCCCCGCAACGGGAGGCGCCTGGGTGCGAACGACGCGTGGGGCCTGCTGTGCGCTCTTTGTTGGCTGGTTGGGGCGCAGAGCGGGCCCAGCAAGGGGAGTGCTTGTGGGCGCTTGGGGTTCTTCGGGGTGGGATGGTGTGCGCAGCCGCAGGGCAGGAGTTTGTTGTGGGGCCCGCTCTGCGTGGAATGTTGGTTCGGGAGGGCGCATAGCGGGCCCAGCAACGGGAGTGGGTTCGTGTTGTGGGGTCCTCTTTGCGCGCCAAAGTCGGCGGAAAGCACGCAGAGCGGGCCCGACAACGGGAGCAGGCCTCGCAGCGGAGGCGGGGGAGGCGGGGGCAGCGGAGGTGGGGGCAGCGGGCGGGGCCAGTCCTGCATCCCGCAGCAACGCAACCCAATGCTCGGGCGCGCCGTCGAGGTCGAAGCCGCGGGCCGCCGTCGTGCCTTCCTCAAAGAACCCCGACGCGGGACCCCCGCCGGACACCTCGCTGGCACCCGTCGCCGGGCCCAGGCTGGCATCAGGCGCCCAGGCGGCGTCAGAACCGCGAACCGGCTCCACCCATGCGGCCACGCGGCGCAACCGTCCGGCCAGTGCCCGCCGCCAAGAAAAGGGGTCAGGCGACGGGAGCGCGGGCATCGTCGAGCTCCAGGCGGTCGTACGCGATGCTCAGGGTTTCGATCGCGAGGTCCTTCCCCAGCGCATCGAGGGGTGCTCCGAACCAGTCGCACGGCCAGGCGCCCAGGAGGTTCCAGCGCCGGACTTCCGCGGAACCGGCATCGTTGAGCATGGCGATGGACACGTTGCGCCGTTCCACCGTCCCGTTCACTGCTTTGAAAAGCCACTGCAGCATTTCCGTGGAATCGGTCAGGCCGTACTTCAACGTGACGGGCGTGTATTCGACTTGGCCGGGGATGACCCGGACGGTGCTGTTTTCGCCGCCGGAACGGTAGAGAATGCGGCCGATTTTCAGGCCCAGACCCTCGACGTTGGTGAAATGTCCTTGCACCACGCCCTGGATCACGAGCTTGAAGTTGTACGCGCGGTACGGGTCCACCACGTTTCCGGGTTGGGCTGCAGGGGTTGGGGTGCTCATGTCAGGCTCCTGCGTTCTCGGTCTGGCTGGTGTTTTCGGCCGACTGCATGAGCTTGAAGATCACGAACTCGGCCGGTTTCACAGGCGCGATGCCAATCAGCGTGACCACTTGCCCGGCGTCGCGGACTTCGGGTGGGTTGGTTTCCTCGTCGCACTTGACGAAGAAGGCCTGTTGAGGAGTAGTCCCGAGCAGGGCGCCATCCCGCCAGACGTTGGTGAGGAACGCGCCAATGTCCCGCCGGATCGACTTCCACAGGGTGTGGTCGTTGGGTTCGAAGACCACCCAGCGCGTCCCGTCCGCCACGGATTCCTTAATCATGTTGGTCAGCCGCCGGACGTTCACGTAGCGGTATTCGCTGGCTTCGGGGGCCTTGGTCCGTGCACCCCACACACGGATGCCTTCGCCGGGGAAGTAGCGGATGCAGTTCACGCCCGCGGGGTTGAGGACCTCCTGCTCGCCCCGGCTCACGCGCCGCACCAGATCGAGCGCGCCCTGGATCGGTTCGTTGGCTGGCGCCTTGTGGACTCCGCGGGTGGCGTCAACACGCGCCCACACACCGGCGATATGGCCCGACGGCGGTTGGGTTACCTTCTGGCCGGAAACGGGGTCGATCATCACGATCCACGGAAAGTACAGCGCCGTGTAGCCCCCGGGTGATTGTGGGGCTCCCAGGTCTTCCTGGCCGTCCGCCTCGGGTGTGCTGTCGCTTTTCTTCGGAGACGAAGCCGAACCAGTGTCCTCCGGAACCCCGGACGTCGCCGCCCGGGTGAGCGCACCGACGTCGTCTATTTTCTCCAGCGTGTCCATGATGGCCATGCGGTCCTGGCGCAGCGGGTGTTCAACGTGTGCCTGCAATGCCGCGTAGGCTTCGGCGGTGGCGTAGCCGGGGGCTGCCACCATGGAAATGTCGTCCACGGCTTCGAAGAGCGTCAGTCCGTTCGGCGCCGAGGCGGTCCCGGTCAGGCTGCCGTCCGCCCCGATGTTCACCACATAGCAACGGCTTCCTCCGTTTGAGAAGAAGCCGTAGACAGCGTTGGAGAGGGGCGTCCCCGCAGCCGCGTTGCCGACGTATTGGTCCACGAACTGGGTCCAGTTGTCCAGTACGCGAAGTTCACCCACCAAGGCATTCTTGTCCGGTGCCAGGCCCACAAAGCCGGCGATGCTCGTGTTCACTTGCCCGATGGCTCGTGCGCCGCTGGGCACTTCCTGTACGTAAACGCCTGGCGCCTGATAGTTCGCCATGGTGCACTCCCTTTCCTACCCGCCAAGCGGGCTCAGGTCCACCGGATGATGACCGGCAGGCTGCTGGTGCTGGCCGAGACTTCCCGTTCAGTGCCGCGTACCGCTACGGCAAAGTGCTGGAGTTCGTCCGCCGAGGCCAGGACCTCAAAGTGGCCGGTCGCATCGCTGACGACAGCCGTGGCGGAGGAATGGGCGTGGATGTAGGCGTCGGGGATGCCTTTGTTGTGGACGTCCACCAAGCGTCCGTGGATGCGCCGGGCAACGCCGGTCTTGGCGATGAGTGGCTCCAGGACGGGTGGTCCGGAGGGTTCTTCGAAGCGCAGCGCGACGGGGATGCGGACCAGGAACCCGAGCCCGTCTTCGATGCTTTCCTGATACTCGCCGGGCCGATACTCGTTGCTGGAAACGATGGAGTACTGGCTGTGGCGCTCCACGGAAAGCAGGAGCCGTTCCATGTTGTCGAGTTGTTCGGGGCCGTGGCATTCGATGGCCACGCGCAGTTCGAGATCGAGTACGGGTCCGTCGCGGCGGGAACGGCCCACCCGGTTGAGGGCCACGGCGTGGACTACTACTGGAGCGTCGGGTGCCGGGACGCCTGCGGTGGGGGAGCCGTCGTCGAACCTGACGCGTTGGGGAGCGACGGCGTCGGAAAGGACCCCGAGAAGGTCGGACAGCGACGAACGCACATAGCCCACGGCAGAACCCCAGCGGTTAGGTGACCCACAAACGTAACTGGGAATAGGTTACTCCCGCTGTTGCCCGTAGTCACTGGGGAAACAGGGGTATCTCCATTCGTTTGAAAACGCCCGGCCCGGTACCCAACCAGGGGACAGCAAACGTTCCACTGAGCCGTGAATGGAGCAGGTGCTGTCCCCCAGTTGGGTGGGGTTCCCCGGACGGGTTAGGCCAGGCCGGGAACCCGATCGTTGATGGTGAAGGACTTCTTGGTGCTGACCGGTGCGCCGGGCCTGGTGACGTAGTCCAGCACGCGGAAATCCGCCGTCATGGAGTCCTTGGTGATGCGGGTGTTCACGTAGCCGCGGTTGTCGTTGTAGAACTTCAGGTGCGGGTTCCAGGCCATGGTCGGGTCCGTGGTTGAGCCGCTGCCATCGCCCGTGGACGTGATGGAGGAGCACACCAGTTCCGAACCGACCACCGGGGAAGCCGGATCCTTGTAATCCACCTTCAGGTCCGTGGCCCAGTGGCGGTGCACGTCGCCGGTAAGCACGACGGCGTTGCGCACCTTTGCGTCCACCCAACCCTGGGTGATGCGGCGGCGGGAGGCGGCGTACCCGTCCCAGCCGTCCATGGACACGTCGTCGACGTCGGACGCCTTGTCGCGGTCCCGCTCGGCGAAGAAGACCTGCTGGCCCAGGATGTCCCAGCGCTGTGTGGAGTTCCGGAAGCCGTCGAGCAGCCACTTTTCCTGTTCGGCGCCGGTGATGGTGCGGTTCTCGTCCAGGCGCTCGGCCACGTTCTTCCGCCAGCCATCACCGGCGAGCTGGTCGTCGCGGTACTGCCGGGTGTCCATCATGTGGAAGTTGGCCAGTTGGCCCCACTGGATGGTGCGGTAGATCTTCATGTCGAAGCCCGCCGGCAACGAGGACCGGCGCAGGGGCATGTTCTCGTAGTATGCCTGGAATGCCGCCGCCCGACGCTGCCGGAAGTGCTCGGTGGTGTCGTTGAGCTGGGCAGGGTCGCTGTTCTCCGGGATGTCGTCAGCCCAGTTGTTGTCCACCTCGTGGTCGTCCCACACCACCAGCCACGGGGCAATGGCATGGGCGGCCTGAAGGTCGGTGTCGGCCTTGTACTGTGCGTGCCGCTGGCGGTAGCCGGCCAGGTTGACCGTCTCCGGACCTTCGTGGTCGCGCGGGTTGCCGCCGCCGATCACGTAACTGCCCTTCTTGTATTCATAGAGGTAGTCGCCCAGGTGGAGCACCAGGTCCGGGTGGTCCTCCGCGAGGCGGGAGTAGGCCGTGAAGTAACCGTGCTCGTACTGGGCGCAGCTGGCAAAGGCCATGGCGAGGGCAGCCGGTGTTTCACCGGGGGCGGGGCTGGTGAGGGTACGTCCCACAGCGCTGACGTGGCGGCCCGTCCGGAACCGGTAGAAGTACTCGCGGCCCGGCTGGAGGCCTTTTACTTCGACGTGCACTGAGTCGGCGCTTTCGATCCGGGCATGTTCGACGCCGCGGGCTACTGTCCGGCGCATCGCCTGGTCCTCGGCCACCTCCCAGGCAACGGCGACGTTGCGGGACGGCATGCCGCCCAAGCCGTCTTCGGCCACGGGGTTTACAGCCAAGCGGGTCCACAGCACGAAGCCGTCCGGCCACGGCTCGCCGGAGGCGATACCGAGCGTGAACGGGTCGGCGCGGAGCCCGGCGTCGTCCGCTGTTGAAACGGCCACCGCATTGTTGGGGAGGGCGGCAACCAGGCCGGCGCCCAGACCGGCGGAAATGAGGGATCTGCGGGTGATGTTGTCCATGGCCTCGACGCTAAGGAACCTTCGTTGACAGACGTCGAGGGTGGTGTGAATGGGTGGTTAATTGTGTGACAAGAGCGGTAAATCCCAGGCGCCTGCGCGACGCCATTTCGTCTGTAAACTCCTGGTCGGCCATGAATGTCAGTGCCAGATGAGAGGCTCGACCCATGGAAGTCAATCCCAAAGTCATGACCGGCTTGCGCGTTCCGTCCTTACCCCAGATCGAGCCCGAGCTGCCGCGTGACTATGCGGCTGCACTCACGTCCCTCAAGGACCTCGTGCGTCAGGCGCAGTTCCGGGCCCAACGAGTGGTGAACACCGCCATGATCGAGCTGTACTGGAACATCGGACGGACGATCCTGGATCGGCAGGCCAACGAGGCGTGGGGCAGCAAAACCTTGGACAGACTGGCGCGTGACCTGCGCTCGGAATTCCCACATATGAAGGGATTTTCCCGGACCAATGTCTACAACATGCGCGCGTTCGCGGCCGCGTGGACCGGTCCTGAACCAATCGTCCAGACACCGTCTGGACAATTGAGTTGGAGCCACAACGTCACGCTCCTGAACAAAGTCAGGAACCACGATCTGCGGCGTTGGTATGCGTCCAAAGCCGTCCAAAACGGTTGGTCCGTTGCGGCTCTTGAACACCAAATCCTCACCGGCCTCCACACTCGCACCGGCGCCGCGCCCAACAATCTCGAAGCCCTCCTGCCCGGTTCACAGGTAAATGTGTTACGTTCTACCCATCAGACATTGCCCCCCTCTGAGCTTCGGCTCAAGGGGGCAATTTTCGTTAACGGGACGAGTCGGCGAAGTGTGGAGTACACCAAGGAATTCAAAGAGCGCGAAGAGTTGCTTTAACATCTGGAGGACCGTGGTCTGGCAGTTCCTGACCGCGATACAGCGCTGACGTTCCTTAGCCGGGTAGGCTACTTCCGGTCGGGTGCGTACCGATACATCTTTCGACGACTTCTTCCGGCCCACGAAGTCGACATCAGACTCCACCAGTACCGTTCGGATGACTACATCCCCGGCGCAAGTATCGACCATGTCATGGCGTTGGAAGCGTTCGATTTCAAACTCGCCCGCGTCTGCCAAGAAGGCCTGATGGACTTCGAAGTTCGTCTGAGGGCTGCGATTGCCCATACCCTCGCGGCGAAGGATGTGGCCGCACATGCGTCCAAGAGGTTCCTTGATGAGCACAATTGTGATCGGCCCGCGGGAGGTCGCACGAAGTTTGAGGCATGGACCTCCACCTGGCGGGGCGCTGTCGGGGCAGCGGCAGAAGACGAAGATTTCCTCAAGCATCACTTGCTGAAGTATCCGCAGCAAGAGGTCCCTATCTGGGCCGTCACCGAGGTGCTGAGCTTCGGAAATTTGCCGTATCTCTTTGAATTGATGCAGACACCTGATGCTCGCGAGGTAGCGCGCATGTTTGGGTTCGCCCACCCGCGGCGCTTCGGTGCAGTGCTCCGGATGATGGTCGACTTCCGGAACGCGTCTGCGCACGGCTCCCGGCTTTTCAATCGGGCTTTCAAAAGGGCTATCTCGCTCAAGGAGCACGACACCATCGGCGCCTTTTTGGCACATCTGACTCGACCTGACTTTACGGCCACGCCCAAAGCACATCAGAGACTCTACATTTATGCTGCAACCCTGGCTTTCATGCTTCGGTCGCACTCCGGCGGAACCAATTGGCACCTGACCTTTGGAACCCACATTAAGAAGTTGGATATCAGGCTTCGCGCCCCAGGTGGGGCTGAACTCCTTTCTCCGTACGTAAGCATGGGATTTCCCGAGGACTGGCAGAACTTGGCATTATGGCAGTCGCAGTGACATCGAGCAGGTTTTAAGCCAGCGTCGCGCGCTTCGCCTGCCACCACGCCACTGTTGCCGCCGCTGCATCCGGGAGGGGAGTCGGGTCCAGGCCAAGGAGCTTTTGGCTCTCACTCGAGTCCATGACGAACGGCCGCTCGAACTGGTACAGCATCTCGGCCAGTTCCCGCATGTCCGTGGCGAAAACGCCGGCGACACGCAAGACCCAGCCGGGGATCGCGCTCACCTTCGGTGTCCCAACTTCCGCCGCAGCAGCGTAGGCGCCGGCAAGTGCGCGCTGGGTCGTCGCCGGACCAGTCGGCGCGTGAAGCACACGGTTCCACAGCTCGGGCCTTTGGGCCGCAGCAATCATGGCCGCGGCCAGGTCGGGGACGAAGGTAAAGGAGTGCGGCTGGTCCGCGCTGCCCAGCACCTGGACCGTCTTGCCCGCCAGGACCAGTGGCACCATGCGCTCGCCGGCGTGGGCCATCATGACCCGCGGCCCGAAGAAGTCGCCCGCCACCACACTGGCGGTGTTGGCCGAGTGCGCCTCCCGCGCCTTCAATAGCGAGGTACGGACGCCACGCTTACCGCCGGTCGCCTCGCGTGGGCCGGTTTCCGTCATGACGCTGTCGGGCTCGCTGTAGGAGTAGAGGCTTTCAGGAAAAACGACGACGGCGCCCGCGGCTGCCGCGGCATCCATCACCACCCGCTCGGCTTCAGGAAGTTCAGCTGCCCATTCCTTTGCGCGGTACTTGGAACCGTGAATGCAATGGAAGATCGCCTGCGCGCCGCGAACTGCTTCGCTGAACTGAGCGGCGTCAGAGGCGTCTCCGCGCACGCGTTGGATCAGGGGATGCTCCGGTCCGCTGCCTGATCTGGTGACCACCCGGACCTCGTTCCCTTGCATGGCGAGAGTTTCAGCCACGGTCCATCCAACGGGTCCTGCTCCGGTGACGACGTACATGGGGTTCCTTTCCTGGCTTCCTGTGAAATAGAGAGCAGTGCTCTCATGGATTCAGAATGAACCCGCGCCGCCCTAAAGTCAAGAGCACTGCTCTCTTTTGTTGACCCCGCTCTCAAATGTGGCAAGCTGTTCCCATGTCGCCAACAGCCAAAGTGAAGCCGACCACGCCCAGGCAGCGCGCCCGCGCCCAGACCATCGCCGACATCGTCCGACTCGGCAGGGAACATCTGGCCACACATGGAGCTGCCGCACTTTCCCTTCGCGCAGTTGCCCGCGACCTTGGAGTGGTCTCCTCGGCCGTTTACCGCTACGTGGAGAGCCGCGACGAATTGCTGACCCTCCTCCTCATCGATGCCTACAACGATCTCGGTGACGAGGTAGACGCGGCGGTGGACTCCGCCGGCGGACAGGACTTCGCGGGGCAGTTCCAAGCGTTGGGCATGGCCGTCAGGAGATGGGCGCTCCGGGAACCGTCAAGGTACGCACTCCTGTTCGGCAGCCCCGTCCCCGGATACCGAGCCCCTGGGGAGCGCACCACGGTGCCCGGCACCCGGGTCATTGTGCGCCTCGTCGGGATTTTCGACGCCGCGTACCGGGCCGGTGCGTTGACAGCGGCGGTGCCTCCCGCCGTCGTAATTCACCCCAAGCTCGCGGGGGACTTGGCGAGAATCCGTTCGGAGATGGGGCTGGCGGCACCGGATGCGTCGCTCGCGAGGGGTGTGCTCGTGTGGACATCGTTGTTTGGGGCGGTCAGTTTTGAGGTGTTTGGCCAGTACGGCGCGGACACCTTTGCCGCCCGCGATGAACTCTTCGAACACCAGCTGGCTGTCCTGCAGGGAGTCGCCGGGCTGTAGGCGGCGGAAGTAGAGTATTCGGATGGCTCGTGGACTGGCAGATATCGGGGCGGAGGGCGTCCTGCTCGCCGGTGCCGGGCGTGCCATTCTCCTGCAGATCGCCGACCCGCGGGTAGGTCACGGCGTGGCGAACCACAGCAATTTCGTCGACCGTCCGCAGGACCGGCTCAAGGCCACGCTGACTTACGTCTACGCCGTGGTGTACGGGACCGAGGAGCAGGTCGCCGCTGTCCGCCGCGCGGTCAATCGGGCCCATGCCCCGGTCCGGAGCGCGGCCGATGGCAAGTCCAAGGGCTATAACGCCTTCGATGCCTCATCACAGCTCTGGGTGGTGGCCACCCTCTACAACACGGCGCTCACTGTCTACGAGCAGGTCCATGGCACGCTCGACGACGAGACCGCGGACCTCATGTACCAGGACTACGCCCGGATCGGCACAGCCCTGCAGCTTCCGGCGGACATGTGGCCAGCGGACCGTGCGGCGTTTGCCGAGTACTGGAGCGCGCAGATGGCGGTGCTGCGGCCGGACGATAAGGCACGGAAGATCGCCCGCGACTTGCTCTATCCGGTGGGCGGTCCGGCCCTCATGCGCCTCGTGATGCCCGTTGCCCGGTTCCTGACGGTTGGTCTGTTGCCGGACCATCTGCGGCAGGGGTTCGGATTCGATTGGACGCCGGTGCATGCCCGGCGTTTCGACCGTGCCATGCGTGTTGTGGGGCACGTGTATCCCCGTTTGCCGCAGCGGATCCGTCACTGGCCTCGGGATTATTGCCTGAGTACCCTGAAGCCGGCCCCGGCCCAGCGCGCGGTGCGGCATGCGTAATTCGACGTCGGTTGAACAGTCCATCGACCGGCTCGCCCACCGCTACCTGGACCGATCAGCCGGGCGTCTTCGGGCGGGACTCACGGAGTTCGTCGTCTTCGGCCTGAAGCAGGCGTGGGCCTGCGTTTTCGGAGCTTCCCTGCTGGCTGTGATCATTGCGGTGCGGCTCTGGTATCCCTCCGAGGCCGGCCTGGCCAGCAACGACTTCCTGACCCTCGCGGCCGTGGCCATCCAGATGTTGATGGTGGTCTTCCGGCTGGAGACCTTGCGTGAGCTTCGCGTGATCGTCCTGTTCCATGTGGTGGGGACGGTCATGGAGTTGTTCAAGACGGACGTCGGCTCGTGGTCCTATGAAGCGGAGGGCATCCTTCGAATTGGTGCGGTTCCCTTGTTCAGCGGCTTCATGTACGCGGCCGTGGGCTCCTACATGGTGCGGGTATTCCGGCTGTTTGACCTCCGTTTCGACCGCTACCCCAAGCGCTGGATCACGGCCCTCGTAGCTGCCGGGATCTACGTCAATTTCTTCTCGCACCACTACATCTTCGACTTCCGCTGGGTGCTGCTGGCCGCCGTCGTACTTGTCTACGGGCGGTGCGTGATGAACTACCGGGTGTTCCGCAAGCGCTTCCGGATGCCCATCCTGGTGTCGTTCCTGCTGGTGGCGCTGTTCATCTGGTTCGCGGAGAACATCGGCACGTGGTCCCGCGCCTGGCTCTACCCGAACCAGTTGAACGGGTGGCAGGCTGTCTCGATCGACAAGCTGCTGGCGTGGTTCCTGTTGATGATCATTTCGGTGGTGCTCGTGGCGTGGGTGTACAAGCCGGAGCCACCTGAGCAGTTCACCGTAGGCGAAACGAGCCCGGCATTCCGCGTAAACACTGGGAAGTAGGGACGTTGAGCCGCAAAGTTGAGCGTACCTCACTCAACTTTGGATTGACATCTTTTCGAGGCTGAGTACAGTTGAGTGCAGAACGCTCAACTAGCCGATTGTTGAGTGGGCTCCCGACAGCAAAACCGCCTTGGCGGAGAGTGCTGTTCGAGTGCAATCATCAACATCGGTCATTGAAAGGAAACAAGATATGTCACGTGCAGTAGGTATCGACCTCGGAACCACCAACTCCGTGGTCTCTGTTCTTGAAGGTGGCGAGCCCACCGTCATCGCCAACGCAGAAGGCGGCCGCACCACGCCGTCCGTCGTCGCGTTCTCCAAGTCCGGCGAAGTCCTGGTTGGCGAGATCGCCAAGCGCCAGGCCGTCAACAACATCGACCGCACCATTGCCTCCGTCAAGCGCCACATGGGCACCGACTGGACCGTCGCCATCGATGACAAGAAGTACACGCCGCAGGAAATTTCCGCGCGTATCCTCATGAAGCTTAAGAACGACGCCGAGAGCTACTTGGGCGAAAAGGTCACCGACGCTGTGATCACCGTTCCGGCCTACTTCAACGACGCCGAGCGCCAGTCCACCAAGGAAGCCGGCGAAATCGCGGGCCTCAACGTCCTCCGCATCGTCAACGAGCCCACCGCGGCTGCCTTGGCTTACGGGCTGGACAAGGGCAAGGAAGACGAACTCATCCTGGTCTTCGACCTCGGTGGCGGTACGTTCGACGTCTCCCTCCTCGAAGTTGGCAAGGACGAAGACAACTTCTCCACCATCCAGGTCCGCGCAACGGCCGGTGACAACCGCCTCGGTGGCGACGACTGGGACAACCGCGTCGTCGAATGGCTCTTGAGCCAGCTCAAGGTCAAGGGCATCGACCTCTCCAAGGACAAGATCGCCCTTCAGCGTCTCCGCGAAGCCGCAGAGCAGGCCAAGAAGGAACTGTCTTCCTCCACCAGCACCAACATCTCCCTCCAGTACCTGTCCGTCACCCCCGACGGCCCGGTCCACCTGGACGAGCAGCTCACCCGCGCCAAGTTCCAGGACCTCACCAAGGACCTGCTGGACCGCACCAAGAAGCCGTTCCACGACGTCATCGCTGAAGCCGGCATCAAGGTTTCGGACATCGACCACATCGTGCTCGTCGGTGGCTCCACCCGTATGCCTGCTGTCTCCGAGCTCGTCAAGGAACTCGCCGGCGGCAAGGAGCCCAACAAGGGCGTCAACCCGGATGAGGTTGTGGCCGTTGGTGCCGCACTCCAGGCCGGTGTACTGAAGGGCGAGCGCAAGGACGTCCTGCTCATCGACGTCACGCCGCTGTCCCTCGGCATCGAAACCAAGGGTGGCGTCATGACGCACCTCATCGAGCGCAACACGGCTATCCCCACCAAGCGTTCGGAGACCTTCACCACCGCTGACGACAACCAGCCGTCCGTGGCCATCCAGGTCTTCCAGGGCGAGCGTGAATTCACCCGCGACAACAAGCCGCTGGGCACGTTCGAACTGACCGGCATCGCCCCGGCACCGCGTGGCGTTCCGCAGGTCGAGGTCACCTTCGACATCGACGCCAACGGCATTGTGCACGTGTCCGCCAAGGACAAGGGCACTGGCAAGGAACAGTCCATGACCATCACCGGTGGCACGGCACTCTCCAAGGACGACATTGACCGCATGGTCCGCGAAGCCGAGGAACACGCTGCCGAGGACAAGGCACGCCGTGAAGCTACGGACACCCGTAACTCCGCTGAGCAGCTGGCCTACTCGGTGGAGAAGCTCATCGCCGAAAACGAGGACAAGCTGCCTGAAGAGGTCAAGACCGAGGTCAAGGCCGACGTCGACTCCCTCAAGTCTGCGCTCGAAGGCACCGACGACGCAGCCGTGAAGACGGCGTTTGAGAAGCTGCAGGCTTCCCAGACCAAGCTCGGCGAAGCCATCTACTCGCAGGCCGCAGCAGCCGACGCCCCGGGTGCCGGTGCTGAAGGTGCCTCCGCAGGTGCCGCCGGCGACAAGGCCGACGAGGACATCGTCGACGCCGAGATCATCGACGAAGACGAAGCGAAGAAGTAACCATGCCTCATCACGGCAACGAAGCAGAACACTCCGAAGACGAGCGCGGCAACGAGCAGCGCAAGCCGGTCATCCGGGACAACCGCAAGGTTGATCCGGAAACCGGGGCCGCCCGCCACCCCGAGGGCGAAGCGGCTGCTGCGTCCACCGAGGGCGATGCCCTGTCCCAGGCTGAGGAAATCCTCAACGGGGTAGAGGTTCCGGCTGAAGAGTCGGTCGCTCCCGGTGCCGCGGCGGAAGCCCAGGCGGCCGAACTGCGCAACGACCTCCTCCGCCTGCAGGCTGAATATGTCAACTACCGCAAGCGCGTGGAACGCGACCGCGCCGTGGCAGGGGAGATGGCCGTCATAGGCGTCCTGAACTCCCTGCTCCCGGTGCTGGACGATGTTGACGCCGCACGCCAGCACGGTGACCTCGAGGACGGCCCCTTCGCCGCCATCGCCACCAAGCTGGAGAACGCGCTGAAGACGTACGGACTGGAGCGCATCGCGGACACCGGAGTCGAATTCGACCCCACCATCCACGAGGCACTCATCCAGCAGCCGGGCGAGGACATCGAAGTAGACACGGTCAGCCAGGTGCTGCGCTCGGGATACCGCTCAGGCGAGCGTGTCCTGCGGGCAGCCCAAGTGATCGTCGCAGTACCGGCGTAGCTCACCCCGCCTGCGCGGATGAGGGGGCCCCGCCCCTACGCCGGGTGGCCGAGGATCTGCGATCCTTGGCCACCCGGCTTCGGCAGCGGATATTGGCCTTCCCAACACTCGCAAGCTCGTGTAGGGGCCCTCGGCCAGATCCTTGGATGCCACTCCCGGGCCCCCTCATCCGCTACGGCTAGGCGGTAAGGTCGCCGTACGCTTTAGTTTTGATTTGAAAGGAAACGCTCTTGGCCAGCCAGGACTGGGTTGAAAAGGATTTTTACGCGATCCTTGGTGTTGCCAAGGACGCGTCCGACGCTGACATCAAGAAGGCTTACCGCAAGCTTGCGCGGCAGTACCATCCGGATACCAACGCCGGGGACGCTGTCGCGGAGAAGAAGTTCAAGGACATTTCCGAGGCCTACTCGGTGCTGTCGAGCCCTGAGGACCGGCAGCAGTATGATGCCATCCGCGCCATGGGTGGTGCCCGGTTCGCTCCGGGCGCTGGTGGTCGTGGCGGCGCAGGGGCCAACGGAGGGTTCGAGGACCTGTTCGGCGGCCTGTTCGGCGGCGGCGCAGGTGCACGCCAACCGCAGGGTGGCGGCATTCCGCCGGAGTTCGCTGACCTGTTCGGCGGCGGATTCGGGGGAGGCCAGACAGGTTTCCAGCGCGCCCCGCAAAAGGGCTCGGACCGCACGGCCACCACGTCGATCTCCTTTGCCGGCTCCATCAAGGGCACCACGGTGAGCTTGCGCGAGAGCAACGGCAACGTCATCGACGTGAAGATCCCGGCCGGTATCAAGGACGGCCAAAAGGTCCGCCAGCGCGGCAAGGGCAACGTTGGCCCGGCCGGCAATGGGGACCTCATCATCACGGTCAGCGTGAAACCCCACGACTTCTTCCAGCGCGACGGGGACAACATCCGCGTCCACGTGCCTGTCACGTTCGCGGAAGCGGCGCTGGGCGCCACCATCGAGGTTCCAACGCTCGACGGCGACACCGTCAAGTTGCGCGTCCCGGCGGGCACTCCCGCAGGCCGGACTCTGCGTGTGAAGGGCCGGGGCGTGAAGACGTCCAAGGCGACCGGCGACCTGCTGGTGACCATCGACGTCGCCGTTCCGCAGAACCTGAGCAAGGAAGCGGAGGAGGCCGTGAAGGCGTTCGCTGCGGCCACTTCCGACGCCAACCCGCGTCACGACCTGGCCGCGAAGGCCCGGTTGTAAGGAGAAGGTCATGGCTATCGACGTCAACCAGCCGATCTTCGTCATCTCCGTCGCTGCGGAGCTTGCCGACATGCATCCGCAGACGTTGCGCCAGTACGACCGTTTGGGCATCGTCTCGCCCAGCCGTGCGCCCGGAAAGTCCCGCCGCTACTCACAGAACGACGTGGACAGGCTGCGCGAGGTGCAACGCCTTTCGCAATCCGGCGTCTCCCTTGAAGGGATCAAGCGCATCCTGGACCTCGAGAACCAAGTGGCAGCGCTGCAGTACCGCGTGGCTGAACTGACGGAAGAACTGTCACGCCGCCGGACTCCCGTGGACGCGAGGATCTTCGCAGCGGGAGCTGCGGGCGACGTCGTAAGCCTCGCACGGGGCCAGCGTCCCCGCGCCCGCTCCCAGGCCGTCGTCGTATGGCGACCGCGGCCGGGGGAGGGACAGCGTTAGCAGCAGGGACTAGGCCGAACGGTCCCAGCGGACCACAACCTTGGCTGCGCCCCCTTCTGTGCGCTCCACCTCGGCGATGATCTGCGACTCGGACGCGCCCATGTCCCGGATCTGCTGCTTGTAGTCCTCGAGGTGTTCCTGCAGGGACTCCTCCGTCCATTCTCCGGGCCGCATGCGGGTGGAGATTTCCACGGGCTCGGTGGGGACTACCAGGTCCTGCGGCTGGGCGTCCGCCACGGGCCCGCGCCGAACGGGTTCACCATCCGGGGCCAACATGCGCCAGGCAAAGGCGCCGCCGGCAATGCCGGCCAGGAGTCCCATGACGACGAGCCATGCTGTGCGGCCGCGTCGTGGCCTCGGGTTCTGTGCGAGGCTGTTCGGAATGTTTGCAGATCGTCGTGCCATGGGAAGAATCGCCTTCCAGTTGGTTGCCGTACGTCGTGCTGGGTACGTTCTTAGCTTGTCACAGTATCGCCGTGCCTGTGGGCCACCCGCCAGGCACCGTCTTCCCGGCGGTAAACCTGCGCGGCGCAGCGTCCCCGTTATGCAGCGCACGTTCGGCCTGGTAGAGATCAGCCCTGACCCAGGCGAGGAAATCATCGTGGTCGGTCATTCTTCCAGAGTGGTGCTTTCCCTTGCCGGATGGAAGGGCAAGCTGTGGCTACGGCGGTCGAATCGACAGATAATAAAGGCATGGCACGGCAAGCAGCGCAGGTGCCTCAGCGTGGAATGTAAGCGCCAGTGGCGTTGAATGCTCATGGGGTGGGGATGGATTCCGATGTCGTTATCGGATGAAGAGCGACGGAGCCTCGAAGAGCTCGAGCGTGGCCTTGTTGCATCGGACCCGGACCTTGACCTTCAGCTGAGGTCCGGGCGCCTCCGTGGAACGGGAGCCAGGATGGTCCTGGGCGCTCTGGCCCTCCTGGTCGGCTTTGCCCTGGTCATTTCGGGAATCATCACCCAGATCCTCATCGTGGGCGTGGCCGGATTCCTCGTCGCTGGTGGCGGAGCCTACCTCTTGCTGAGCCGTTTGGTTCTCAGGCGGCGGATCCGCAGGAACGGCGAGACGGGAAATGAGGCGGGACGAGGCGCCTAAACCACCGGCGAGTCCGGTTTGAACGGCACCTTGTCCAAGTTGGTGGCGGCCTGATCGGGCGGCGTGGTGTCCGCAGGAACGGGAGTGGGCTCACCAGGCCGGGCCATCATCCGCCAGACCATGACGGCACCGAAGCACAATCCGGCACCGACCAGGAACGCCACCAATCCCGCACTCCCGGACTTCTGTTTGCGTCCACGCCGGAGCGTTTGTGTTGCTTTCTTGACGGCCCTCGCTGCGGTGCCGCGCGCATGCTTGGCTGCCTTCCGGTCACCGGTCAGCGTGAGGACAACTCCGTGCACCACCGAAGGCACATCGGCGTGGTTGATCCGGGACAACGCCCATCCCACCACGGCATCAGTTTGCGAAGCAGTACCTTCGGCGGCGTGCTTAACCCACTCGCCTGCCAGGTCCTGGACGGCTGGAACTACGGATTTGACTGAGTACACGATGACCCCTTCACGGAGTAGATGGCCCCGTGTGCCAGCCTACGCTACCCGCCCGGTGACAAACAGTACCGCGATCAGGCTCTAGTCCCGGACCACCGACGCAAGTTCCACGGGGTTGTCGAGCCCTGCCCACGAGCCGTGCAGCGCGAGTTCGGCGTGCAGCTCCGGCGCTGCAGCAGTGTTGACGGCGGCATCCGCGGCCACATCCACCACGCGGTTCACCTTCAGGCGAAGCGACCCCGCATCGATGATCGTCACGCCGCTGCCCGATACTGGCGCCGACGCGCTCAACCCGGGAACACCGCCGTCGAGCGTTCCGCTGCCCTTGACCGTGACGGTGCTGGGGCGCGGCTCGGCCTCACCGTCCACCAGCAACGCCGCTTCTTTTTGTCCGGTGAGGATCGCGGTGGCCAAGGCTTTGACGTAGACGGGATCGCCGCAGGCGTCGTACACCCAGCGCTTGCCCAGGACCGAGTGCTCCATGGTGCCGATCAGCCACTCGCTGGCGCCGCCGAGCTCGTGTCCGCGGTAGCTCAGGGGAATTTGGTAGACGCGTTCACCCGCGGCAACGACGTGGGTTTCAATGCCTACCTCGCCAGCGGGATCGTCAAAACGGTAGGCGCCGATAAGCTCTGGTTCGCCGTCCTGGATGAACCACGGCTGCGTCGGCAGGTAGTCAGCGATGAGTTCAAGCTTGGTGGGGGACAGGGTTGCTTTGTGGATGATCGCCATGTCCCCCAGCCTAGGCCACGCCCTTTACAATCGAAGAGACGTCGACCATTGAGGGAATCATGAAGAAACTCACCACTGTCCTGATCGCTGCCGGGCTGCTCGCCTCGGCTTCCGCTTGTTCAGCACCGCAGCTGACCACCGCGCAGACCTGCGACAGGATGGCCGCCGCCGCGTCCGGGCTCACCCAGAGCAACAACAAGACGGCAAGCAACCGCGTGGCCAACGCCATCCGCCCCATCGAGGGTGTCGCCTCGGACGACATGAAGCCGGTTGTGACCTCCATCCTGGCCCTGCTGGATGAGCAGGCGAAGGAGAACCCGGACGAGGAGAAGCTCGGCAAGCTGACTGAGGAGTACCAGGAGGCTGGCACCAAGTACGGCCAGCTCTGCAACGGCGCCCAGTAGCGAACCTTTCTTACGAACGCTCTCTCACCTTCCACCCCTTAAACGCCAACGCTCTCTCATCGGATGAGAGAGCGATCGGCTGAAGGGGCGGTTCGGTGAGAGAGCGTTTTTAGTTGGAGGGGGTGTGGAGTACGGCGTGGAACGCGTACGAGGCGTTGCTCCAGATCACGAACAGCAGCGGTGCGGGTGCCAGTGCGACGCCCAGAACGGGCTGCAGGACGGCCGCGGAAACGATGATGCCCAGCAGTACCAGCATGGCCAGGCTCAGGTACCAGCGCTGCACCACCAGGTAGAGGGATGCCTTGAGGATGCTTTTCAGCCTCACCTCAGGCAGAAGTACGACGCCGGCAATCGCCGTGACGGTCAGGGTCACCGTCACGGCGGCTGCTACGACGATGAGCGGCAGCAGGAGTGCGGCGCCTGGAAGGGACTGGATGGCTACGAGGTCTACGCCGAGGAACAGCAGCAGTGCCACCGCAGCCACGCCGAGCGGAGCGGTCTTCACGAAACTGCGCTTGTATCCGGACAGGAAGGCAGCAACGGGGGTGACCGCGCCGCCGTCGTCGTTCAGGGACCGGAAGGCCGCGAAGAGGCCGGCGAGGGACGGCGCGATGGTGACTGAGAGGGCGAGGAAGAACGGCCAAGCGGCCGCTGGGTCTGCCACCAGGGAGAGGCAGAGCACCAGCGGCGCGTTGGCCAGGGCCAGCAGGACGTTGCCGGCCAGGAAGGTGTAGACGAAACCGAAGATGCTGCCGAAGGTTTCGAATCCTGGTCCTGACCGGCGGCGTTTGCGGGGAGCACGCACGGTGCTCATCCCTTCATTCCGCTCGTCGCGATGCCTTGGATGAAGTAGCGCTGGCCGATCAGGAAGATGATGAGGATGGGGATCACGGAGATCACCGAGCCGGTCATGATCATGGCGTATTCGGCGTCGAACTGGCCTACGAAGGAGCGTAGGCCCAGTTGGACGGTCCAGAGGCGGTTTGAGGTGAGGTAGATGAACGGGCCCATGTAGTCGTTCCATGTGTTCACGAACGTCAGCAGGGCCAGGCTCGCCAATGCGGGCTTGGACAGGGGCAGGATCACGCGGGCCCAGATGCCGTATTCGCTGAGCCCGTCGATGCGGGCGGCTTCGCAGAGTTCGTCGGGGATGGTCATGTAGTACTGGCGCATGAGGAACACGCCGAAGGCGCCGAAGGCCTGGAGCAGGATCAGGGCGTTGAAGCTGTTGGTCAGGCCCAGGTTCTGCATCATGATGTACTGCGGCACCATGTACGCCTGCCACGGGACGGCGATGGTGCCGATGTAGCAGAGGAACAGCACGTCACGGCCGGGGAAGCGGACCTTGGAGAAACCGTAGGCCGCCAGTGAGCCCGTGAGGACCTGGAGGCAGGTGATGATCACTGCCAGGTAGAGGGAGTTCTGCAGGTAGCCCATCATGGGAATGCGGGTCCAGATGTCCGCGTAGTTGCTCCACACGAATTCCTGCGGGATCCATTGGATGGGAACGGTGAGGACCTGGTTGTTCTCCTTCAGTGAGGAGGACACCATCCAAATGAACGGCACCATGAGCGCCACCACCAGGACCACCAGCACGCCGTAGATGATCACATTGGCGGTCCGCTTCTTCTGCTCGCGCGGCGAACGCTTGCGGACTGTCCGACGGCGGTCTTCCGCGCCTGCGGGAGGCAGGCCCGACCCGGCGAAGCGGGCCTCGGCCTTGAGGTCTTCGGCCATGTTGGTCATCAGCGTTCCCTCCGCTGTTGGATCTTGAACTGCAGGACGGTGACCGTCAGGACGATGAGGAACAGGACCAGCGAAATGGCAGAGGAGTAGCCGAACTTACCTTCGCCGATGCCCTCCTGGTAGATCAGCTGGGACAGGACTGTGGTGGAGCGTCCGGGGCCACCGTTGGTCATGACGACGATCAGGTCGAACACCTTGAAGCTGGAGACCGTCAGCATGACCACCACGAAGAACGTGGTAGGCCGCAGCGACGGGATGGTGACGTTCCAGAAACGCTGCCAGGCGCTGGCGCCATCGACTTCCGCGGCCTCGTAGAGTTCGGTCGGGATGGCCTGCAGGCCGGCCAAGTAGAGGACCATGTAATAGCCCATGTCCCGCCACACGCTGGTGATGATCACGGCAGGGAGCGCCCAGTCCGAGCTTGAGGTCCAGCCCGGTGCGTTGGCGATGCCGATCGCGTGGAGGAGCTGGTTGATCGGTCCGTTGTCCGGGCTGAACAGCATGTTCCACACCACCGCCACGGCAACCAGAGAGGTGATGTACGGGAAGAAGATCGCAACCCGGAAGAAGCCGATGCCCTTGAGCTTCCGGTTCAACAGCATCGCCAGGAGCAAGGCCAGGGCCATGGTCAGGGGAACGTGCCCGAGCGCATACACCACGGTGTTGCGCAGCGCGATCCAGAACGAGTCGGAGGCGAACATCCGCTGGAAGTTGGCCAGCCCAACCCACTTGGGGGCACTGAACGAGGTCCACTCCATGAAGGAGAGCGCGAAGGCGGCGAGGACGGGGATCAGGGTGAAGGCCAGGAAACCGATGAAGTTCGGGAGGATGAACGTCCAGCCGATCAGGGTATTACGCCTGGCCTGCTTCCTGTTGCCCCGGCCGGCAACAGCCGGGGCAACGGGCTTGGAGATTGTTTCTGTACTCATAACGAGCCTTACTGGCCGAGGACTTCGCTCTTGACGCGCTTGCCCATCTCAGCAATTCCATCCGTGACGGAGCGCTCGCCAACCATGATCAACTCGTGCTCCTGGTTGAGGACCTTGTCCGTGGCCGCCGACTTGTCGCTCACAGGCATTTCGAGTGCGGTGGTGTCCGGGGTGAAAGCCTTCTTGGACAGCTCGTCAGTGGGCATGCCGTCCAGTTTGAAGTAGGCGTCCTTCACAGCATCGTCCTGCAGGGCAGGAACAACGCCGATCTTGGAGATGGCCTTGGCGCCCTCCTCACCGGAGGCCCATTCGATGAACTTCTTGGCCTCATCGGAGTGCACGGCGTTCTTGTTCACGGCGAATGCCGTGGGCGAACCGAACGTGGTGACCTTGCCGTCGTCGTTCTTCTGGGGCATGGGGGCCAAGCCCCAGTTGACGTTGGTCTTGCCGTCCTTCTTGGCCTGCAGGATGCCGGCGATGTACCAGGTGCCCATGGGCATCATGGCTGCCTGTCCGGTTTCAAACATGGTCCGGTAGCTGGTCTTCTGGCTCTTGGCCGTGCCAAAGTCCAGGGTGGCGCCGCTCTTCTGCAGGTCCAGCGCGGTGTTGTACTGGTCCTCGAAGTAGCCGTAGTCGCCGCTGTTTTGGTCCTGGCCGTTCTGGGCTGCAGAGATGGCCTCAACCACTGAACGCCAGATGTGATGGTACGTGCCGTAGACCTTCTTGCCGTCCGCGCCGGTTGTGGTGAGCTTCTTGGCCAGTGCCGTGTACTCGTCCCAGGTCAGGTCCTTGGGGTCTTCCACCCCGGCGGCCTTGAGCAGGTCCTTGTTGTAGTACAGCAACCAGAAATCCTGGCGGTAAGGCGCTGCGTAGTATTTGCCGTTCATGTCGAAGGCATCGAGGCCGGCGAGTTTGTCCTTGCCAACCTTGTCCACTACGTCGCCGATTTCCTGCAGCTGGCCGTTGCTGGCGTAGCGGGAGTAGTCAATGACGTTCTTCATGGTCAGGACGTCCGTAGTGTCCCCGCCGGCCAGCATGGTGGTGACCTTCTGTGGGTAGTCATCGGCTAGGATGTCCACGGGCTCAATGTCGATGTTCGGGTTGGCAGCCTCGTAGCTGTCGAACAATGCCTTGAACTCCGGGGTTCCCTCGTAGTTCCAAACGGAGACCGTCAGCTTGGTCTTGCCGTTTGCTGCCGGTTGGTCGGCAGGGCCTGCTGCGCCTGAGCAGCCGGCGAGTCCAAGCCCTGCAGTCACCGCAAGGGCGATCGCGGCGAGGGTTGTGCGCTTCATTGCGTTCTCCTTAGTACTGGTATTAAGTCTGCCGCACGTGCGGCAGGTTGGTTCGTGCGGACTTAGGCGCTGAGGCCAAGATCCGCATGTACTACTTGGGCCAGGAGGTCCTTTCCGGCGAGGTACCGTTCAAGGTCATCCAGGGCGGCATCGGACATCCGCCGGGTTTCCGTGCCGAGCGATCCGGCGATGTGTGGGGTGATGATCACATTGGGCAGGTCATACAGGACCGAATCCGCCGGGAGCGGTTCGGGTTCGGTGACATCAAGGAGCGCGGTGATGCGACCCTTGCGGCATTCGGCTTCGAGCGCCGCTGTGTCCACAAGGGAGCCGCGCGCGGTGTTGATGAGCGTCGCGTGGTCCTTCATGATGTCCAGTTGGTGGGTGCTGATCATGTTGCGGGTTTCCGGCAGGGCCGGTGCGTGGATACTTACGACGTCGGACTCCCGCAGCAGTTGCTCCAACGTCACCAAGCTGCCACCGGCGGCAGCGACCTCCGCCGGGTTCGCGTGGGGATCGCTGACCAGGCACGTAACGTCCTGCAGTTGCTGGACCAGGTTCACCACGCGGCGGCCGATGCGCGAGAAGCCGACGATTCCAATGACCCGGCCGATGTTTCCGAGTTCTCCGCGGGCCGTAGCGTAGTCCCAGTCCTCGCGGAAGGTCCGGGCATCGTTGGCCAGGACGTGGGCCTTCTTGCCTGCCAGCACGATCGAAGCGAACGTGAACTCGGCGACGGGGATCGCATTGGCGTCTGCTCCGTTGGTGACAGTGATGCCGCGATCCCACAACTCCTCGCTCACAAAGCTGCGGACCGTCCCTGCACAGTGGAACACTGCCCGGAGTTTGGGCATACGCTCCAGGCGTTCTGCAGTGAGTCGCGGAACGCCCCAGCTGGTGAGGAGGATTTCCACCTCTTCCAGGCGGCCCGTGAGTTCGGGTGCGTCGAGGGAATCCGTCCATGGTTGCCCGCCGAGGTCCACCATTCCTGCCAGCCGCTCCAGTCGTGCGGAATCGAACTGGTCAGCAAAGGTTCCGCTATTCATGACCAGCAGTGCCTGGGGCTTGAGCGACATTCAGGGACCCTCCCTTCGGTTCTTTGTTGGTCTGTTCGACCGTGATTTATGTGTTGCATCACATCTAATAATCAGTACATACTCATGAACAAGACAGTTCATTCAACTCAATCGAGCTTGATCTAAAACGTTCATACTCGAACATCTGAGAGAAGAATTCCATGCTGAAACCTTCCGGCGCCGTCACTGTGGACGCGCCGCCGCTGCGCACCGCGTGGGGCACCGAGGCCGCCGTTCCGGCTTTGCTGACCTCGCTCCGCGACGCCCGCTCCCGGCTCACCGTGCGCCCGGCGTCCGACGGCGGGTGGCAGCGCATCGGCCAGGCTCCCCTTCAGGCCCTGGCCGAGCAAGCAGCCACCGAGAAGGGCACCCCTTGGCCGCAACCGCTGGTGTCCCACTACGCACGCTATTTCCGCGACGGAAACCGCACGAAGTACGAGGGACTCGTGGCGAGCCGACAGCAGCGGCTGACACGCGCCGTCGTCATGGCTGCTGTCTCCGGGCCCGACTCCGGTGAGGGCTGGCTGGACGAGGTGATCGACGGTGCGTACCTGCTGTGCGAGCAGAGCTCGTGGAGTTGGGCTGCGCACGACGATGTGTTCACCCGTTCCGGCGAGGTAGTCCCGGACCCTTCGCGCCCGTACCTCGATCTTGGTACCGGGGAAGTGGTGGCACAGCTTGCGTGGCTGGACCACGTCCTGGGCTCCCAGCTGGAGGAGCGTGCCCCTGGCCTGCGGAAACGCCTTCGCCTTGAGGCGCACGAGCGCGCGATCAGTCCGTTCCTGGACAGGCTCGATTGGCACTGGCTGGGCCTCAACGGCGACGTGCACAACTGGAACCCGTGGATCCACACCAACATCATCGCCGCAGCGTTGCTGTTGGTTGACGATCCCGAGCTGCAGGCCACGGTCATTGCCCGCTGCATCGAGGGCCTGGACCGCTTCCTCGCCGCGATTCCAGCAGATGGGGCGATCGACGAGGGCTTTGCCTACTGGTGGAACGGGGCCGGCCGCGCTTTGGAGGGTTTGGCACTGCTTGAGCAAGCCGCGGGGCTCAATCCCGATCTCCCGGTGGTCCGTGCCCTGGTAGCGTTCCCTGGCAGCATGCACCTCGGCGGGTCCTGGTTCCTCAACGTCGCCGACGGCCCTGCCCGCGCGGCCGACTCCTTGCCCTGGGACATGCTGCATCGCTGGGCCGTCCGCCTGGGGGATTCCCATGCCGCCCAACTCGCCGCAACCTTTGCCGCCGTCGAGCCTGAACCCAACCCAGCCGCCGGACTGGGCCGCGTCCTCACCCAACTGAGTCGCAGCAGTGCGCGTTTTGAGCCCTCAAAACGCGCACAACTGCGACCCAGTTGGGGGACGTGGCTCCCGTCCGTGCAGATCATGCTTGCCCGGCAGACTCCCGGGTCAACGGACGGGCTCACGCTTGCGGCCAAGGGCGGGCACAACGGCGAGCACCATAACCACCGGGATGTAGGCTCCGTCGTGGTTGCCATGGACGGTGTGCCCCTCCTGGTCGACGCCGGCCAACCCACGTACACCGCGCAAACGTTCGGCCCCGATCGCTACCAGATCAGGGCCATGCAAAGTGCGTGGCACAGCGTCCCGGCACCGTTTGGGCTCGAACAAGGGACGGGCTCGGAGTTCGGGGCAACCGTCCTGCAGCAACCCACTCCTGATGAGCCAATGCTTGCGCTGGGCCTCGGCGCCGCCTATGGGCTCGACCATCCTGAGCAGTGGATCCGCACCTCGATCCTGAACCGGGAGGCCAGGACCGTAGTCATCGATGACCGCTGGAACCTCCCGTCCCCGGCACCGGAAGGAACGGACGACGTCGACATCACCTATCTGGCTGCCGGCACCGTCCGCTTGGGCCAGGACGCGACGGCGACCATCACCCCTGAGGGCATCCCGACTGTGGCGGGCGGCCGCGGAGTCCAGCTGCGCTGGAAGCCCGAGACCGCCGTCATGCTCGTGGACGAATGGCACCTCGACGATCCGCTGCTGGGCGATATCTGGGGCGACAAGCTGACCCGGCTGCGGTTCCGCATGCCCGCCGAAACCCGCGCTTCCGGCGCGTTCACCCTCACTCTGGAGGCACCACATGAGCACTGAACCAGGCCAGGAATCCGGCGGAAAGTCGCTGTTCTCGCTGCAACGCCGTGAGCGGTTGATGGAGGAGTTGCGCGCCCACGGGGCCATCACTGTCCGCGACATCGCCGCCAAACTGGGAGTCAGCGAACTGACCATCCGGCGCGACGTGAACATCCTCGCCGACGAAGGACTCGTGTCCCGTGTACACGGCGGCGCAACACTTCCGAGTCCGCTGGACCGATCCACGGCCGGGCGGGCCACCTCCCACAGCTACTCGATCGGCATGGTTGTCCCGTCCCTGGACTATTACTGGCCGCAGGTCATCAGCGGTGCCCGCGGCGAGGCCGAGGTTCAGAACCTCCGGATCGCGGTCCGTGGCTCCGCCTACGACGCCGCAGACAACCGCCGCCAGGTGCAGGCGTTGCTTGATACCCAGAACATCGACGGGCTCATAGTGGCTCCGGACATGGGTGGCGAGCACGGCAAAGAGTTGCTCCGCTGGCTCAATGCCCTGCCCATTCCCGTGATCCTGGCCGAACGCCGGGCGCCGTCGGAGATCCCGGCGCACAAGCTCGAGTGGGTGGCCACGGACCATGCATTCGGCGCGGGAATGGCCGTGCGGCATCTGTGGCAGGAGGGGCACCGCATGATCGGATGCCTTACCGATTCCACGAGCCCTACCAGCCCGCACGTGGTCCGTGGGTGGAAGCAGGCCATGAACGCGTTGAAGATTCCCCTGGACAAATCCATCCACGAGGATTCGGCCAAGCTGGACAACGGAGACCGGGCCAAGCATTTCGACCGCGTGCTGGAGCTGTGCCGTGAATCGGGAACCACCGCCATGTTGGTGCACTCCGATACCCAGGCTGTGGCATTTGTGCAGCACTGCGTGGACCGCGGCGTGGACGTACCGGGAAGCATGGCAATTGTGGGCTACGACGACGAGGTTGCCTACCTTGCCGAGCCCGCCATCTCGGCAGTGCGGCCGCCCAAGAGCTATGTGGGGAAGGTGGCAGTGCAACTCATGGCCGCGCGCCTGGCCGAGGGAAGGATGCGGCCGGTGCATCGGATCGACCTGAACCCTGAACTGATTGTCCGGGAGTCGTCCGTCGGGGCGCCGCGTGCTGCTTCCGTCAGCCTGGTGGAGGATGCGCTCTGATGGCTCTTGAACTCCCGCCGTTGGACCACGCGCTATCCCCGTACACCGGCCTGACCCGTTCACACTGGACCGCCTACGCGGACTACATGCTCCGCTCCGTGCACCGCTTCGGTTCCGAGGACCACGCCAACATCTACCTGCCCGGACCCAACAGCCGGTACGGCCGGGGGAGCGATTCGCTGGAGGCCTTCGCCAGGACGTTCCTGCTCGCCTCCTTCCGGATCGCCGGTGACCCCGCGAACACTGGCTGGATCGCGGAGTGGTACGCCGCCGGCCTGGATGCCGGGACCAACCCGGCGAATCCCAACCGATGGCCGACGCCCGGCGAGCTGGGGCAGGCGAAGGTTGAGGCGGCGTCGCTGGCGGTTGGCCTGGCAATGACCCGCGATGTGCTGTGGGACAAGTTGCCGCAGCGGGTGCAGGAGCAACTCATCGCGTGGTTCGAGACCGTGATTGGCGAGGAGTATCCGCCCATCAACTGGGTGTGGTTCCAGATCGTGGTGGAAACGTTCCTGGCTTCCGTCGGCGGGCGGCACTCCGACGAGGACATCAACGCCGGCCTCGCCATCCACGATTCCCTCTATCGGGGCGGTGGCTGGTTCGCCGACGGTCCTGAACGTGCTTACGACCATTACGTGGGCTGGGCCTTCCAGGTGTACCCGCAGCTCTGGGCGTTGATGGCACCCGACGATCCGCGCGTCGCGGCCCGCAAGAAGCTCGACGGCGACCGGCTGGCTGATTTCCTGGACGACTTCTCCTACCTCGTCGGAGCCAACGGGGCCCCGCTGATCCAGGGTCGGAGCCTGATCTACCGTTTCGCGGCTGCAGCGTCGTTCTGGGTGGGGGAGTTGTCCGGGCACACCCGCTTGGCTCCGGGGATGGCCCGGCGGGCTGCCTCGGGGATGCTTGACTACTTCGCGCGGCACGGCTCCGTCACCTCCGAAGGCCTGCTGTCCATCGGCTTCCACGGCTCATTTCCGAGTATGAAGCAGGCGTATTCCGGGTTCGGATCGCCGTACTGGGCAGCGAAGGGGATGCTGGGCCTGGCCCTTCCCGCCGACCACCCGGCATGGACGTCCGTGGAGGCGCCCTTGCCCGTTGAATCGGGAGACACGCAGCGGATCATCGCGGCGCCGGGTTGGCAGGTTGACGGCACCGTTGCCGATGGCGTTGTGCGGATCAGGAATCACGGGACGGACCATGCCGTTCCGGGGGCCGTTTTGGCAGATTCGCCCCTGTACGCCCGGATCGGCTACTCGACTCACACGTTCCCGGACCTCACGCCTGAGTCCTTGGATAACGCGGTGGCGTTCGTCGACCCTGTCGGCGGCCTGACGCACCGGACCGGCTTTGAGCACCTCGGATCCTTCCCCCTGAACGGCTTTTCCGTTGGGGCGTCCCGGTTCACCGCCAACTGGATCACGCCCGATCCCGACGCCGGCCCGGACCACGGCAGCGGCGTCTCCGGCACTGCGAGTCCCGGCCCGACAGTGACCGTGGTGTCCGCGACGCGTGGTGCCCTGGAGCTGCGGTTGGTACGGGTTACTGGTGCCTCAGAGGCGGCGTTACGGATTGGTGGCTGGCCCGTAGATGCTGCTTCATCCGTGGTCAGCTCGGTCCACGCCGTGTCCGGGTTCGGGAATGTCCTGGATACGTCCGGGACCTTCCTCCGGCCCGGTGCCCACCCGATGGGTTCGGAACTCATCATCCCGTGGGCCGGAACCGCCGGTCCCGCGCGCGACGGCGACTACGCCGCCGTCGTACATCTCGCCGGCGGGGGAGGTGCCTCGGAGACGGTGCAATACGCCGACGGCCACTTCGAATTCCCCGACGGCGCGGTCATCCCGGCCGATCTGCTCACCCGATTCGACGACCAGTGAAAAATTCTGCTGGATCATTCCCTCCCGCACCCGGGACCGACCTTGAAATGATGTGGCAGACGGCGGCTGATTCAAGAATGATTCAGCAGAATCCCATGGGTAGGCTCATCCAGATGACTCAAACCGACACCAAAGCCCGCCTTCTCGCGGCCTACGATGCCCAACTTCGCACCGACGCGGAAACCCCGAGCGCCCTCGCTGTGACAGAGCACGGCCCACTCCGTCTGGTGACCTTTCTGGGTGGCCGGGGCTTCATCACGTACCGGGACCTGGGCGGAGCTGATGAAGTCGGCGTCCGCGGGCTGGTCTCGGACGCCGTGGCCTACTTTGACGGTCTGCCGGAAATCACAAAGGTCGAGTGGAAGTCCCGCGGTCACGACCACGCCCCACGGCTCCACGAAGCACTCCTGGACCATGGCTTCACGCCTGACCCGCCGGAGTCGATCATGATCGGCGAAGCCCGGGCGCTCAGCCAGGACGTGCCCTTGCCGGAAGGCGTGACACTGCGCCGGGTGGTTGATGAACCTGATGTGCGGGCCATGAGCGCCATGCAGGACAAGGTCTTCGGCGAGCCCGTCTCGGACGAGATGGCGGAGGCGCTGCTTCGCCGGCTTTCGCTTGATGATGCCATGGAACTCTGGGTTGCCGAGGCGGACGGCGGCATCGTCAGCGCCGGCCGTCTGGAACCCGTGCCCGGCACCGACTTCGCCGGGATCTGGGGCGGAGCCACGCGACCGGAGTGGAGGGGCCGAGGGATCTATCGTGCGCTGACTGCCCGCCGGGCTCAGTCCGCGTTGGCGCACGGCAAAACGCTCATCAACAGCGACTCCACCGAGTTTTCCCGCCCGATCCTCGAGCGCTCCGGCCTGGTCAAGGTCTCAACCACCACGCCCTATCGTTGGACGCGGAGCTGACCGGCTTAGGACGGTGAGTAGCGGTTCCCTTATTCACACTTAGGACCACAAATGTGAATAAGGAGGCCTGTTGTTGTTAGTTGTGCCCGAAAATAACAATAAGGGACCCGTATTGCTCGTTCGGAGCACAGCGAGGCCCCCTCGGAACACGTCCGAGGGGGCCTCCCTGGAGAACGCAGATTCTTACTTACCGGCGGCGAAGCTGCTCACACACTGCCCCTGGTTCTTGAAGATCGGCGACGGGCTCCACTTCCATCCGTCGTCCTTGCAGGCTTCCTTGCCCGTGGAGATGTCCACGCGGTACTCCTTCACGGTCCCGTCCGGAGCGGTCACGGTGACAACCGCCGTCGGGCTTTCCGCGGTGGGTTGCCGGACGGTCACCTTCGCGTTCGTGTCCAGCGGGTAGCCGACGACGGCGGGAGTCGCCGACGAGGTCAGCGCGCGGTACGCGGTGGTTCCGGGAGCGAAGCCGACCACTGATGCCTGGTTGACCAGGAGTCGGCCGAGGTCGGCGAATCCTGCGTCGGCCAAGCGGGTTCCGGCGATGGCAACCTCGGCGACCTTCGTGTAGGAGGCCGTGGTGACGAAGGAGACGCGGATACCGCGGGTGGTGACTGGATCGAAGGAAACGGTGGTTGGAGAGGTGACCGAGAGTCCATTAATGACCCCGGCCGAGGTGTCCTTCCACGTGCCCGCTGCATCCTGGTACTGGACCTTGAGGCTTTGCGCGGTCTTCTCGGCCGACGTGACTGTCACAGAGGAGACGGTGTAGTCGCGGCCGAAAGCGTAGGACAAGCTGTCACCGTTGCGCCCGCCGCTGACCCAGTTGGACCAGCGGGTGGCGGGGTTGGCATCGCACGTGTTCTTCGCGATGTACGAGCCCTCGGTGTAGCTTGCCATGACGGTGGTGGCGGGGTCGTCCTTGCAGATGTTGGCCACGGGGACGCGGTCCACCACGATGACGGTCAGGGTGGTATCAAGTGAGCCGGCCTTGCCCGGGACCGTCAGAGTTCCCGCCGTTTCCAGAGAAGCGGCACTCAAAGCAGACCAATCCCATGTCACGGCGAGCGGATTGCGGGCCGGGCCGTCTGCGATCTGGCCGGGCACCGTGGCCGGAGCTGCCGCCTGCACGCTACCCAGCGAAGACCCAACCCCCACTGTCACCGACGCAGGATCTGTAGCAATGTATTGGCCCACAGTCACGGTCAGGACTGCCTCAAATGCCTGCCCATAGGGATCGACGCCGGAACCGTACACCGTCACTTTGCCTGCCTTCTGCCACGCGCCCGCGTCGACGGAGGACCACGTCACAGGCAGCGGTTTGCCCGGACCTGACTTGTACACGGGGGTGACGGTGGTTGGCAGCGCAGGAGCAGCCCCAACGGGAGTGCTCACGTCCAGCGGTGCCACTCCCAGCAGCTTCAGGTCCGCGATGTCCGTGAACGCCCAGGCTTGGTGCGGGCTGGCAAGCGCGGTGGCCGTCGTGCCAGTTGATGAAGCCAAGGCAACGGATGTCCCGGCCGCCGTTTGGTTACCTGAAACCTGCAACGAAATGGCGGCCCCAGCGTTCACCAACGTCCACTGTTTCCCGTTCTCCGTGGTCACTATCCACTGTGCAGAAGGAGTGGACCTGGCCTGTTCAAGCGAGAGGGAAGCCAAGGAAGCTGCGCCGGACTGGCTGCCATTCAACACACCGCCGGTGCCTGTCAGGACCCGCCCATCGGAAGCAGTGACAATCCAGCGACGGTCGTTGGCGAACTCGTCGTCCGGGCGAACAGCGTTGAACGTCCAGATCTGCGGAGCCACTCCGGCGGCGTCGGAACCGAGGTCCTGGATCGAAGCGCCGCCCGTGCGGGCCGTCAGGTACTTGCCGCTCGCCTCACCGGAGAGGTGGTAGCGGTGACCGTCCGCAACAGGTGCGGCGTCCTCCGAAACCCCGCTGACGCCGTCGACGACGAACGTCACCACGGACGCGGCAGGCACCTCAACCGTGGCGGACTTCGCCGCGGTGTCGACGGCGACCGGCGCGCCTTTCACCAGGGCGTTCTTCTCGATGTCGTCCAGGGGCGACTTGGTGGTGACCACCGGCGTGACCTTCGCGCCCGGAGCGATGCTCCCGAAGCGGCTGAGATCGATGGTGACCTTCTCCGCCGTCGGGGTGTCATTGAAGTGGACCAGCGTGGCACCGGTACCGTCGGCGCGGAGGGCGCTGGCCGTCTTGGCGTCGTTGTTCTGGATGAGGAAGTCGCCGGGGCGGATGTAGTGCGTGAAGTTACGGGTCGTGTTGTACTTCTGGTTGGTCAGGACCTTGCACTTGGCCGAGTCCAAGGCGGCGCCGTCGTTGAGCCTGCGGTTGGAGTAGCCCTCACGGCCGGCGTAGTTGCAGTCGAAGTCGACGTAGATGGAACCCCAGCCCTTGTCGGCTTTCTCCTGCTTGTACGTGTCCTCCACAGGCTGCCAGAACACCCAGGCATTCGGCTCGAGTTCGCGGAGGTCGTTGACCATCCGGCTCGCGATGCCCAAGCCATTGGTGATGTTGGAGCGGTCCCAGCCGCTGGTCGAGTCGCCGAGCGCCGGGTTGCCGGTCCAGAAGCCGCCCACTTCGCTCATCCACAACGGCTTCTCCGTGGAGTTGGCCAGGTCGCGGACCCTGCGACGGTCATTGGTTCCGTAGGTGTGGACGTTGAGTTGCGAAACGGCATCGTTGGCTTCCTGGCTGTAGCCGTTCCAGTTGGTCATGAACTTGGTGGGATCGGTCTCGTCCATCGCCGAGATCACCGCGTTGGTGCTGCCCTTGGCGAGTTCGGCGGCCAGCAGCTTGGTGACGCGGTCCTGCGCGGCCGGGTAGATCAGCGCGCCTTCCTGCTTCTGCGTGTACGTTGTGGGCGGCTTCCCCGTGGCGGCATTGATGTCCGTGCCCCAGTAGCCGGAGTTGGGCTCGTTGAACGGATCGATGGTGTCCACCTTGATGCCGCTGCCCTGCTCAAGGAGCTCGACGGCGTGCCGCATGTACGCGGCGAACTTTCCTTCCGCTTCGGGCAGCAGGTTTTCGCCTTTGTTCGTGTTGACCTGACCCGACACGTAGCCGCTCTTGGTCATGAACCAGGGCGGCGAGTTGCTGAAGGCTTCCCAGTGGGTGATCTGCTGATCTTCGGCCAGACGCTCCACCCACCACCGCTGGTTCTGGTCGGCGTCGGGGTTGTAGGAGGCGGGGTCGTCCGGGTCCCAGGCGTTCAGGAAGGCGAGCTTGTTGGCTTGGGTTTTGTCGACGCTTCCGTCAGGGTTGTAAAGGTTCGACGCCGGATGGCCGGGTTGCGCTTCGGCGACCGGCTTCCACCATCCCTCCACAGCACTGCCGTCGTTGAGGTAGTTCGCGACGTCCGACGCGTTGCCACCACCGACGTTGTAGCGGGCGATGTTGAGGTTCAGCCCGTCCTCACCGAAGACCTTCTGGTAGAGCTCCTCCCGCAGTTCCGGTGAGTATCCCGCCGTCGCATTAGCGAACCAGACCAGGCTGGTTCCCCAGCCTTCGAACGCTTCGCTGCGGCTGGCCGGGTTCGGGGTGATGGTGATCTGGGTTGCGTCGGCTGCCTGTGCGGCTGGTGCTGTGGGCAGGAGGGCCAGGCCTGTGGCTGCTGTGACGGCTGCCGCCAGAGCGGCCACGGGCCTTCGGAGTCTTGGAATCGCCATGGGTGTACCTCGTCATCGGGGCTTGGGTGCTTGTCTGTGCCGGTCTTCGTGCGAAGCCGGGCAAACCGAGACTATGAGGAGGTTTGGGGCCTCACAAGCGAGTCGAACACGGTCGATCGGGGTTGGTCGGAAGTGTTCTTGGTCGATTGCAACGCGAGGTCAGGTACGGCCCATTCTGGCCGTCCGGATGGGCCGTATCTGACCCGGCGTTGCGATTGACCGTGGCAAAGCTGTATAGATGTATACAAGTACACTCACACTTCATTGGCGGCACCCTTGGCAGATCCTCAACCTCGAAACACCGGGGCACACCTCGTTTACACGGAATTGAAGAGGCAGATCCTCGACCTTGAACTCAAACCAGGCACGCGGATCTACGAGCCCGCAATGGCCACGTCACTGCAGGTCAGCCGGACGCCGCTGCGTGAGGCCATCCGCAGGCTGATCTCCGAAAGCCTCCTTGAGCAGCAGCCAACCGGGGGAGTGCTGGTTCCGCTGCTGGATGAGACGGCCATATCCGAGCTCTACGATGTCCGGGCTGCCCTTGAGTCATTGATGGCCCGCGAAGCCTGTGCCCGCGCATCGGATGCTGACATCGAAAAACTGCAGGGCATCCTTGAGCGCAATGCAGCGATGGTGGGATTCGCGGACGAAGCCATGAAGTACGGCGTCACGCTCCACGCCACCATTGCCTCAATCGCCGGCAACTCCTGGGCATTGCGTTTCCACGGGCAGATCGCCAGCCAGGTGGAACGGTACCGATACTTCACCAACAACTCTGCCGAGCGTCGTGAGGAAGCCTTGGCCGACCACCGCCGGTTGGTGGCCGCACTGGCTGCGAAGGACGCGGACACTGCGGCGAAGATCGCATTTGACCACGTCATAGGAGCCCGGGACGAGACAGTGCGCATGATCTCGGTCAACGGCCTCGACCTCGAATGATCGGCGAACTGGGGCGACGCTCGTCCACGGCACTTCTTGTCCATTCTGCGTTGATCCAGGCAGTGACGTTCCTGGTCCGGCCCGCGGCCACGTACAGGGCCCTTGAACTCGACGTCCCTGCCTTCGCTCTCGGTGTTCTCGCTGCCAGCTACGCCGTCTTTCCCTTGCTGCTCGCGCTGCCCATCGGCAACCTGGTGGACCGCCTGGGCGAGCGTCGGCTCATGGCTGCAGGGTCCGCCGTCGTTCTTCTTTGCTCAACATTCTTGCTCTTTTGGGGGACGTCCGTAGCGGCGCTGATCGCCGGAACGGCGCTTCTGGGTGCGGGCCAGCTGGCCTGTGTTGTGGGGCAGCAGGCGGTGGTGGCGAACAACGCGGTGTCTTCGCGGCTCGACTCAGCCTTTGGCTACCTGACGTTCGCGGCGTCGTTGGGGCAGGCGCTGGGACCGCTCGCCATTTCGCTTGTTGGCGGTGCATCCGTGCGGCCGGACACCCAGGCAATCTTCATTCTGGCCGTTGCCATGGGATTGGTGCTGTTCTGCACCACGTTCCTTGTTTCCTCCCGGGTGAGCAGCGGTCGACGAACCTCACGATCCGCCGAGGCACCGCGGGGGAGCGCCTTTTCCCTGCTGCGCGCCCCAGGCGTGGCCCGTGCACTCGCCACCAGTGCAACAGTGTTGGCAGTGGTGGACCTGACTGTTGTTTTCCTGCCCGCGTTGGGCGCCGAACGCGGCATCACCGCCGCCACGGTTGGCCTGATGCTGACCGTGCGGGCGGTGTTCTCCATGGTCTCCCGGCTTGGGCTTGGCCGGGTGTCCCGGACGCTGGGCCGTTTGAAGCTGTTGATCCTCAGCCTGGCCGTGTCCACAGTGTCCCTTGCCGTTGCCGCGATTCCCATGCCGGAGTGGTTGCTGTTCGTCGTCATGGCTTTCCTTGGCCTCGGGCTTGGCATCGGCCAACCGCTCACCATGTCCTGGCTCTCCGCGCAGGCGCCACCGGGGCAGCGCGGGCGGGCGTTGGCTCTGCGGCTCGCGGGCAACAGGGTAGGCCAAGTGATCCTGCCGAGTGCCATAGGTGTTGTTGCTGTTGGGCTCGGTGCTGCCGGTGTGTTCCTGGCCTCTGCCGTTGCTGTCGGCGGGACGATGCTGATGCTGCGGGGCGTGCGCCTGGACTGATCGCTGTCCTTCCCCCAATTGACTGGCATTTGTGGTTGATATGAGCGCTGAGAACAACCACTACTGCCAGTCAGTTGGGAGGCTACTCCGCGAACAGCGCCGCCAGGTCCTCCGCCGTCAACGAACCGCCGGCCAAGGCATCGCCTTCCATCACATCCGCGAAGAGCTGCGACTTCTTGGCCTTCAACGCCATGACCTTCTCTTCGATGGTGTCCTTGGCCACCAGCCGGTAGACCATGACGTTCCGCGCCTGGCCAATGCGGTGCGTCCGGTCCACAGCCTGTGCTTCCGACGCCGGGTTCCACCACGGGTCCAGCAGGAACACGTAGTCGGCTTCGGTCAGGTTCAACCCGAAACCGCCGGCCTTCAGCGAGATCAGGAAGACGGGCGCGCTGCCGTTCTTGAATTCGCTCACTACGTCGCCTCGGTTCCGGGTGCTGCCGTCGAGGTAGCAGTATTCGATGCCCTCGGCATCCATCCGCTCGCGGACCTTGCCCAGGAACCCGGTGAACTGGCTGAAGATCAGGGTCCGGTGGCCTTCGGAGATGATGTCCTCGAGCTGCTCGAACAGGACATCCAGCTTGGACGAGCGGACGGCGGAGAGGGAAGAGTCCACCAGCGAGGCGTCCAGGCTCAGTTGCCTCAGCAGGGTCAACGACTGGAAGATCGTGAACCGGTTCTTGTTGACGTCATCAATCAGGCCCAGGATCTTTTGCCGTTCGCGCTGCAGATGGGTCTGGTAGACCTTCTGGTGGCGCGGGTTCAGTACTACTTCCAGGACCTGTTCCTGCTTGGGCGGCAAGTCCTGGATAACTTGCTCTTTGGTGCGGCGCATCATGAGCGGACGCACACGACGGCGCAGCTTGCCCAGTTGCGCCGAGTCACCGTTCTTCTCGACGGGCTTCTGGTAGTTTTCGGCGAACCTCTTGGGACTGGGGAACAGCCCGGGCGCCACGATCGAGGTGAGGGCCCAGAACTCCATGAGGTTGTTTTCCAACGGAGTACCCGTGATGGCCAGCTTGAACCGCGCAGGAAGTTTTCGCGCGCACTGGTACGCCTTGGACTGGTGGTTCTTCACGAACTGAGCCTCGTCAAGCATGAGCCCGGCCCACTGGAAGTAGGCGTAGGCCTCATAGTCGATGCGGAAGAGGGCATAGGAGGTGATAACGACGTCGGCACCCGCCATCGCTTCCGACGGCAACAGGCCACTCTTCGCGAAAGTCTCCGAAACGGTGCGCACCACCAGGCCCGGAGCAAACCGCTGAGCTTCGGACGCCCAGTTGCTGACCACGCTGGTGGGGGCCACCACCAAGAACGGCGCCCTGTCGTTTCCGCCGTCCACGGCCAGCTCCTGCGCCGCGCACATCAGTGCAATGGCCTGCACGGTCTTGCCGAGACCCATGTCGTCGGCCAGCACTCCACCCAGGCTGTGCTTGTACAGGAAGCTGAGCCAGTTGAATCCTTCATGCTGGTATGGCCTGAGCTCGGCGTTAAGGCCGGCCGGCAGCGGCAGCCCGGTCACGCCGTCGTCGAGCAGTCCACCTACCGACTCCCGCCACGCGGCTGCTTGCTCGTCCACAATCCCCAGCTGCGCCAGCTCGTCCCAAAGCCCCACCTGGAAACGGCTGATCTGCAGGCTGCCGTCCTTGTTGTCCGGGTTGTCCTGGAGGGAGCGGGCCTCGTCGATGAGTGCGCGGAGCTGATGAAGTTCGGGGAGGTCCAGGGAGAAGTGGGCGCCGCTGGGCAGGAGCATGCGCGTTTGTCCGGCGGCGAGCGCGGAGAAGACTGCGGCGAAGGACACCGGTTCGCCCTCGAGGGTGATGACGATGCCGAGGTCGAACCAGTCGCCGCTCGCGGTCTCCTTGGTGGAGATCGACACAACGGGCGCCTCTTCCGCCTCCCGGTAATCGGCGATGTCGCCGGACGTTTCAACCACGACGTCGGGCAGTTCCCTGAGTGCCGGCAGCACCTCTTCCGTAAACGCGAGGGTGTCGAGGCCGCCCAGTTCCGCGGTGGCCGTGAGCCGCGGCGCACCCCAACCTCCGGTGGCGGACTCTGCCAGGGCAGGGACGGTCTCCCACGGGTGCCCCAGCGATTCGAGAATGCGTGCCTCGGCGGCATCGTCGCGGTAGCCACGGTCCTCGGGATGCCGCCACAAAGGCTGTGCCGTGACCAGCGTTCCCGAGGTGTAATGCCACTCCCAGTGCAGCCTCACCTTGTGGTCATTGCCGTAGTTGGCCAGCAGGGACAGCGTTGGCACTGCCAGCGTGGGCAGCTCCACTGACTCGTCGGCTGCCTGCACGGGCGTGGACTGCCGAAGCTTCGGGTAGAAGGAGGTGAGGAAGCGGCTCTCGTCCTCCGCGGGGATCTGCAGCGTGGAACCATCCGTGACGAACTCCAGGAGCTCGTCGCTGATGCCGCCATCGATCGGGGCCAGCGTGATCAGGTTCTTCTGCGACGTCACTCCGGGCAGCGTTTCCGCCCCGGATTGCGTGAAGAAGATCCCGTTGGCCGGCTTGCCCAGGAAGCCCACGGTTCCGGCATCAACCTCCTCCCCACCTACGGTCACCGACGGCGCGAGCTGCAGGCCGCCGTCGTGCTTTCCGTTTGTGGTGCTGTTCGCGTCGGGCCGGGCCGCGCTGTGCCGGGCAAGGCTGAGGCCGACGACGGCGGGTTGGGACTCGACGCGGACAGGCTCGCTCCCAGCCGCATGAATCAGCGGGATTCCGGCCTTTGTTGCTTCGTCGAGGAGAGTCCAGAGGTTTTTGCCGGTGAAGTCGTTCAGGCTCAGCCACATGGCACCCGACGGTTGCTGGCGGCCGTTGGGGGAGCCGTGGGCGGCGAGGAAGGTTTGCAGCCATTCCACCTGCGTTTCGTTGAACTCGCGGCGGAAGCTGACGTAGCTGAGGTTGTTCCAGGACACGTCGCCGCGGATCCACTTGCCCTTGGCGCCCATCATCATGGGGCGGACCTTGAGTTGCCGGACACTGCGCACGGGGTCGCGGCGACCTGTGTAGGAAAAGTGGGCTGCCGGTTCCTCCACTTCGAATTGCAACGCGAGCTGAGTCCCGGCGGGGCTTTGCGTCGGACCGGGCTTGGCGATCAGCCTGTTGAGGGCGAGTTCCCACGCCGGGCGCGTTCCGGCCTGGTCCGGGCGGGCTGTCTGCATGCCGGGAGCCTGGGCCAGAAGCTGGGCGCGGATGCTCGGGTGGTCCTCGGCCGTGAAGAGGAGGGCGGCAACGTGCTTGCAGTCCTTGCGCACCGGGCAGCTGCAAATGCCCACCGTGCAGCTCCAGCCGCTGGGTTTGCGGACGAGTTTTGCCGAGGTGGAGTAAGGCTGCGGCGTGTTGCCGCGGACCTTGCCCAGGAGGAGTCCCGTGGCCGCATCGAACGTGATCCCCGTGACCCGGCTGCCCATGGCATAGGCCAGTCCGGCCGCGAGGGAGCGGTCGTTAATGGCGGGTGTTTGTATGGCCAGTTCCCAATTGTCATCGGGGTGGGACGGCATGCAGGCGGCTACTTTCGGCAGGAGGTTATCTGCTCAATCTTAGTCAGCCCCGAGCGGCCCCCAAACTTCGCCCACCGTTAACCTCAACCTCGATTGCGGCGCCATTCGCGCGCGTACGTTGAAGGTGTCCGGAGCACCATCAGCTTTCAGCAGTGAGGATTTCCCATGACTACCAACGAGTACCCCGTCGTCCTGAACAAAACCGCCGTCGAAGCCGGCAATGGGGACGTAGTGGATTCCAACGTCAACGTCGTGAATGAGATGTACGCGGAGCTCCTCAACAGCGACGAAATCGCACCGGCCGCGCTCAACAGCTACTTTGTTGACTTCTACCTGACGCAGGCACTGGCCGGCGGGTTTGCCCAGTACGTGTTCACCGCCCCCGAGCGCGATGAAGTGGATGCCTTTGTCCGCGCTGGATTGGTGGGAATCGGCGCTGCCCGGCACCTGGAACTTTTCAACCGCACCGCTGCTGCTTTCGACGCGTTGTCCGAAGACGAGGCTGAGGCCTACCTCGATGGCGAGCTGGACGAGTCCGAGGCCACGCCCGCATCGGTGGCGTTGCTGGATGAACTCGACGGAGAGTTCGAAGCCCTGCTCGAAGAAGAGGACATTGTGGACCTCAACGCCGACTACCTTCGCAGCCAGCCCGGCCTGCTGGTCCTGTCCGAGGAGGATATCGAGGCACACATTGCCGAGCGTGTTGCCCTCATCCCCGACCTGGAAGAACGCCGGGCCGAGGCCGAGGAAGAAGCCCTCGCCAACGCACCCGAGTTCGAGGTCATCATCCGCGAACTGTGCGACGTTGCCGGCTACGCCCTGAAGAAGATCACCATGGGCGACCCCAACTACGAGCACGACGGTGTCACTACGCTGGCGTGGCATTTCTCCACCGACCACGGCGACTACGTCATGATCGAGGACGAAGACGAGGCTTTCATGATCCACCCGGAGACGAAGGAGATCATCGCGGCCGTGGAGTTCGAAGAGTCCGACGAGTTCGTGGAGGCGTAGGCTTCCCTTTTCTCACCGCCGGGTTCGCGGGAACCCTGCCAGCACCCCCGGAAGTTTCCGGGGGTGCTGGTTTGTTTCCAGCGAACCCGGGAGTCGCCGGCCGTTGTCCCCGCTGGGTTCGCGGGAACACTGCCTTTTCGCGCGGAAGTTTCCGGACGGCAGGCATCCTTCCGGCGAATCCGGTTCCTGAGGCGCCCGTGCCTGTCCACATAGGCTCATTTCAGCCTTCTGTCCGTCCCGGTTGTGTGGCGATGCTGGGTCGATGAGCACACCGCCGGAAACGTCCAGATCCCCCAAGCTTCGGGGACTCCCTGCCCGCGGAAACATGTGGCGAACCGAGCAGTTGCTCGGCATGGGCCACAACAGTCGAAGCATCAAAGCGTTGTTGGACTCCGGGCAAATCCATCGGCTGAGGTACGGGTGCTACATCCGGACCAGCCGTTGGGATGCCTTGGGTCCGCGCCAGCGTGCCCTGCAACGGATTGCTGCCCACGCACACGGCACCCTGACAACGTCTACCGGGGCTTTTACCTACAGCCACCTGTCTGCGGCACGACTTCACGGGCTGTTCTTGTTCGGGGTAAATGACAAGGTCCATGTGTTGCACCCGGCCCGACCCTCCGCCGACCGCTGGGGAAAGGATGTGCAGGCCCACACTGAAGCTTTCTCCGAGGACGAGGTCAGCACGGTTCGTGGCTTGAGGGCGACAACGCTTGAGCGGACGGTTTCCGACTGTGCCCGGATGCTTAGTTATCCCAAGGCCTTGGTCATCGTGGATCACGGGTTGCGGCTGGGCGCCAACCGGGCCCTGGTTGAAGAGCTGGCCGACGCCTCTGCCGGCAAACGGGGTGTCCGGATTCTGCGCAAGGCTCTGGAGAATGCCGATGTTCGCGCAGAATCGGCCGGCGAGACGCTGACGCGGGAACTCATGCAGCGCCTGCGCATCAGGCTGCCCGAGCCGCAGTTCGAGGTGCGAACCAGAGTGGGCGAGCACCGGATGGACTTCGCCTGGGAGGAGGAGAAACTCGCACTGGAGTTTGATGGGCGGACCAAATACTTCGATTACAAACCAACCGAGGAGGTCATCTTTCAGGAGAGGCGCCGCGAGAAGGCCCTTATGGAAGATGGTTGGCGTTTCATTCGCATCGAATGGAAGGACTTGTTCCAGGAACAGGCGTTCAAGGAACGGATTCTGCGCGCGCTGCGATGAGGCCGCCTGCACCCAGTTCGCGGGAAGCGTGCCTGCTCGCACGGAAATTTCCGGGATGTTGGCAGGTTTCCCGCGAACTCGGCGGGGACGGGGCGGGTTTGCCGCGAACTCGGCGGGGGAACGGTGGGGTTTGCCGCGAACTCGGCGGGGACGGGGTGGGTTTGCCGCGAACTCGGAGGGGGAACGGTGGGGTTTGCCGCGAACTCGGAGGGGGAACGGTGGGGTTTGCCGCGAACTCGGAGGGGGAACGGTGGGGTTTGCCGCGAACTCGGCGGGGACGGGGTGGGTTTCCGGCGGGGACGGGCAGGGATCAACCTCAGTACCCCGTCGTCGCGGCCTCCTTGACCATCTCGCCGCTTGGGCTGACCAGGTACCAGACGTTGCTCACGCCCTGGCCTGTCACGTCGCCCGGTGCCTTGTCCTTGGCGTAGTAGTACAACGGCATCCCGTTCAGCGTGACCTGCTTTTTCCCGTCAGGCGTCGCGATGGTTCCCACGGTCCCGGTGACGCCGTCAACAGTGGGGGCGTCCGCCGTCGTCGTAAATACCGGCCAAGCCGCAAGGCAGGCCCCGGTGCAAGCGCTGGTTCCCGAGTCCTTGACGTCCTTGGTGAAGAAGTAGAGGCTCATTCCTTTGCTGTCCACCACGATCTGGCCGGCGCTGGAAGAGGCCACCTTCATTTCGGCAGCTGCGGTGGGACTGGACGAAGCCGCCGCCGAGGAAGCGGCAGCGGACGATGCAGACGTCGATGACGTGGACGTTCCCGGGCTCCCGCCGCATCCTGCCAAAGCGGCCACGAGGGCAAGTGCCCCGATTCCCATGCTGAATTGCTTTTTCATCCCTAGCTCCTATGACGAGCCGGCCGGACGGGTCGGCGCTAACCCGTACGACGCCGTCGGGTGAAGAATGGTTCAAGGGTGAACCGCGGGCGCCTAAAACGCGTCGTAGGGGATGACAAGCGAAGGAGGTGGCTATGCCGTTGGACGAGGACGTGGTGGCAGCGATCTACCGCGACCACGGCACGGCCCTGAAACGCTTCGTCCTGAGTTGCACGCCGGATGCGCATCTGGCGGACGACGTCGTGCAGGAAACCATCCTGAAGGTGTGGCAGCATGCCCCGCAGATCACGGGCAGCCTGCGCAGCTACCTCTTCAGGACCGCGAGGAACGTGATCATCGACAACTACCGGAAAGCCCAGCGGCGCCCCACGGAAACGGGCGAGCATGACCTCCCGGACCAAGGTGCCACGGAACGCGTGGACGAACTCCTCAACCGCGTGCTCATGGAGGAGGCGCTGCTGAGGCTCAGCCACGAACACCGCGAGGTACTTGTGGCCCTGCACTACCAGCGGTACACCGTCACGGAGGCAGCCCTGCAGCTGAACATTCCGGCGGGCACCGTGAAATCCCGGGCCTTTTACGCAGTGAAGGCCCTCCGAACGATCCTTGACGAAATGGGGGTGGAGAAATGAACGGCGAATCCGTCCACCAGTTGCTGGGGGCCTACCTGTTGGGCGGCCTTGAAGCGGACGAGGCCCGCGCCTTTGAGGACCACCTCACGCGTTGTGCCGAGTGCCGCAAGGAGTTGGAGGAACTCGAGAGCCTCCCGGCTCTGCTCGACGCCGTCCCGGCAGCGGACGCCGTCGCCCTCACTGCTGCTGGCGGAACGCAACCACTCACACCCTTGGAATCCGCGCCGCAGGCCCTCCTGGTTGATCTTTCGGCCCGCAGGCGGAAATCACGACGGCGGTGGGCGGCTGTTGTGGGGGCCGTCGCTGCGGCGTGCCTCGCGGTGGGTGTCCTGGCCGGTCCGATCCTGAACCAGCCGCAGAAGCCTGACGCCAGCTATTCCGTACAGTCCGGCGATGGCCTTCAGTTGACCGTTGGAATGGTCAAGAAGACCTGGGGGACTGAACTGGATGTCGAGGGCCGGAGCATGCCGCTTGAGGGGACGCTTTACCTGTGGGTGAAGGGTCGTGACGGCGCCGAGGAACGGACCTGCGGGTGGACGGCCACACCGAGTGGGCGGATCAAGATCACCGGTGCAACGCCAGTGCAGCTGACCGGCATCGCGGGAGTGGAATTGAGGGACGACTCGGATAAGACAGTGGCATCAATCTCCGTGCCGTGATGCGGCGTGCAGCTCGGCCACCAGTGCCGGATCCTCGCACGCCTTGGCGAACGCGTCGATGCGTCGTTCGATTTCGAGGCCCAGGACTTTCGCCCCCATCCGTTCGGCCAATGGCTTCAGCCAGGCCGGCTTGCAGGAGAACGTGTACTTCCAGACAGCCCGGGTGCCGTCGCCCTCAGGGGTGAAGCGCCAGCCACCACCGAAGTTGTCGAAGAACCACGGCCCGGCGACCATCGTCATGCCCACGTTGCGTGGCGGTGTGTAGGAAACGTATTCCGTGACCATCGTCAGGCCCATGCGGGATACCGTCCTGGTCCGGACCCCCTTGCCTGCACTCGTGGCCCCGTCCACAAAGGACTGCGCCGAAATGAACGGATCCCACTTGAGCCGGAATTCGCCCGTGGTCTGCGAGAGCGCAAACGTCGTTTTGGGGTCGAGCCGGATGAACCTCTCCGCGCGTACCTGGGGCATGTCAGGCCCCCTGCCCGGAACCGAGCAGCAGGATGACCAGGAATGCCACGCCGAACACGTTGACGGCCATGATGGAGAGGCCGACGATGCCCGTGACCCGTCCGGCATTCATACGGCCGGACCGGAACACGGCGATCAGTCCGGAAACCATGGACACCACGGCCAGGAGGACTGCCAAGGCAGCGAAAGCCAGGGCGCCCACCCACCATGCGTCGTTGCCTTGGTTGTAGCGGCTGATCTGCGAGGCAACTGCCGCGATCCCCAGGGGTATGCTCACCACTGCGGCCACCGGTGACAGCACTGCGGCCACGATGCTCGTGATGCCCGCGCCCAGCCCAAGTGTCCGGGTCCGTGGCGGCTGCTGATAGTAATCAGCGGGCGGTTGGTAGCTCATGGTTCCCCCGAAATCCGTTCGCTAGATCTTGCGGTACGTGAGGTCGAAGATCATGCGCCCGGCCTCATGCGCCTTGTTCTCGAAGCTCGTCCGGATGCGGCCCTCGAACCGCGGAGCCCAGCCGCCTTCCTGGTCAACGCCCTCGTTCGGTCCGGTGTGCTCCGTGCTGACAGGGGCGCGGCCTTCCTTGACCGGCGCACCTCCCACCACGGATTCGACGCCGGATTGCCACACTTGCGTCAGCGGGCTCTCCTCGCCGCTGCGCTCGCCGTCGTGCATGTTCTCAAACTCTGTTGAGCCCGCCAGGACTTCGCGGACATGGACGGCGTAGTTGGACCAGTCGGTAGCGATGCGCCAGTAGCCGCCCTTTTCGAGGGCCTTCGCCGCAACGGATGCGAAGGCAGGCTGGATGAGGCGGCGTTTGTGGTGCCGGGCCTTGTGCCACGGATCCGGGAAGAACACCCAGAGTTCGCTGACGGATCCGGCAGGGAGCATGGATTCGAGGACCTCGGGAGCGTTGGCTTCCACGACGCGCACGTTGGTCAATCCACGGCTGTTGATCTTGATGATGGTGTTGGCCAGCCCGGGGGTGTAGACCTCCACGGCCAGGAAGTCCTTGTCCGGGTTCTGCTCCGCTGCGTGGACCACGGCGTCGCCCAAACCGGAACCAACCTCGACGATCAGGGGAGCCTTGCGCCCGAACACTGCCTCGGCGTCGAAGACGTATTCCGGGTGCACCGAGGTGTTGGCTACATGCCGCGGGACCTGGATGGCCCATCGCTCTGCATGTTCCTCCCAGGCGGCTTGCCGGCGGCCCTGGAGGCGCGTTCCACGGCGCACGAAACTGACCGGCCGGCCGCCGTAGGTGCCGAAGGAGGCCTGGCTGCCGGGAGTAATGGGGCGCGGGGTTTCTGGGGTGTCACTCATGTCTTATCCAGAATACTTTGCCCCGCTGGCTCTGCAGCGCCGGGTCTGTGGCCAGAATCGCCATATCAGGTGAGCAGGCCAAAGTACTGCGATCGCGCCCGGCTGACAGAATAGGACGTGTGACCTCCTCCCCGAAGCCGGCCTCGTCCACGCAGCGCCCAGAGATGTCCGTGAACAAAAGGCCCTTGCCCGAGATCGCAGTGGATGCCGAGATCGACGACGACCCCGCAGCAGCCCCCACCCAGCTACGGGGCAAACGCGGCCTGGCGTATCTGGCGGTTTGCCTGATCCTGATCGGGCTCAACCTGCGAACGGTCTTCTCCAGCTTCTCCGCCGTGCTTCCCGAAATAACGTCCGACGCCGGTCTGCCGGGCTGGTCTGTTGTGGTCCTGACGACTGTTCCGGTGACACTGCTTGGCGTCTTCGCGCCCCTTGCCCCGGTGCTGGCCCGCAGGTTTGGGGCGGAACGGGTGCTTCTCGGGGCCATGGCAGTCCTCACGGCGGGTCTCCTCATCCGGCCCGGCGAGCTACCCGGAACCGGCCATGTGCCGACGCTCCTGGTGGGAACAGCTGCGTGCGGCGCAGCGATCGCACTGTGCAACGTGCTCCTGCCTGGAGTGGTCAAGAGGGATTTCCCGCACCGGTTGGGCCTCATGGGCGGGCTCTACACCACGGCTATCTGCGCGTCTGCGGCACTCGGTGCGGGCTTCACGTATCCGGTCTTTACGGCAACCGGCCACTGGACATCGGCGCTGTGGTTCTGGGCGGTGCCTGCCGCCGTCGTGCTTTTGCTTTTCCTGCCGCTGGCTATCAGGCAGCACCCCGTACATCACCATGCCATCGCATCAGGCGTCAACGTGTGGCGTTCCGCGGTGGCGTGGCAGGTGACGGCGTTCATGGTGCTGCAGGCGATGATGTCCTTCAGCGTGTTCGCGTGGCTGGCGCCCATTTTGCGCGAGAGAGGCGTGGATGGCGGCACGGCCGGGTTGATCGTGTCTGTGTCGATCGTGCTTCAGATGCTCGGCTCGTTGTTTGCCCCAGCCTTGGCCACACGCTTCAAGGATCAGCGGGCCATCAACACAGTGGTGGCGCTCATGACCGGCGGCGGTTTTGCCCTGAGTATTTTCGGGCCTACCGAGCTGATCTGGATCTGGACCGGATTGCTCGGGCTGGGCCAGGGTTCACTCACGGCGGTGGCCCTGACGATGATCATGGTCCGCACCCGGGATGCCCATACGGCCGCGCACCTGTCCGGAATGATGCAGGGCGTCGGTTACGGACTGGGTTCCACCGGCACCTTGATGGTGGGCCAGCTTCACCAGGCAACAGGTGGGTTTGCTGCCGCTGGAATCCTGTTCCTGGTGGTGGGCTCGCTCGCGGCGTTCTTCGGGTACCGGGCCGGCCGCGACCGCTTCGTTTAACCCAAGTAGGGGACAGCTCCTGTCGCTATGTGGGCTCATAGCGACAGGAGCTGTCCCCTACTTGGGAGAGCCTAGACGGTCAGGTCCTTGCCCTTCGTCTCCGGAATGGTGAAGACGAACGCGATGCTGATGACCAGCAGGATCACGGCGTACACGTTGAACAGGTATCCCTGCCCGATGGTGCCGAGCCACGTCTGCAGGTATGGGGCGGTACCACCGAAGGCGGCGACGCAGATGGAGTACGGAACGCCGACGCCCACAGTGCGGATGTGCGTGGGGAACAGTTCGGCGTACACGGCGGGAACAATGGCGGCACTGCCGGCGATGAAGAACAACATCACGGACATGGACACCGCGAGCTGCCACGGGGAATCCTTCAGGAGCCACGTCATGGGGAAGTGGAGCAGGGCCGAGCCGGCGGAGGAGATGATCAGCACGGGCTTGCGGCCGATCCGGTCGGACAGCTTGCCCCAGAACGGCAGTGCTGCAATGAACACGATGTTGGCGATCACGCCGGCCCAGAGAGCCGCGCCGCGGTCCATCTTGAGCGTGGTTGCTGCGTAGCTCGGAGCCACGACGCCCCAGATGTAGTAGACCACCGTGAGGCCAACGGTCAGGCCGATGACCTGCAGCGCCTGCTTGCGGTACTTCACGATCTGCGGCCACATTGGAGCGCGCTTTTCCTTGGGAGCCTCGGCCTCGAACGCTTCGGTTTCCTTCATTTTGGAGCGCATGATCAGGGCATAGATACCCAACGCGCCGCCGATCAGGAACGGGATTCGCCAGCCCCAGGCACTCATGTCCTCCTTGCTCAGGACGGCCGTGAGGATTGCGCCGAGAAGGGTTCCAGCCAGGATGCCGGCTGTGCCGGAGGTGTAGATGAGGGTGGCCCAGAAGCCGCGCTTTTCCTTGGGTGCCATCTCGGACAAATACGTTTGCGACGACGGCAACTCGCCACCGTGCGCCAGGCCCTGGATAAGGCGGGCTACCAGCAACATCACGGACGCGAAGGCGCCAACGGCAGCGAAGGTAGGTGCGATGCCGATCAGCAGGCTGCCAACCGCGCCGAGCGCAACGGCGATGGTCATGGAGGTCTTGCGGCCGATCCTGTCACCGATCCAGCCGAACACGAAGCCACCGAACGGGCGGGCAACGAATCCGACGGCGAAGATCGCCAACGTGGACAGCACGGCCGAGGTGGGGTCCGAGGTGCTGAACAGGGCACTGGCGATGAACGGCGAGAACGTGGCGTAAATGGCCCAGTCGTACCATTCCACGGCGTTGCCGATGCCGGTGCCCACGAGCGTGCGCAGGTGGGACTTGTGGACCTTGACGTCAGGGGACGTTCCAACGGTGGCGGTCATGGGGTTCTCCAAAGGGGCCGTGGGACTAGTTGGCGGAAAGGGTGGCGATGCGGGAAACGGCGAGTTCGGCGTAGAGCGCCGCACCGTCGGTGAGGACCCCGTCGTCGAACGTTGCGTACGGCGAGTGATTAAAGGGCGACGTCGCGTGGTCGGCACCGGGAGCCACGGCGCTGAGCCCCACGAAAGTTCCGGGAACCTCGGCGAGGACGCGGGAGAAGTCCTCGGAGCCGCTCAGGGGAGTGGCCATCCGGGTGAGGCGGGATTCGCCGAACATTCCGGCGATGACCTTTTCGGCCGTGTTGGTCTCGTCCTCATCGTTGATGGTGAGGGGGTATTCCTGCTGGTAGTCCACGTCCACCTCCAAACCGTGGGCCGCTGCGATGCCTTTGAGCAGTTTGGGTACTGCAATCATCATCTTCTGCCGCGAGTCTTCGGAAAAGGTCCTGATGGTGGCTTCGATGCGGGCTGTCTCTGGGATGACGTTGCGCTTGGTGCCTGCGTGCAGCACACCGACCGTGAGGACTACGGGATCGAACATGTTGAACTGCCGGGTAACCATCACCTGCAGGGCCGTGACCATCTCAGCGGCTGCTGTCACGGGGTCCTTGGCCGAGTGTGGGGCCGAGCCGTGGCCGCCCGCGCCGAGAACGGTGACCACCAGGCCATCGGACGAGCTGAGCATCACGCCGTTCTTGGTGACGAACTGGCCATGCGGTTCCAGTGAGGAGAAAACGTGCATTCCGTAGGCGGTATCCACTCGGCGGCCGGCGGCATCCAGGACGCCTTCGTTGATCATGTAGCTCGCGCCGTCGAATCCTTCCTCGCCGGGCTGGAACATGAGGACAACGTCGCCAGCCAACTGGTCCCGCCGTTCTGCCAGCAGGGTCGCGGCCCCGGCCAGCATGGAGGTGTGGAGATCATGTCCGCAGGCATGCATCGCTCCGTCGATCCGGGAGGTGTAGTCCACGCCGGTGGTTTCCTGGACTGGCAGTCCGTCCATGTCGGCGCGCAGGAGGACCACCGGCTTCTCGGCCGAAGCGTGGGCCGCACCTCCGCGCAGAACCGCGGTGACCGACGTCGTGTCCTTGCCCAGCGTGATTTCGTATGGGAGACCATCCAGCGCCTTGAGTACCTTTTCCTGCGTGCGGGGGAGTTGCAGGCCGATCTCCGGTTCGCGGTGGAGGTCGTGGCGGAGGCGAACGATGTCTTCCTGCAGTTCCTTGGCATCGGCGGCGATGGTCATGTGTTCTCCTGTGGTGCTCGGCTACGTGGTTCCTTATGCCATTCTGTAGTGACCTGCTTCACAAGTTCTGAAACAACTGGAAATGCGCATGAAGTCTCCAAGAACGCAGGATTCATGCACCTTTGCGAGAGAATGGACGTATGGAACTCAGTGAAGAAGATCTGCGCCTCATTAACGCACTGCAGATTTCACCGCGGATCAGCTGGTCCGACGCCGGCAATGTCCTGGGCGTCCACGCCACCACCCTGGCCGCACGATGGGACCGGCTCCGGGCGGTCGGCGCCGCCTGGACTACCGCCCACCTCATGGGCGACCCCAAGAACATGTGCCTGGCCATGGTGGACATCGACTGCGAAATGGACCTCCGACCCGAGGTGACAGCCGCCGTAGCGCAGCTGCCCGAGGTGATCACTGTCGAGGAAGCCGCCAGCAACCGCGATCTCACGCTGACTGTCATCACGGAAGACCTGGACAAGTTCAGTACTGGACTGCTGCCGCGCCTGAAGGAAGTCCGCGGGCTCACCAAGTACCAGACGTCCCTCTGCACGCGCATCCACACGAGCGGTTACGCCTGGCGGCTCAACGTCCTGAGCAAGGCCGAGCAACAGGCCATCCGCGCGCTCGCCGGACCGGAGTCGGCGAACCCGTCCGCGCCCGACGCCATCGTCGTGCCGTTGCCGGAAAGCCATCTGGCCCTCATTCCGTTTTTGGCCCGGGACGGCCGCGCGTCCGCCGCCGAGATTGCGCGTGCCCTCGGCCGCCATCCAGCTACGGTCCAGCGTCAACTGGGCAGGGTACTCGCCAGCAGGATGCTGTCCTTCCGCTGCGAGATCGCGCAGAAATTTTCCGGTTACCCCGTCACCGTCCAATGGTTCGCCAACGTCCCCGCCGGCCAGCACGAGGCCGCGGCCACCGAGCTCCGCGCCGTCAGGAACGTCCGCTTCTCGGCCTCCACCACGGGCCGGACCAACTTCACCATGATCATGTGGCTGCGCACCTTGGCCGAGGTCATGGAAATGGAACTCGCCATCCAGCAGCGCATCCCGGGCGTTGAGCTCGTGGAAAGCGTGGTCATGCTCAACACGGCCAAACGCGTCGGCTGGATGCTCAACCCGGACTCGACTGCCACGGGAACGGTGGTGGCACCCTACGGTGAACTGCTGCCGCAAAGTGCGTAGCGGCAAACATGTTGAGTACGACGCCGGAGCGGGGCGTGGGTGCCTCGGCCCGGCGGCGCTCGGGCTGGAATTGCTCCGGACGGCTGGGAGGCCGAGTGCCGCGGCAGTGGCTCGGAGCGTGCCGAGCCTGGGCCGCTCCCGGCACAGGCTAGGCTTTCTTCGTCGCCCGCAGGACCGTGTCCAGGATGGTCGCGGGGTTGCCATCGGGATCGTCGATGGTCCGCTCCCGGGCTTCCAGGACGTCAATAAGCCAAGGCCCCTGTTCCAGGCCGAGTGATTCCGCCAGCTCGTCCGGAGCGTAGAACATTCCCGGTTCGTGGTGATGACCCCATGGCGCAAGCCCGTGCGGGTGATGCCCAACGATCAGGAGCGTGCCACCCGGCGCAACTGCGGCCGCTGCCTTTGCGGTGGAGTCCTGCCACGGCAGCAAGGGGGAGTGGAGGAACTGTGCCGAGACCAAGTGGTACTCGGGCTCGGGAGTCCAGTCAGCCAGATCCTGTTGCTGCCACGTGATCCGGTCCTGCTGGCCGTTCTCTGCGGCGTGTGCGGCTCCGCGGTCCAGGGCGACGGCTGAGACATCCATGGCCGTGACCTGCCACCCTTGCTTCGCGAGCCAGATGGCGTCGCCGCCCTCGCCGCAGCCCAGGTCCAGGGCTGTGCCCGGTTCCAGGTTGCCTACTTCAAGCACCAGTTGCGGATTGGGGTTGCCGCTCCAGATCTTCGGGCGCTCCCTGTACATTCCGTCCCACATGTCCACGGCGTTGTCCGCGTCCTCGTGGAGGTTCAAGCGACCCTGCTGGTCGCCGTGGTGGTGGGTGCCGCCGTCGTGAGTGTGCGCGCGCTGGTGGGTGCCGCCGTCGTGAGTGTGTTCAGCCATGACCCAAGCGTGCCGGTCGCCGGCAAACGCGCGCAAGACCTGTTGCTGTTCCGGCAAAATCTGACTGGCAGTTGCGGTTGTTCCCAGCTCTGGGAACAACCACAACTGCCAGTCAGTTGGGCGTGTTCCACCGCTGTGCGCCCGCACCGCCAACCCCGAGCTCGTCCGAAGGGTTCTGCAGGGTGCACGATTTCAGGCTCAGGCACCCGCAGCCGATGCAGCCGTCCAGATCGTTCCGCAGGTGTTGGAGCGCGGCGATCCTTTCGTCGAGCTCCTTTCGCCAGCGCAGGGAGAGCCTGGTCCAGTCACGCTTGGTGGGCGTCCTGCTGTTGGGCAGGGAATCCAGGGCCTCCCGGATGTCCTTGAGCGGCAAGCCCACGCGCTGCGATGTCTTGATGAAAGCCACCCGTCGGAGCGTCTCGCGGGCGTACCTGCGCTGGTTGCCCGGCGTGCGTTCGGCGCTGATGAGTCCGTTGCGTTCGTAGAAATGAAGGGCCGACGCCGATACTCCGCTGCGCTCGGACAACTCACCGACGGTGAGGGCCCGGTGGGCGTCACCGGATACCTGCGGCATGATCCAACCTCCAGCGGCGTGTGAATTGACCTCAACAATAGTTGAGGTTCTAGGGTAGCGTGCATGACCCCTGACACCTCAACGGCCGGTATTCTGCGCCGTCCCTATCTCTTGGCCACCGTGGGCACGTGTGCGCTCGTCTTCCTGAGCGCCTTCGAGTCCCTCGCGGTGACCACTGTCATGCCGGTCGTCAGCAGGGATCTCGATGGTGCCAGCCTCTACGCGTTGGCTTTCGCCGGTCCCTTGGCCACGGGTGTGATGGGTATGGTGGGCGCCGGCAACTGGTCCGACCGCCGGGGTCCCCGGGCGCCGCTGTACGCCTCAGTGGGATTGTTCGTGGTGGGCCTGCTGATCGCGGGCATGGCAAGCATCATGCCGATGCTGGTCCTTGGCAGGCTGGTCCAAGGCCTTGGTGGAGGCGCCATGACCGTTGCCCTCTATGTCCTCGTGGCACGGATTTATCCGCCGGCCCTGCATGCCAAGATCTTCGCCGCCTTCGCAGCGTCCTGGGTGGTTCCCTCGCTCGTCGGCCCCTTCGCGGCAGGTGTGGTGGCGCAGTTGACCAGCTGGCACTGGGTGTTCCTCGGCGTGGTGGGATTGGTCATTCCCGCGCTCGCCATGGTGGTGCCGGCCATGCGTGGCTTGGCGCCGACTAACGCCAAGGAACCCGTGCCATGGGCTTTCGGACGCCTTGGTTGGGCTGCACTGGCCGCACTGACGGTCCTTGCACTGAACCTGTCCGCGGAGGTACCCGGCTTCGGTATGGCGATTGCCGCCGTCGCGCTTGTCCTCGCGCTGATCGCCGTGCGTCCGCTGGTTCCGCGCGGGACCCTGACCGCTCGACGCGGGCTTCCCAGCGTCATCCTGTCCCGTGGGCTCGCATCGGCGGCATTCTTTGGCGCCGAGGTTTACCTGCCGTACCTGCTGACCGAGCGATACTCTTTCACGCCAACCTTCGCCGGGTTGACCCTCACGGGTGCGGCGCTGGCCTGGGCGAGCGCCTCGGCTTTGCAGGGCCGGCTCGGTTCCCGACTGGCTGATGCGTTCGCTGTGAGGACGGGTGCCATCCTGGTGCTGGCGGCCATTGCGCTTGCCTTCGTAACGGCCGCCCTGAATTTCACCCCCGCAGTCGCCATTGCAGGCTGGCTCTTTGCCGGTTTTGGCATGGGCCTCATGTACCCGCGGCTGAGCGTCATGACTCTTGCCCTTTCCACGCCGGACAACCAAGGCTTCAACAGTGCTGCGATGTCAATCTCCGATTCCCTCGGCGGTGCCCTGTCGCTCGCCACGACGGGACTCGTCTTCGCGGCATTTACGACGACGGACTCGTTTGCGGCGGTCTTTGCACTGACGGCGATCATCGCCGTCGTCGGGGTTGTGGTGGCGCCGCGGGTCGCCGCCCGCCCGGTGTCATCCGGTGCCCGGGACGGCGAACCCGAACTCTCCCTCACCCAGCCCAACTAGGGGACAGCAAACGTCGCACTGAGGGCTCAGTGGAACGTTTGCTGTCCCTTAGTTGGGTGCGTGGGGCGCCCCGATGCAAGGCCCGATGCAAGGCGCGGCCCCAAGCCCTGCTAGAATGGGATCACTTGATGTGCGGTGACGCCCTGAATGTTCGCTCGCGAGAGCGCAATGCAGGGCATTTTTCATGTGAGAGGCACATCCTGCGTCGATGAACGCGTTCCATTTGGTCCCGGCCAACGCTGCTGCAGCGAACCGGTAGACCACCTGACTTTTCCTCGGCGAACCCCTGGCCCAACCGGCGTCGGGGGCCGATGTCCGTCGCTGGACACCGCCCGAAAGACATGAAGTACATGACTACTTTTGCTGCCCTTGGCACGCCCAAGGCAATCGTTGAATCCCTCGCTGCAAACGGCATCGAAGAGGCATTCCCCATCCAGGTCAAGACCCTCCCGGACACGCTGGCAGGGCGCGACGTCCTGGGCCGTGGCCGCACCGGCTCCGGCAAGACCATCGCTTTCGCCATCCCGCTCGTAGCCCGTTTGGCCGAGCGCGAAGCCGGCTACTTCCGCAAGCCGGGCCGTCCCATGGGCCTCGTCCTGGCACCCACACGTGAGCTCGCAACCCAGATCAACGCCACGGTTGAGCCGCTGGCCAAGGCCATGGGCCTGAACACCACGGTGATCTACGGCGGCATCTCCCAGGCACGCCAGGAGAAGGCCCTGCGTGCCGGCGTGGACATCGTCATCGCCTGCCCCGGCCGCCTCGAAGACCTGATCCGCCAGCGCATCCTGACCCTCGAGTCGGTTGAGGTGACCGTGCTGGATGAGGCCGACCACATGGCGGACCTTGGCTTCCTTCCCGTCGTCAAGAAGCTCATGGACATGACCCCCAAGCAGGGCCAGCGACTGCTTTTCTCGGCAACGCTGGACAATGGCGTTGACAAGCTGGTCAGCCGTTACCTGTCCAACCCGCTGACCCACTCCGTCGATGACCCGCAGGCCGCGGTGACCACCATGGAACACCATGTCTTCGTGGTCAACGACCAGACCGTCAAGAAGCAGCTCATCGTCGAACTGGCTTCCGGTGCCGGCCGCCGCGTGCTCTTCATGCGCACCAAGCACCACGCCCGGAAACTTGCCAAGACGCTCACGGATGCCGGTATCCCTGCCGTGGACCTGCACGGAAACCTGTCGCAGAACGCCCGCGACCGCAACCTGGCCGAGTTCTCCAGCGGCGACGTCCGCGTCCTGGTGGCCACCGACGTCGCAGCCCGAGGTGTGCACGTGGATGACGTTGAACTCGTCATCCACGTGGACCCGCCCACAGAGCACAAGGCGTACCTGCACCGCTCCGGCCGTACGGCCCGCGCAGGTTCCGACGGCACCGTGGTCACGCTGACCCTCCCGGACCAGCAGCAGGATGTCAAGAAGCTCATGCGTGCAGCAGGCGTGGACGTGTCGTTCGAACGCGTCACCGCCAGCTCCCCGCTGGTCGCCGAGCTCGTGGGCGAGGTTGCGGACAAGGTCGATCCCCGCACCCGCGCCGCGCTGCTCGCTGCCAAGCTTCCACAACAGGGCGGCGGAACGTCCACCGGCGCCAACGCCCAGCGCAAGCGCGCCCGCCGTTCCGGCCAGGCTGCCCCCACTGCGGGTGGCCGCGGCGGCCGTGGTGGTCGCGGCAAGGTTGCGGCTGAGCCGGTTCGCACGGACCTTCCGCGTGCCGAGCGCCGCGCAGCAATGAACGACGACGTCGCCCGCAACTCACGCGGTCGCGGCAAGTCGGGTGCCACGCACCGCAACGACGTTCCCGGCTCGCAGGGGCAGAACGGCCGCAGCGGCCGTCCGGCAACGGGCCAGCGTGCCTCCGGTGGGCAGCGGTCGGCTTCGGCTCCGCGTTCTGCCTCTGCCACAACGACGCGCGGCAGCGGAAACAAGGCCGTGTGGTCGTCGAACACTGGCGGTACGTCGGGTGGATCGTTCGGTTCGGGTAACTCCGGTCGTGGGGGATCCGGTTCGGGCTCGGGTCGTCCGGCCCGCAGTGGTCCGCGCCGTGCTTCGGCTCCGGCGTCGAACGAACGCCGCGGCCGCTAGGTCCCCGCAGGTTCCCTCGCCCCGCAAGCTCGGCCGGGGAACCCTGCCTGCGTGGGCCCTGCTTTGGAAGGCCCGCTCAGCATCCCCGCCGCCTCCCTGACTTCGCAAGCTCAGTCAGGGAAGCCGGGCGGCGTGGGCCCTGCCAAGGAATACCGCGCAAAGCAGGCCCCGCAATGTGAGGCTTACCAGCCGCGGGCGCGCCACTCCTCGAGATGTGGCCGCTCAGTACCGAGGGTGGTGGGCAGCCCATGCCCAGGGTGGACCACCGTGTCATCCGGGTAGGCGTCGAACAGCCGTTCCGTCACGTCGTTCAACAGTGACGTGAAGCGTGCGGAATCGTTCTGTGTGTTGCCGACGCCGCCTGGGAACAACGAGTCGCCGCTGAAGATGTGGGCCGGCCCTTCCGGGTCCTGGTAAACGAACGCGATCGAACCAGGTGTGTGCCCACGCAGGTGGACCGCCCGGATCTCGAAGTCGTCGAACCGCTCAACGTCGCCATGACCAAGGCGGACATCCACCGGAACGGGCAACGCATCGGCGTCGTCCGCTCCTGCAGAGGTGGTTGCCCCGGCAACCTTCACCAGTTCCGGAAGTGCGCGGACGTGGTCCCAGTGCTGGTGGGTGGTGGCGATCCGGAGCAGCTTGGTGGGCTCGGATGCGTCCTCAGCCGACTCGGCCAGCAGTTGCTGGATGGCCGGGAGGTCGTCGGCGGCGTCGATCAACAGCTGGGCACCTGTCGCCTTGGACGTCAGCAGGTACACGTTGTTGTTCATCTCGCTGACGGAGATGCTGCGAATGGTGACGTCACGGAGTGAGTGAATGAGCGAGTCCATTCGTTCAGCCTACGTTGTTGGCTTCGCGGCCCTGCGACACCCAGTTGGGGTCGGCGGAGCGTGAACCCACGACGGCGTTCGCGGCTTGGTCGAGCACCTCAAGGTGCGCTTCGCCCAAGTTGAGCGACAGTGCCCCCAGGTTCTCGTCGATTCGCTGCGTCTTGCGCGTGCCGGGGATGGGAACCACGGGGAGGCCCAGGCGTTTGCCCTGCGTGAGCAGCCAAGCCAACGCCACCTGGGCGGGAGTTGCGTCAAGCTGACCGGCTATTTGGCGGACCGCTACCACTACGGCCTGGTTGGCATCAAGGGCACCTTCGCCGAAGCGTGGGATCTTGTGGCGGAAATCGTTCTCGCCCAGGTCGCTTGCGTTCACGGTTCCCGTGAGGAAGCCGCGGCCCAGCGGTGAATACGGCACAAAGCCAACCCCCAGTTCCTTGGCTGCAGGAACAACATGCTGTTCAACATCCCGGCTCCAGATGGACCATTCGCTCTGGACCGCGGCAATGGGATGCACGGCATGTGCTTGCCGGAGTTCCTCGGCTGTCACTTCGGACAGTCCCAGGTGCCGGACCTTGCCCTCACGGACCAGCTCCGCCATGGCCTCCACGGTTTCCACAATCGGAACGCGGAGGTCGCGGCGGTGCAGGTAGTAGAGGTCAATCACGTCAGTATCCAGGCGTCGAAGGCTCGCTTCGGCCGCCTGTTTGACGTAGGGAGCATCCCCGCGGACGCCAGTGTACCCGTCCGCGGGGTTGCCCTCGATTCCGAACTTGGTGGCCAACTGGATCTCGTCGCGGCGTTCCTTGAGGAGTTTGCCGACGAGTTCTTCGTTGCTTCCCGCGCCATAGACATCGGCCGTGTCGATGAACGTGATCCCGGCCTCCACTGCGTGCCGGAGGGTTTTCAAGCCTTCCCCGGGCTCGATGCCGCCGTAGACGGGGGTGAGCGCCATCCCGCCAAATCCGAGTGGGCTCACGGTGAGGTCATTGCCAAGGTGTACTGCAGTCATGACGGTCTCCATTACGCATAGGGTCTCATTGCCAGTGCTCTCCTTGGCGTGAACCCGACGTCCCGCGCTGGTATTCCTGTGTTTCGCCAGAGAATCCGTCGTTCGGGCCCGATTCGATGGTTCGCTGCGCACTGTGCCGTGCGAGCGGCATGATGTGCAGCGATCCATCGAAATGGATTGAGACCCCGCCGCGTGCGGGACCCTACTCGGAATCCGTCCCGGTCTTGTGGGCTGGCAGCGCCTTCAAACCCGCAGCACAGCCAACGATTCCCGCGATGAACAGCAACTTCAAGGGGCTGGCCGGCTCAACACCGGTGATCATGGCCCAGCCAACCGTCAGGGCCGCGCCGATGCCCACCCACACGGCATAGGCAGTGCCCAGGGGGATGCGTTTAACGGCGATGCCCAGGCCCACCATGCTCAGTGTTGCGGTCACGGCGAAAACCAGTGTTGGCAGCAGGACAGTAAAACCGTTGGACAGGCCCAGGGCCGTGGCCCACACGGCTTCAAGAACGGCCGATGCGAGCAGGATGATCCAGAAAATTCCGGACTTCGCCTGTTCGGACTTCGCCGCTCCCGTCGCCGGAGCAACGACGGGTTCACGATTCGTGTTCGCAGTCATGGCTACGCCACCACCTTCAGGCCAACCACGCACGCGCCGATGCCTGCGAGCAGCAGGAGGCGGGCCGCCGTCGGACGTTCAACCTTGGTGACCATGGCGTAAGCGGAGGTCAACACGACGCCGACGCCCACCCACACCGCATAAGCCGTACCCGTGGGAATGGATTGCATGGCGATCGCGAGACCGCCAGTGCTGGCGATGACCGAAACCAGGAAAACGATGGTGGGAACGGGCCTGCGGAAGCCCTTGGAACGGTGGAGGGCTGCGGCCCAGACGGCCTCAAGCGCTCCGGAAAGAATGAGGATTAACCACGACATGACTTTTCCTTTGGCCAGTCTTGTCGCGTGCCGGGTACTGAACCGTCGTCCGGAGGTTCCAGAGCGGAACCTTGGTCCCTAGGCTAGCAACTCCCCCAGGGGGTGGCCACCTCTGGTGGCAAAAGTCACCACTCAGACGTGGTCGATGGAAACGACAGCCACGAACCCGCGGCCGGAAATCTCGGGGCTGAGGACGTCGGAGCCAACCACTGCGTCGTAGCGCGAGAGCTCCACCGGTTCCTCGACGACGGCAGCGGGCTCGGCGCCGTCGTCGGGCGTTTCCTCTGCGGCCGCGCCGGGCGCAACGCTTGCTTTGCCCTCCAGCAGAACTGCGAACTGGCCCTCAAAAACGGGGTGTGGGCGCTTTTTGGAAAGCTCGACGATGGACGCAAAGCCCTTGAACTTGTCGACGCGGGCAATGATGTTAAGGTCCCGGATGTCGCCGGTGGGCAGCGCGGCCGAGGAGGGGGCTTCGCCCGAGAAACGGAACGGCCGGTACTTCTCCAAGGGGTGCTCGGTACCGTCCACGGTCAGGAGCATCAAGTCGCCGTCGATGATGGTCAGGACCCGTTCCATGCCCGGAAAATTGGAGAAGTCGCCGGCTTTGGAGACATCGGCGATGCTGAGCCGCCAGTCCCATGCGCCATCCTGTGCCGACGCGGCCTTCGGGTGGCTTGCGATCTCGCGGGTTACACCGCCCCCGTTGCGCCACGGTTCGGGATGGATGTCGGCAAAGCGGATGATCTCCATCCGTCCAGCGTAGTGGTCCGGCGCGGTTCAACAATGGGCCATATGACTTGCTAACGTCATAAGAGGATTGTTGGGCGCGTAGCGGCTGGAGGCACGGAATGTTCGTTAAAGTGTGTGGTTTGAGCACACCCGAATCCGTTCGTGAAGCCGTCTCGGCCGGTGCCGACGCGGTGGGTTTCGTCCTCACGGCCAGCCCACGCGAAGTCAGCCCGGAGACCGTCCGTTCGTTGCTGCCCTTGGTGCCCTCCGGTGTTGCGGCTGTTGGCGTCTTCCGCCACGAGACCGCTGCCGCTGCCGTTGCCCTTGCGCAGGCTGCTGGCCTGTCATGGGTTCAACTGCACGGTCACCGGACTGCGGCCGACGTTGAGGCAGTGCACGACGCCGGCATGCGGCTTATCCGCGCAGTCACCATGGGTGCCTCCCCGGCAGAGTTCGGTGATCTGGGCGAGGAACTGTTCCTGATCGACGCGGCAGTGCCTGGTTCGGGGGAGGCCTGGGATTACGCGTCCGTGCGTGAAAAGGGTCTGGACAGCCGTTCCTGGCTGCTCGCCGGTGGCCTGGAACCGGGCAACGTTGCTGCCGCTGCTTCCGCGGCCGGTGCCTGGGGCGTGGATGTGTCCTCGGGGGTCGAGTCCTCCCGGGGAGTCAAGGACCTGGCCAAGGTCCGGGCCTTCGTGGAAGCCGCCAAGGCCTAACCCCCTCTTTACCCCGTCCCCCTTCCCCGCCTCCCCCCGCCTCCCCCGACCCTCTCTCACCGAACCGCCTGTTTTTTGGGACGCTCTCTCACTGAATCGCTTGTTTTTTGGGACGCTCTCTCACTGAGTCGCCTGTTTTTTGGGACGCTCTCTCACTGAATCGCCTGTTTTTTGGGACGCTCTCTCACTGAATCGCCCGTTCTTGAGCACTCTCTCGCGGTTATCCGAGCGTTGCATCCAACTTGTCGAATGACGTGCCCCAGCCGTCCCGCGTCATTTCCACCCACTCTTCCGATGCAAAGGGCCCCTGGGTCAGGTGCATGCGGGTACGGCTGCCGCCCAGATCTTCGAATTCGAGATGCATCTCTTCGTATTCGTGGTCGGCGTCCGGGGCGGCTTTGGCCGTTGCGACCAGCAAACCCGGTGCGTTCAGCTGAGTGATGACTGCTTCAATCGGCGCTTCTTGGGGACCGTTCTCATCCGTCCATGCCATGACAACCTGCCACACTCCGCCGACCCTGGGATCGACGATGATTTTCTCCCGCGGAGCATCAACTTCCACGGGTCCAAACCATTTGGTGAGCTGGTCCGGTTCCATCCAAGCCTCGAAGACTTTCTCGCGCGGGGCGTCGAAATCGCGGGTCAGGCTGAGGGTGTGCTGTTCTGTGCTCATGGTGGTCCTCCGTGCGTGGTTCATGGATGCGGCGGCGCATCACAGGCGGTGCCAGTGGGACCGAGTCTAGGCCGAAGCCCGGCCAAAACCGACGCGCTATCACCAAATCGCCCGAAACTCGGAACGCTCTGTCTTCTTGGCCGCACCGTAGTGAGCACAGTGAGCGAGCGTCCACCTGGAAGGGGGTGTTTGGTGAGAGAGGGTCCGGGGGGAGGGGTGTTTGGTGAGAGAGGGTCCGGGGGGAGGGGGTGTTTGGTGAGAGAGGGTCCGGGGGGAGGGGTGTTTGGTGAGAGAGGGACTGTGGGGAGGGGGTGTTTGGTGAGAGAGGAAAGTCAGGGGCGAGTCAGGGCAGACCCCTAGGCTTTTGGACGGTCCGGCACGAGAGAATGGTGACTATGAAAACTCTGCTCAACATCATTTGGCTGGTTTTTGGCGGCTTCTGGCTCGCCCTCGGTTATTTCGCCGCGGGCATCATCTGCTGCGTCCTCATCGTGACCATTCCGTGGGGCATTGCCTCCTTCCGCATTGGCGCATACTGCCTGTGGCCGTTCGGTCAGATGGTGGTGGAAAAGCCCGGCGGCAGCGGCGTGTTCGCTTTGCTGGGCAACGTCATCTGGTTGTTGGTGGCGGGCATCTGGATTGCGATCGGGCACGTGGTCACCGCGGTGGCCATGGCCCTGACGATCATCGGAATCCCGCTGGCCATCGCGAACCTGAAGCTGATCCCGGTTTCCTTGATGCCGCTCGGCAAGCAGATCGTGCCCACCAACCGTCCGTTCGTCAGCACCTACCGCTGAGGCGACACGTTCCTATGAGGCAGCAACGCTTCCGGTGCGCAGCTCGAACCGGAAGCGTCGCTCCGTACGGAACCTCCCGCCGTCGGACTCCACCGCGAACCTGAGCTCCAGCGCGTCCGCCAGCAGGTCCGATTCCGTGATGGTGTAACTCGGCGTGAAATAGAGGGACTGCTGGCCCGGCTCCAGGCGCGTGGCCGGGAAATCGCTCCCGTGCGGTCCCAGAAGTACGACGTCGGCAAGCGGCTCAGAGCCGCTGTTGCGGACGCGTCCTGTGAAGGCGAGGATGTCCCCGGCCTTGTACCCGGGAATGATGGTGCCGTAGTTGAGGTCCTGCGCTTCCCGCGTGCCGAGCACCTGGTCCTGGCCGGCGTACCCTTGGCCGATTTCTTTCCACGTCTGGACGTCCCACTCGCCATCGCTGTTTGACGGTATGACGTGGAATTCACCGGCGTTCTGCCAGTGTGCGGGCCTGCCCGGGGTGACGGAGCGGAGTTCCATGTGGAAGGTGAGCGGATCCCGGTCTTCGCTGGGCAGGGTACTCGGAGCGGATGCGAGTTGGGAGACCAGTTGTTCCGCAGGAACCGAAGCGAACACGATCTCGCGGTATCCCTGCCGCTCGTAGAGGACACCGACGTTGCCGTCGGGAAGTCGCGTGGCCGTGGAGTAAGCGGAACTGCCCTCGCACAGCACCAGCTTGGCCGGCCAGGTGGCCCCGTTGTCCGGGGAGAGGCTGAGCACGGTGTTGCGGCGAAGATGGGGGTCCTGGTTGTTGGTGGCGATGAGCCAATGCGAGGTACCGGACGGCAACTGGACCAGCGGCAGCCCGTCGAACCTGGTGAGGGATCCGTTGTCGCTGGGGTCTGGCAGGTCCGGCACAGGCGTCAACGGTCCCCATGTTTGTCCGCCGTCCTCCGAGATCGCGGCAAGGCGGCACGGCGTGGCCCGGCTGTGCACCAGCAAGCGCCCGTCGGTAAGGCATACCACCTTGTTCTCGTTGGGTCCGATTCCGGCGGGACCCGTGCGGATCAGCGCACCGAGGGTCCAGGTCTCTCCGTGATCGTCGCTGAGGGCGGAGGCAGCCATGATTTCCCCGTCCACCAGCAGGACGTACTGCTGTACCAAGCGGCCTTTGAACGGTCCGGTGTGTATCTGGATGCCTTGGCCGGCCGCGGCGAACAACCCGGTGGTACCACTGTGAACCGGCTTGAGTGATGAGGTGAGCCGCCGGTGGTGCCAGGTCCCGCCGTCGTCGTCTGAATAGCTGACGTCGGCATGTTGGACGGCGTCGTCCGGCTCCAGTCCGGCGACCGCTTCGAAGAAGCCGGCGTGTGTTCCGGCGGCGTGGAACATGAAGATCCGTCCCGTGTCCGCATCAACCAGGAGGCTGGGATCGCCGTATCCGTTCAGCCCGGTGCCGGTGCGGACCACCTGTTGTTCGCCCCACGTGGCGCCGTTGTCCCTGCTGCGGCGGAGCAGCAGGTCGATGGTGTTGGGCAGGTCGTCCAGGTTGGGCCTGCCGTCATACGCCGCCAGGATGGTCCCCGCCGTGCTGACGGCCAGCGCTGGGATCCGGTACTGCCGGTAGCCTCCGGTGCCGCGGACGGCGAGGACGTGTTCAACGGAGGGGCGAGCCTGTGGAGCACAGAGGTAGGAGGTCACACCTCCTAGTGTAAGGGCTGGCTATGCGGTGATCCCGGCTCGGTCATGCCAGTTCGGCCGCGAGGTTCCGGCGGGCGGCATCCAGCCACAGCGCCTTGGCGCGGTCACCGTGGAACAGCGGGTCCAGGCCCAGCAGGTGACGCACGACGGCGGCACGCCCTTTCGCGAAATCAGCGTCGCTGACGTGGGCGTAGTCTTCGCGGACGGCCGCCACATACCTGGCATAGGACTGTTCGTCGCCACCGAGCACAGACAAGTCCGCATCGCATAAGAGGGCACCGGCGTGATCGCCCGGCTCAGGACTGTGCTTGTCCGTCAGCCGGACCAGGCGCGCCACCTCTGCGACGTCAACCGGGGCCAAGCCGGCCGCGGTCAGCCGGTCTTCGGCGAGCCGGGCTGACTCCTCCTCGTCCTGGCCTGCAACCCCTTCATAGACGGCGTCGTGGAACCATGCGGCAAGGGCAACAGTGCGGGCCGGCAACGCTGGATCGGTCAAGGTGTCCAGAGCCTCAAGGACAGCCAGGAGATGTGTGCGGCCGTGGTACTTCCGGGTGGCCTCGCCCCAACGTTCCAGCAACTCCAAGCCGAGTTCCTCGTGGCCGGGGTACGTGCTGTTCCAGCGTTCCATCAAGGGCACCGTGAGGGCCTTGCTGCGCTCGCGGGCCGGGATCCGGAGGCCGCTGGCAATGAGTTTGCGGACCAGGATCCGGGCCTCGACGGGAATGGCACCTGCCTTGACCAGATCGTCGTACCGGCGCTCGGGCACATCGTAATGGTCGCCGTCGAAAGCCCGTTCCGGCACTCCTGCCGCCTCCGCGAACGCGTGCAGTTCATCGAGCGACTTGTCTGAGACCAGGTGGGAGAAATGGGTACCGTGCGCGGGCCAGAGGGGAGGGTCGACGTAGATGGCCATGGCCAAAGTGTAGTCCCGGATTTCAACGGCCGCGGGTGGGCTGATCCTTCCCAGTTGCCGGCCATCGGGGCGTGTCTACCGCCAACCACCGCCCCGGAACACGGGCAACATTGCCGGTGTGGTCCACGGCAACTGGGAAGGAGTCTTAGTGCTCCGCTGGAAGGATGTTCTGGTTCCCCCTGAACGTGTTGTCGGGATCGAACTGCGCCTTGACCTTGGAGAGCCGACGGTAGTTTTGCTCGCCGTAGGCCGCGATGATGCGGTCCTGGCCTTCGTCGCCGATGAAGTTCAGCCATACGCCACCGCTCGTATGCGGAGCGATGTCCTGCCTGAACTGCTTCACCCACGCCTTGGCTTGCTGTCCGCCCTCCGGGGTTTCCGCAAGGCCGAACGGATGGCTGACCCAGGCGGCGCCACGGTTCAACAGCGGGGTGTTCTCCGCCGCAGGGCCGGCCACCGCACCGCCCCAGCGGCCGATGAGTTGCTCCGAGTTCGCACTTGGCAGCCGCTTTGCCGAGTCCACCACAATGTCCACGGCATCGTCAGTGAGTTCATCGTGGTAGTCGGCGCTCCAATAGTTGTAGTGATCCGGAGGATCGTCGATCATGCACTGGAAGTCGGCGTACCCCATCGGTCCAACGAGGTCCACCGTGGGGCCGAGCTCCTTGAACGGCTTCGCGTGTTCGGCGCCTTCCTCGACGTTCCCCGCATACAGGTAGGCCATGCCGACGGCCAGCTTGCCCACCATGTCCTCGGGTACGAACTCTTCCGGCGGGGCCGTGAGGTAAACGAGTGCCGTGCCAACCTGATCCGGCGCATCCAAGGCGAGCTGGCGGTAGGCCCGGGTCACTTCCGTTGCCGCATCGCCCGGGAACAACATCAACCCCGCCACGACCGACGGACCCAGATCGTGCAGTTGGAACGTGAACGACGTGGCCACTCCGAAGTTCCCGCCGCCACCGTGCAATGCCCAGAAGAGTTCGGGATTCTCGTGTTCGCTCGCCGTCACCAAATCGCCGGAAGCAGTCACCAGGTCGACTGAGATCAGGTTGTCACACGCGAATCCGTAGGCGCGCTCCAGCCACCCCGAGCCGCCGCCCAGCGTAAAGCCGGAGACACCCGTCGTCGATGCCCGGCCACCCGTGACCGCCAATCCGTGCTGCTGCGTGGCCCGGTCGAACTCGCCCCACGTGAGCCCGCCGCCGGCCGTGACAGTCTTGGCTTCCGGATCCACGCTGATGGATTTCATGGGACGGACGTCAATCACCAGGCCGCCGTCGTTGGTGGACATGCCGGCCACCGAGTGCCCGCCCGATCTGACCGCCACCTCCAGGTTGTGGTTGCGGGCATGCTTCAGCGCCTCCGCCACCTCGCCAGGGCTGGAGCATCTGGCGATGACGGCCGGCCTGCGGTCGATCATTGCATTGAAGAGTTTCCGGGTTTCGTCATAGTCCGGATTGTCCGGACGGATCCATTCCATGGGACGCTCCTTCGCGCCTGAGACTCTCTCCCTAGAACAGGTTACGGCGGGCGCCCCCGGCGGGCCATGGGTAATGCTTACGGATCGCTTTCGCTTCCTTCCGGACGGGTACGACGGCGGTGCGCTGACGACGGCGGTGCGCTGACGACGGCGGTGCGCTGACGACGGCGGTGCGCGCCACGTAGTGCCCTCGCACCACGTAGTGCCCTCGCACCCCTTCGCGCCCTCGCACCCCTTCGCGCCGTGCGCTCCCGTAGTAGCGGTAGCCCTCAGCGCGAACGGGTGCGATGCCGCGACGTAAGGGGTGCGCAGGGCGGAACGCGGATCTACTCCCGGTACATGCGTTCCGCGTAAGCCGGCCCATAATAGGCTTCGAGATCCGCCAACGGTGTATCCGGCTGCACGTAGGTCTTGGAAAGCGTGGCTATGGACGGCAAGCCCGCGATGTCCCAGGAATCCGGCTCCCACAGCCCGCTGCGCATGAAGGCCTTGCCACAGTGGGTGAAGACCTCGTCCACGCTGACCACGATGGCAACCCGCGGACGGTGGCCCTTGACCACCATGTGATCGAAGAAGTCCGCATCCCGGACCAGCTTGGCCGTCCCGTTGATGCGCAGAGTGTCGGTTCGCCCGGGAACCACGGAGAGGATACCCACGTTCGGGTTCTCCAAATGTTGCGGAATCCGAAGGCGAGCTTGTTGCCGGGCCTTTCCGGGATGGCGATCGTGAAGTCGTCCAGGACGTGGATGAATCCGGCGGGGTCACCTTTGGGTGAGGCGTCGACGCGACCCTGGGCGTCCGCCGTCGAGATCACGCAAAAAGGACTGGCTGCGAGCCATTGCCGGTCAAAGTCGCTGAGCGATGTCCGCACCTTGCGTCGAACGCGTTCGAGGGGGAGGCCGATCAGTTCTTCCAACTCGTGCACCGAAGCGATGGGTTCCATGGGCCCAGCCTACTTTCCTTAGGGCATTCCGGATCTTGTGGAACGAGGCGCACCACTTTCCGCCATCCGCACCCGTAGGAACGGGTGCGCTGGGCGGGTACGGGCGCGATGGTTTGCCGGAACGGGTGCGCTGGGCGGGTACGGGTGCGGGTTTCGCCGGTACGGGTGCGCTGGGCGGGTACGGGTGCGGGCTTCGCCGGAACTGGGTGCGCTGGGCGGGTACGGGTGCGGGCTTCGCCGGAACTGGGTGCGCTGGGCGGGTACGGTTGCGGGCTTCGCCGGCGTGGCCCTCAACAGCAATCCGCACACCGGCGCTGGACAGCAGTTTCGCCGTGGGCAAACATGGAACACAGTGAGTCAAAATCCAAAGTTGAGCGTAGTAGACTCAACTTTGTAATCCTTGGTTCTACTCCAGAAAGGGAGCTCTCTTTGGACGTCAAATTCACCACCAAAAGCCAGGAGGCCCTTTCTGCGGCCGCCATGAATGCCTCCACCGCCGGCAACCCGCAGGTGGAGCCCGCACACCTGCTGAAAGCCCTCATGGACCAGCGGGAGGGCGTTGCTGTTGCCCTCCTCCGGGCAACGGGTGCCGATCCGGACGCCGTGAGCGTGCAGGCAAGTTCCGCCATCAAGGCGCTGCCGTCGTCGTCGGGCAGTTCCGTCCAGCAGGCGCAGTTGTCGCGCCAGTCCATGCAAGCCATCCAGGCCGCCCAGGCCGACGCCGACAAACTCGGCGATTCCTTTGTCTCAACCGAGCACCTGCTGCTGGGACTCTCGGCCGGAAGTGACGCCGTCGGGAAGTTGCTGCGCGACGCCGGTGCCTCCCATGAGGCGCTTCTCGCCGCCCTGCCGGGTGTCCGGGGTGACCGCAAGGTCAATTCACCGGACCCTGAGAACACGTTCCAGGCCTTGGAAAAGTTCGGAACCGACCTGACCGCAGTTGCCCGTTCCGGAAAGCTGGACCCGGTGATCGGCCGCGACAGTGAGATCCGGCGCGTGGTCCAGGTGCTGAGTCGGCGCACCAAGAACAACCCTGTGCTCATCGGTGAGCCCGGCGTTGGCAAAACGGCCGTCGTCGAAGGCCTGGCGCAACGCATGGTGGCCGGCGATGTCCCCGAAAGCCTGCGCGGGAAGACCCTCATTGCCCTGGATCTGGCCTCCATGGTGGCGGGAGCCAAGTACCGCGGCGAATTCGAGGAGCGCCTGAAGGCAGTCCTGGAGGAGATCAAGAACTCCAACGGTCAGATCGTTACCTTCATTGACGAGATCCACACCGTGGTGGGTGCCGGCGCAACGGGCGAGAGTGCCATGGACGCCGGCAACATGCTCAAGCCGATGCTGGCCCGTGGTGAGCTCCGCCTGATCGGTGCCACCACCTTGGACGAGTACCGCGAGAACATTGAGAAGGACCCGGCCCTGGAGCGTCGTTTCCAGCAGGTCTACGTCGGTGAGCCGAGCGTGGAAGACACCATCGGCATCCTCCGCGGACTCAAGGAACGCTACGAGGCGCACCACAAGGTAGCCATCGCCGACTCGGCCCTGGTTGCCGCAGCCACGCTCTCCAACCGCTATATTTCCGGCCGCCAACTCCCGGACAAAGCCATTGACCTGGTGGACGAAGCCGCATCGCGTCTTCGCATGGAGATCGACTCCGCGCCTGAGGAGATCGACCAGCTCCGCCGTGCCGTGGATCGCCTGACCATGGAGGAACTTGCACTCCAGGGTGAAACCGATCCTGCCTCCGTGGAGCGGCTGGCCGCCCTGCGCGCGGACATGGCGGACAAGAAGGAGAGCCTCGCGGCGCTCAATGCGCGCTGGGAAGCGGAGAAGGCCGGGCTGAACCGGGTGGGTGACCTCAAGGCCAAGATCGACGAGCTGCGCTCGGCCGCCGAGAAGCACCAGCGCGAAGGTGACCTCGAGTCGGCGTCGCGCATTCTGTATGGCGAGTTGCCCGCGCTGGAACGCGAGCTCAACGCCGCCGCCGAGGAGGAATCGGCCCGCAGCGATTCGGAGCCGGAGCTGATGGTGGCCGAAGAGGTCACCGCCGACGACATCGCCGAAGTCATTTCGGCCTGGACGGGAATCCCCGCAGGCCGCATGCTGCAGGGGGAGTCCCAGAAGCTGCTGCACATGGAAGCCGAGCTGGGGAGGCGCCTGATCGGCCAGGCCAAGGCTGTCCAGGCTGTGTCCGATGCTGTCCGCCGCGCCCGCGCCGGCATCAGCGACCCCAACCGCCCCACGGGTTCGTTCCTCTTCCTGGGCCCTACCGGCGTCGGCAAGACGGAACTGGCCAAAGCCTTGGCCGACTTCCTCTTCGACGACGAGCGCGCCATGATCCGGATCGACATGTCCGAGTACGGCGAGAAGCACTCGGTGGCCCGCCTGGTGGGTGCTCCTCCGGGATACGTTGGCTACGAAGAAGGCGGCCAGCTCACCGAAGCGGTTCGGCGCAGGCCGTACTCAGTGGTGCTGTTGGACGAGGTTGAGAAGGCCCACCCCGAGGTGTTCGACATCCTCCTGCAAGTGCTCGACGACGGCCGCCTCACCGACGGCCAGGGCCGCACCGTGGACTTCCGCAACACCATCCTGGTGCTGACCTCAAACTCGGGCAGCCAGTTCCTGGTGGACACCACCCTCGATGCCAAGGCCAAGCGCGAAGCTGTCATGGCCGTGGTCCGGGCATCCTTCAAGCCCGAGTTCCTGAACCGCCTCGATGAGATCGTCCTGTTCGATCCCCTCTCGGTCGAGGAGCTCGCCCGGATTGTTGAGTTGCACGTCGCCGAGCTGACCAAGCGCCTGCGCGACCGCCGGCTCACGCTTGAAGTGACTGATGGTGCCAGGGCTTGGCTTGCGATGTCCGGCTACGATCCGGCGTACGGTGCCCGGCCGCTGCGCCGCTTGGTGCAGCGTGAGATCGGAGACCGCCTGGCCAAGGAAATCCTGGCCGGCGACATCAGCGACGGCGATACGGTCTTGGTGGACACGGCCGCCGACGTGGACGAACTCACCATCGAGGGGCTTGAGTCCTTGGACCTCGACGGCGGCATGCCGGCGGGCACCGGGCTCTCTGTCCGCCGGAAGTAGGCTGCGGCCTGCTCCGGGAGTGGCGAGAATAGCTACTTCCGGAGCAGGTCTTCCTTGAGCGTGCTGCCCGTGTTCACCACAATGAAGCAGTCAACCCGGCGATCGCCACGGTCCCAGCTGCTCTGGCTCGGATAGACGTTCTGCTGGAGCAGATTGGTGTAGTTGTCCACGGCGTCGTTGAACTTGATGCTCTTGCATACCTCCCGGCCCTTGTCCCGGAGGGCGTTGGTGCCGGGGAAGGAATCGTCCTGGGCATAGGTATGGATGGCGCCCAGCTGGGCAGTGTGTTCGGTATCGCACGCAACGGCCTTGGCCTTGGTGGCATTGGGATCGAACTCCGCGAAGCAGTCGCCCACCTGGAAGTCCCTGGAGTCCGTATCCCGCGGGAGCGGGCCCAAGGTCGCCGTCGGGGTGGGCGACGGGGCCACGGCCTCAGGGCGGGTGCCCAGGAGGCTCAGGAGTACCCAGATCACAACACCGATAAGCACCAGGACGCCCAGGACGATCCCGCCAATGACCAACCTCTGGCGTTTGACCGCGTCAGGGTGCTCGGGCTCCTGCTGGTAGGCGGGGTCTGGTCCGGCGTACGCCTGCTGGGCAGGGCCGCTTGGCTGGTTCGGGTACACCGGCTGGCCGAAGGTCCCCTGCTGGGGAGGTGGGCCCTGTTGCGGGTTGCCGCCCGGCGGAGGAAAGGAGTGCGGCGGCGAGAGCGGCTGGGGCGGAACCGGTGGTTGGTTGGGCTGTTGGGGCTCTGGAGGCACATTCGAGGCGGGCGGGACCTGTTCTTCGCCTGGCTCGCGCGATGAACCGTCACGGGGTGGAGTATTGTCCTGACTCATTCCAGTGGTGTGCCTTCCTGCTCTGACGCCGCATTGAGGCAGACTCTACCCAATTTTCGGGTGCATGGGAGGTGCCCTGAGCTGCTTTCGGGTGTTGAATGGCCCGGCGCGGCCTCCAGGTGGCACGCAGGCACCCCGGAAACCATGTAATCTAGACATACGACAAATTGACCAAACATTCCGGGGCCTCACCGATAGCCAAGGTGACCACCTCCGGTCCAAGTACAAAAGGGGGTCACGCCATGGGGCGCGGCCGTCAAAAGGCAAAAGCTACCAAGCAGGCTCGGGACATCAAGTACTACTCCCCGAACACTGACTATTCGGCACTTGAGCGTGAGCTCACGGGCCCATCCAGTCGTGCAAAGAGCCACTTCCCCGAAGATCCCCCGGAGCCGGACTACTCGGCTTACGAGGACAAGTACGCGGAAGACGACGACGACGAGGTAGACACCCGCCGTCTCGGATAGCTGTCGCAACCAACAGGTGCCTTTGGGCACTGAGTTGCGTACCGCCGTCGTACATCAAGGTTTGTTCGTGCATCATCTGGTGCCGGAAATCTCTGAAGAGGGCCCGTAGGGCACGCCAGCCATTGGCGTACCCTGCGGGCCTTCCTCTTGCCTAAGATCCCAGCACCTTGCGGGCCCGCTTCCTGACCGGTGCGTTGTCCTTGTCAGACCCCGGTACTAAGTTGAGGGAGGACGACGGTTGCTGGGGGGCAAAGGGACGCTGAAAGGAAAGCCATGCCGGAGGTCGATCGGTACAAGCAGGGCACACCATGCTGGGTGGACCTGTCCTCCACGGACATTGAGGTTTCCAAGAGGTTCTACAGCGACCTCTTCGGCTGGGAATTGGATGCCATGGACGCGGGTCCAGGCATGACCTATTACATGGCCAGGCTAAAGGGGCGGTTCGTTGCAGGCATGATGCAGCAGATGCCTGACGCCCCTGAAGGAATGCCATCCTACTGGGCCAACTACCTTGCCGTGGACTCTGCGGATGATGCTGCGGAACGGGCCGTAGCCGCCGGGGGGACGCTCCTCTTCCCGCCGGACAGCGTTCCCAACGGAGGTGGCCAGATCTTCTTCGCTTCCGATCCGACCGGGGCGCAGATCGGCTTCTGGGAGGCGGGCAGCCACCCAGGATCGGGGCTCGTTAATGAGCCCGGAACCATGATCTGGAACGAACTCCAGACCAACGATGTCCCCAAGGCTTTGGCGTTTTACGAGGCCGTCACGGGCTGCACCAGCAAAACCAGGCCAGCCGGCGGCCGTGTGGACTACACGGACCTGGTAGTCGATGGCCGTGCCGTTGCCGGGGCGTTGAAGCTTCCGATCGAAGGTCTGTCGCCTTTCTGGATGACCTACTTCAGCGTGGTCGACGTTGACCAGACGGTGGGTTACGCCGTGGAATTGGGCGGCCACGTGATCGTTCCGGCCTTCGACGTTCCAGGCGTCGGGCGGATGGGCGTGCTGATGGACCCGGCCGGCGCCGCGTTCAGCATCATGACAGGCCTCTCAGCATGAGCGCCCGGAACCACTACTCAAGCGGGGAACCGTGCTGGGCTGACCTGCAAACCAGGGACGTCGCCGCGGCCAAGGAATTCTACGGCAAGGTGTTCGGCTGGACCTTCAAGGACCTGCCCACTCCCGATGGCCGCAGCTACTCGCAGGCGTTCCTCGACAATGACCTCGTGGCTGTGATCGCACCACAGAATCCCCTGCAGCAGGCCGCCGGAACCCATGGTCAGTGGAACATCTACCTCGCCGCAACAGATGCCGAGGAAGTCGCTGAGGACGCCACGCACGCGGGAGGGAATCTCGAGTTCGGTCCCGAGCAAGTGGCGGACACGGGAACGCTGGCCTTCGTCGCGCCGCCGGGCGGTGGAACCACAGGCATCTGGCAGGCGGGAACCCATACAGGAAGCCACCGCTTCAACGAGGCCGGCGCCTTGGCATGGGCCGAGTTGCTGACCCCCGGGCCGCAGGCTGCGGTGGCGTTCTTCCAACAACTTTTCGGGTACGAGGTCACCGAATATCCCCAGGACGACGGCGGCAGCTACTCGACGCTGATGGTCAACGGTGATGAGGTGGCCGGGATTGTCCCCGCTGAGGAGGGCGACGACGCCCGCTGGCAGGTGTACTTCGGCGTGGCAGACCTCCGGGCGGCGGCCGCAACCGCCGTGGCCGCGGGCGGCGAACTGTTGGTTGAACCGGAGGACCACCCCGAGGAAGGTTCACTGTCCACCATCAGGGACCCACAAGGCGGCGTGCTGAGCCTCATCCAGATCACCTCACCCAAGTAGGTCGCATTTGTGCGCGTTTTGAGCCCTCATAACGCGCACAGATGCGACCCAGTTGGGGACGCCCGGAGATGCAGAACGGCCCGACAGTTGGTTTCCAACTGCCGGGCCGTTCCTTCTTCGATCATTGCGCTTAGGCGTAGGCGTTCACCAAACGGACCGCGCCGCCGTCGACGCCCTTGGCACCCTGGACGTAGTCCGGGCCGGTCTTGTCGATCGAGTCCGAGTCGGCAGCAACCGTACCCATGACCCACGATGGCAAGCCACGCTCGTTGAGGCGCGCCACGGCTGCGTCTGCGGCCTCGGGGGAGACAATGGCAACCATGCCCACGCCGAGGTTCAGCGTGCGCTCCAGGTCGGCCAAGGGGACGTTGCCCAGCTCGGAGACCAGCTTGAAGATCGCGGGGAGTTCCCAGGTAGCGCGGTCAACGGTGGCTACAAGGCCCTGCGGGAGGACGCGTGCCAGGTTGGCGGCGAGGCCACCACCGGTGACGTGGCTGAAACCGTGGACAGCCGCTCCGGCGGAAACCGGGAAGGTCCGGGCCAGGTCCAGGCAGTCGGCTGCGTAGACGCGGGTTGGCTCCAGGAGTTCTTCGCCCAGCGTGCGGCCAAGCTCGGAGACCTGGCGGTCCAGTGCCCAGCCGGCGTGGTTGATGACGCGGCGGACCAGGGAGTACCCGTTGGAGTGCAGGCCGGAGGAGGCCATGCCGATCACTACGTCGCCGGCGCGGACGCGGTCCGGGCCCAGGAGGGCGTCGGCTTCCACCACACCCGTTGCGGCACCTGCGACGTCGTACTCGTGCTCGCCCAGGAGGCCCGGGTGCTCAGCGGTTTCGCCACCCACCAGGGCGGTACCTGCCACGGAGCAAGCGGAAGCGATGCCACGGACGATGTCCGCGATGCGCTCCGGGACAACCTTGCCGCAGGCGATGTAGTCGGTCATGTAGAGCGGCTCGGCGCCAACAACCACAATGTCGTCCACAACCATGCCCACCAGGTCGAAACCGATGGTGTCGTGGATGTCCATGGCCTGGGCGATGGCTACCTTGGTGCCTACACCGTCGGTGGACGTGGCAAGCAGCGGCTTCTTGTAGGTCAGCAGCTTGGAGACGTCGTACAGGCCTGCGAAACCGCCGACGCCGCCAATCACCGAGGCGTTGTGGGTCGCCTTCACGGCGCCCTTCATGAGTTCGACGGCGCGGTCGCCTGCTTCAACGTCGACACCCGCCGAAGCGTAGGTGATGCCGGCGTTGTTCTCGGCGGCTGGGGTTGCGGAGGTCATACAGACTCTTTCTTGTCGGCGTCGGTCAAACGATCAGCGTCGGTCAGGAGGTTCTCGAATTCGGCGTCAGGTCCCGGATCGCAGCCGGTAGCGCCGGGCTTGTCCGCCGGATCCTCGGAATCGGAGGCAGCGGCGTCGTTGAGCGCTTCAGCGGAGGGCAGGCCACCCAGGTCCGTGCGTTCCAGCAGGTTCTTGCCCAGCTTGTCCGCGTGCGGCAGTTCGATGGGGTACTTGCCCGTGAAGCAGGCCGTGCACAGGCGTTCGCGCGGCTGCTGGGTTGCCCCGATCATGCCGTCTTCGGAGATATAAGCCAGCGAGTCGGCACCGATGGCCTGGGAGATTTCCTCGATGGTGGCTCCGTTGGCGATGAGCTCGGCACGCGAGGCGAAGTCGATGCCGTAGAAGCAGGGCCACTGGACGGGCGGCGAGGAGATCTTGACGTGGACTTCCTTGGCGCCGGCTTCGCGGAGCATCCGGACAATGGCTCGCTGGGTGTTGCCGCGGACGATCGAGTCGTCCACCACCACAATGCGCTTGCCGCGGATCACGGATTCCAAGGCGTTGAGCTTGAGGCGGATACCAAGCTGGCGAAGGGTCTGCGAAGGCTGGATGAAGGTACGGCCAACGTAGGCGTTCTTCACGAAGCCGTGCGCGAACGGGATTCCGGACTGTTCGGCGTACCCAACGGCTGCCGGGGTACCGGATTCCGGCACAGGAATGACCAGGTCTGCCTCGTGCGTGTTTTCTCGGGCCAACTGGCGGCCCATCTCAACGCGGGACTCGTACACGGAGCGGCCTGCGATGGCAGCGTCCGGGCGGGCCAGGTAGACGTACTCGAAGACGCAGCCAGCCGGGGTGGCATCGGCGAAGCGCTGGGAGCGGACGCCCTCTTCGTCGATGGCAATGAATTCGCCAGGCTCGATCTCGCGGATGAAGCTGGCGCCAACGGTGGCCAAGCCGGCCTGCTCGGAGGCGACTACCCAGCCACGGTCAAGGCGGCCCAGGCAGAGTGGGCGGATGCCGTACGTGTCGCGGGCTGCGTAGAGGGTTCCTTCATCCATGAAGACGAAGCAGAAGCCACCCTTGATCTTGGGCAGCAACTCCAGCGCGGTCTGCTCCAGGGTCTTGCCTTCTTCGCCCTCAAGGAGCGCGGTCACCAGCGCAGTGTCCGAGGTGTTGCCCTGCTTCATTTCGCCGGTGAGCTGGCCGTTGTTGCGCTGCAGGATCATCTCGCGCAGCTCAGCGGTGTTGGTCAGGTTGCCGTTGTGGGCCAAGGCCACGGTGCCTGTTGCGGTGGCGCCCAGGGTGGGCTGCGCGTTGGCCCAGTGGCTTGCACCGGTGGTGGAGTACCGGCAGTGGCCAACGGCCAGGTGTCCGGTGAGGGTATTCAGGGTGGTCTCATCAAAGACCTGGGAAACGAGGCCCATGTCCTTGTAGACGTTGATGCGCTTGCCGTCACTGGTAGCGATACCAGCCGACTCTTGTCCGCGGTGCTGCAGCGCATACAGCCCGTAATAGGTGAGTTTTGCTACTTCTTCACCGGGAGCCCAAACCCCGAAGACGCCACAAGCGTCCTGGGGGCCTTTTTCGCCGGGGAGAAGATCATGTGAAAGTTTTCCGTCGCCACGTGCCACTGGTCGATTGTCTCATGTTGTGACCGTGGTAAGTTCCCGCTCCGGTTTTGTGACCCCTGTATCAAGCGCGACACGCGCAAAATGCGGCGCGTCTCACAGTGGCACCCCACCGAAACGCGAGAAAAGGGCCGAAAGTCAGCGTCCGCCGTCGTGCTCTGGACCCTCGTCCGGAACCGAATCCGGCACCGCTTCCACCACCGCGCGCCGGGTGCGCCTGACGCTGATGCGGTCCAGGACCAGGGCGAGGATGGAGAAGAGGATGACGCCACCGGCGGCGCAGGCCACGAGGAAGAAGCCAAAGACGGTGCTGGCGTCGAATTCAGGATCGGCGGGGCGGCCGTAGGCAATGATGGCGGCGACGATTGCGCCGACGATGGCTCCGAGGATCATGAACGGCACGAACTTGGGCGCGCGGCGCACGGTGATGTCGCGGCGTGCGGGCGGTTCGTTGTTCGGTGCGGGGGTGGGGTTGTCCTCGGAAGCCATGCCTTCCAGCCTACCTTTCCGGGTTTGGGTACAAGTAACGCCCTCCGGCTCGGGCCGAAGGGCGTTACGGGCGGCAGGCTTGGTCAGCTGCCGCGGTAGGTGGAGAACGCGAACGGGCTCAGGAGGAGCGGCACGTGGTAGTGCTCGCCGGCGTCCGAAACCGTGAAGTTCAGGTCCACTTCGGGGAAGAATGTCTCGGTGCCGAGGCCCTCGTAGTAGGCACCGGTGGCGAAGTTGAGGCGGTAGGCGCCGCCGGGAATCCGCTCGGGGCCGAGGTTCTTGATGCGGCCGTCGGCGTCGGTTTCGCCCTTGCCCACCAGCGTCCAGTTGTCGCCTTCGCGCACGTAAAGCACGACGGCGACACCCGTCGCCGGGCGGCCGGAACCGGTGTCGAGGATATGGGTAGTGACTTGTGAAACGCTCATGCGTTGGCTCCTTCGCTGACCAGGCCGGAGAGACGCAGCAGTGCGATTTCCCGGAGCTGTTCGGCCACGATCATGTCTTCTTGTTCGGGGGTGTGGGTGAGGCGTTCCTGGAGTGTGGCCAGGATTTCCTGCGCGCTGCGACCGGCGGCGCGGATCAGGAAGACCCTGCCGAACTTTTCTTCGTAGTCGCGGTTACCGTCGGCCAGGGCCGCCGCGGTTGCGTCGCTGACATCCACGCCGGCCTGCTCCGAGCGGGACATTGCGGCTTCGGTGGTCTGGGCCTTGGGGCGTTCGCCGATCCGGGGGTGGTGGGCCATTGCGGACTCCACCTCTTCCGGGGTGAACGGTTCGGCGGCGTTGTTGGCCTGGCCCAGCAACTCGTCCACGCTGGCGAAGGGGCGGGCATCGACGATGGTTTCCACCCAGCGGGTGATGTCCAGGCAAGGGGTCAGGACCTTGATGGCTTCGTCACGGTCAACACTGTTGAATACTGCAAGCTCCATGCTTGTTTCATCCTCGTGCAAATGCTGGCATCCATGGTGTGGGCTATGCGGAACCCTGGTTGTCTGGCCGGGGGAAGCTTGCGCTTCTAGCTTCCGCATCATGGAACTGTTATTTCAGCATACGTAATAAGTGAAGCTGAGGTGCTGGGGGCGTGTCAAGAGGCTACCTCCTTGTGGTGGCTTGTGCGCACCGTCAGATAAAGACGGTGGGCGGTGATAACCAAGGCCAGCCACGCGACGCCCAGGGCCCATGCCGCCAGCACATCAGTCAGCCAGTGGTGGCCCAGGTAGACCCGGCTCAAGCCCATGGTCAACGAGAAGACCGTGGCTATGGCAATGGTTGTGACCCGGCCCCTGAGGGTCTTGACGCGGAGGATGACCAGGTAGGCCACGATGCCGGCTATGACAATTGCGTTCAACGAATGCCCGCTGGGGAACGATGGGGAGTGCTCGTAAGGAGGAATGGCATCGCTGAGGTCCGGCCGGGTGCGTCCGAAAAGCGGCTTCCCAAGCACCGTCATGAGCAACGAGCCCAGTCCTGCGGCCAACATCAGGATCACCGGGGTCCACGACTTCCGCCTCAACGCCAGGAGAAGCATGATTCCCACGGCGAGGATTGGCATGCCGACCGTTCCGCCGACATTCGTGTAGGCCGTGGTGATCGTGTCCAGGGCGGGGGAGCGGATGGATTTGGCTGCGTTTAGGGCGGGATGATCCAGCCCGGCCACACCATCGGCCTCAACTACCGATTCGTAGACCTCGCCGAAGGCAGCAGCCAAGGCGATCGCAACAACCAGGCCAATTCCGAGCGTGATGACCAGCGCGGCGTACGGGCCCAGGAGATTGGTAATCCATTGCACGCCCGTCGCCAGGGCACGGCCCACCGGGGATTTCCAGCGGGTGAGGTCTTGGCCCGCGACGAATCGATCCTGTTGCATTTCCCCGCGGACGCCTTGTCCGGGCTGCCCGTTTCCTTCAGTCGTCACTCTCGTCCCCTATCGTGGCGGCCTCAATAATGGTGAGTAACCTTAGCAGTTGCCGCTTGGAACTACCGGTGCGGGGCCTGTGTTTGGGTTTTGGCGCGCAGAGCGGGCCCCGCAGCGCTGCTTCAGTTGCGTGGCGAAGTGGGAAGTGCCTTGGTAGCAAGGTTCTTGATGGATCCGTCTAGATTGTTGTTTCCTTTGACCTGAACCAGACAGCTGACACCTGCTGAAGAATCCTCACGGAGAACTTCAAGTTTGGCCTCATACCGGCTAAAGGCGGCCCCAGTGTACGTTTCGGCTCGCTGTCTGCAGTCTGTATCTGCCGTGCCTGAAGCGCTGGTTGAGTAAACGACCTCAGCGGAATGCGGCTGATCACAGCTTTTGTCCCGCTGTGAGAATTGGTCCCAGCACAGCCTGAGGGAAGCGTTGTCCGCGCTCAAAAGGCCATCTTTGACCTTGAATGCCAGTGGCGTGGGCGTCGTGACGACGCAGCCAACCGAGTCTATAGCCCGCAAGGCAATGTCTCGGCGCAGTGTGTCCACGTAAGGAATGCCTCCAGCATATTTGACCAGCGCGGAAGAATCGCAAGGGCCGTCGGTCGAAACCAGTTCAGCCGAATGAGCGCGGTCGCAGGCAGTCACAGCCCAGAACTCGTCCAAGCACTGCCCGACTGCGCGCTGAGATGCTTCCTCGGACCGGCTGCTACCCTGCATTGAGTGGTGGCCTGGTGAGGCAGAGGATGCCGAAGTACTGGGCGAGCCACTTGGCTTGGGGATCAAGTGATCCATGTAAAAGGTTGCCCCGGTCACGAGAGTACCCAAGACAGTTGCAATTCCTGCAAGCACGGACAGACTGACTCGGCGGTGTTTCGTGGGTTCCTCGGGCGCATTTTCGATTTCTGGACTGGACATGCGAACTAGCGGACGGTCACATCAGAGATAACCGCCGTCAGCGACTTCCAGTCGCTGCCTTGAGGGGCTTCCGCGCTTACTTCGATTTTGAGGGCGTTCACCATCTTGGTTTGGACCGATATGGGCTGGATCGTGTTAAACGGAACCTTTTGAACGTCAAGTTGTTTGCCGTTTCCCACAACCCTGACAACCAGCATTTTGTCCGAAGGCTTCGAATCGTTGGACTGTCCTACGTTGAATGCCACGGTATTGAAGTTGTTTTGCAGCCGAAGCTCCAGGGTCTGCGACTGGCCGTAACCACTAACCTGAGCAGCGATACCGGAGACTCCCGATCTGTCTGCAACGTCAAAGCGGTTCTCGCTCCAACTGCCGTCCGGGTCAAAGAAGTCTGCTAGTGACAATTTGGACCCGGCCTTCTGCGTCGAGAGAGTGGAAGACTCAGGGGTGCTTGAGGCTTCTTCACGCAAGGCGGTGTCGGTTGGTGAGGGGGATTGGGGCCGAGATGTGCTGGGGCTTGGTGGTGCACTGGCCGTTGTTGAAGCAGAAGGTGGAGTTGTAGACGTTGAACCGGACTCGTCTTCGCCGGGCTTTCTGGAGTCGGCTGCCGAGCATGATGACATTGCAAGGGTGAAGACCAACAAGGCTGTTGTGAAGCCCAAAGCACGAAATCTCAACTTTCCACCTAATCCTCGCGGGCCGTCGATCAAGACAAGCCTCCGCCCTTATGTGTGTAGCCAGAGCTAAGTTAGTGATGCCATTCGCGGCGAATCCAACCAGCTAAATGTGGACACGCGGAGTCGCAGGAGAATTTTCGATGACGAACCGCCTATTTCGGACGGCGCGTAGCCCCTCCCAGTGGACCCTGCTCGCTCCACTGGCCGGGCTGCGGCAGAATGACCCCAACCCGTTGAAGGAGTTCGCCCCATGCCAGACATCCTGACCTCCAGATTCCTGTTTGGTCCCGGACCGAGCAATTGCTACCCCGAAGCCGTGGCCGCCCTGTCCTGGCCCGTTCTGGGACACCTTGACCCGGTGTTCATTGAGCGGCTGGACCGGGTTTGTGACGGCCTCCGTTCGGTGTGGGGAACCACCAATGCCCGGACCCTTCCCTTGAGTGCCACAGGCTCGGGAGGCATGGAAGCTGCCTTCATCAACACCGTTTCCGACGGCGATGTAGCCGTGATCGCAGTCAACGGCCTGTTCGGCGCCCGCATGTGCGAAGTTGCCCGACGCTGCGGTGCCACCGTGATCCGCGTGGACCACGAGTGGGGTCAACCCGTTGATGCGGACCGCGTCCTGTCCGCCCATCCGAACCCGAAGGTCATTGCTGCGGTCCACGCCGAGACGTCCGTAGGCGTTCTGTCCGATATCGCCGCTCTCGGCGCCGGCAAAGGCGATGCGCTCCTGATCACCGACGCGGTGACGTCCATCGGCGGACTGGAACTTTTGGCAGACGGTTGGGGGATCGACGTCGGATATGCCGGAACCCAAAAGTGCCTCGGCGTGCCGCCAGGGCTCGCACCGTTCACGGTCTCTGACAGGGCCTTCGAACGACGTATCAAAGACCCGCGCTCGTGGTACCTGGATATTGGGTTGCTTGGCGGCTACGTCGGCGCCGCGTCCGGCGCCCGGACGTATCATCACACCGCGCCGGTCACCATGATCGCCGGTCTTGATGCCGCGTTGGGACGCATCCTCGCCGAAGGTCTCGACGTCGTCCAAGCCCGCCACCGGGCAGCGGGCACCGCACTGCAGGACGGCTTGCAGGAGATGGGCCTCGAACTGTTCGCCGCCGAAGGCTCCCGGTTGCCGAGCCTCACCACCGTCAAAGTGCCCGACGGCGTCAACTCGGCCGCCGTTCGCGCTTACCTTTTGGAGCACTTCAGCATGGAGATCGGTGCCGGAGTGGGTGAGTATACGGACACTGTCTGGCGGATCGGCATGATGGGCCCGAACGCGAACAGTGCGTCAGTGACCCTGGTGTTGGGCGCGCTGAAAGAGGCGATCGCAAACTTCTGGGCTAGATAGGCTCATGGGATGTTCAGGAATATAGACTCTTCCGCCGCCAGCGGAAAAGGCATATTATCTGAACATGCATGCAGTGAAGGCGTTGGACGCACCTCCCACCGAGGCTGAACTGCCCACGATAGCGGAGGCTCTTCTTCGTGAGCGTATCCCGCGAAGCTGGTCATTGGAACTGCAAGTCCTGTCCGACGGCCGGCGTCCGGACTCCTATTTTCTTCTTCGTGCCCCAGACGGTACGCAGACAAAGATTCTTGTTCACGCTAAGCGCTTGGTGGACGTCCGGGATATATCGCCGTTTGAGGAACATCTCGAACGGTACCTGAAACTTGGTGAGTCAATTGGAATGGTAGTTGCGCGATACTTGCCGCCATCGGTTCGCGACCGACTGGCTCAGTCTGACCTCTCCTATGCTGACGCAACAGGCAACATTCTGTTGCGCACGGAGTCACCTGCTCTGTTCGTGTCGGATAAAGGCGATAATGCGGATCCGTGGAGGGGAAGGGGCCGACCACGAGGAACTTTGAAGGGGGAGCCTGCAGCAAAAGTAGTCCGCGCGATGCTGGACAGAAGTGGGCCCTGGAAGATTCGTGAACTTGTCTCTGAATCCGGAGCATCAACTGGTTCCGTATATCGGGTGATCGAGTTTCTTGAGGCCGAAGAACTCGTCCAGAGAACCCCGAATGGGTTCTTGAGTTGCCCGGACTGGCCTGCCCTGCTTCGGAGGTGGAGCCTCGATTATCAATTTCAGAAATCCAACATGATAACGCGCTGGATAGCACCACGCGGGCTGGAAGACCTGCTAAACCGAGCGCGTACAAGCACCGTACAGGATTACGCTGTGACAGGCTCCATAGCTGCTGCGCATTGGGCGGCTAACGCGCCAGCCCGATCGGCCATGTTTTACACAGTTGATCCCCAGAGAGCAGCGGAGGAGTGGGGGCTCCGCCCAACAGAATCGGGTGTGAACGTCCTACTGGCTAAACCAGCATACGCCGTTGCACTGAAGGGGGCCAGAATCCGACAAGATGGGCTCAGGCTGGCGGCACCTGCACAGGTCGCTGTTGACCTCATTACAGGGCCAGGGCGGGCTCCCTCAGAGGCGGAAGAGCTCATTGATTGGATGGTGCGCAATGAACAGTTCTGGAGGTAGCGGCGAAGATTTGCTGATCCGCGCTCGTTCGGTGCTTTTGGATGCGCTCGAGGCGCTGCATGAGCACAGTGATGCGGTCATCGTTATCGGTGCCCAGGCCGTTTATCTGAGGACTGGAGGCATTGATGTAGCTTTGGCGGAAGCTACGAAGGACAGCGACGTTGCAGTTGACCCCCGGCTGCTCGGGGACGATCCACTTCTCGAAAATGCCATGAGGCTCGCAGGTTTTGTACCGTCGGCGACTGGTCAACCGGGTGCCTGGATAAGCCTGGACGGCATTCCCGTTGACCTTATGGTTCCGGAAAGTTTTGCAGGAGCAGGCACACGCGGTGCCAGGATACCTCCACATGACAGGCGCGCGACTCGTCGAGCCCGTGGACTCGAGGCGGCGCTTGTGGACCATGGTTTTCTCGATGTCCCAGCGCTTGCTGCCGAAGATAGTCGTGTCGCAAAAGTAAAGGTGGCAAGTGCGGCCGCTCTCCTTGTAGCGAAGCTGCACAAGATTGCTGAGCGGATCGACACCCCGCACCGCCTGCTGGACAAGGACGCCCACGACGCATACCGCATCCTTCGTGCCATTGACACTGGCGACCTGGCCGACGGTTTTAATCGGCTCCTGGCAGACTCCGTCAGCGTGGAGGCTACCAGGGAGGCCATCGAGTACCTTCAGATGGTTTTTGCTCCGGGTCCGGAGGCCATTGGGTCCCTGATGGCGGGCCGTGCTGAAGAAGGATTTGGGGATCCAGAACTCGTGTCCATGTCAGTGTCGATTCTGGCCGCCGACTTGCTCAAAGCAATACGTGCACAATCGTAGTTCTGTCTTACGGAAAGACCCTGAAGGTGCCGACCGTCAATGGCTGCGCTGACCGCCGTCGTACGCTAAAACCGCGACCGCAGGCGTGTTCAGGGCGGTGGGGTTGATGATTTAATCCGCAGGATTCCCGCACCCGGTAGGGGTAGGACCACCCACTGGCCTTCGCGGAAAGCCTGTTTCCGGGCGTGACCGGTCGTGCGGATCCACACCTGGATGGCGGGTGCGCCCTCCGATAGGCCGATCTTGACCACGCCTACTTTGACGCCATCGAACCACGGCTGCATGCCCTGCTTAGCTGTCGCCAGGGTCACCCTATCCCCCCTCAGTGCCGAGGCGATGCTTAGACGTTCCCTGTCAGCCTGCGGGAATCTCCGCGGAATCGCAGTTCGGCGAGTCCACCGGCGCAGTGACCGAGAGGTAGGCTGGGCTCTTCGACTCGATGGTCACAGTGGACCCGGATCCGTTTGTACTACGGGCGACTACCCAGCCACCCGGTACATCGTCCGTTCCGCCGAAAGCCGGGAAGCCGTGCTGGGCCAGGACGGGGTCGCCTGCGGCGAAAACATCCTCGAAGTTGTTGGACGCTTCGACGATGTCCGCGCTGCTCTTCATGCTGGCAGTTTGGAGGATGCAGCGACCATCCGTGGACTTCGCCAAACTGGCTCCTTTGTCCACGCTCCAAGTGATGCCGGGCAGTTTCTCCTCAAATGCCGCAATCAGGTCAGCTCGCAGGGAATCATACTTTGCCAGGCTCTGGTCAACCGGCTCGGGGCCCGCCGTGATGGGCGGGGCGCTGCTCGGTGTGCGGGTGGGTCCGTCCGTGGCCGCCGTGCACCCGGCCAACGTGACGCTAGTCAGGACGACGGTCAGGAACAACGCTCCCGGTGAAGTGCGGCGCATGGTTTCCCCAGTTCGGATTAAGGCACGACGGCGGCCATCACCGCATGCTTTCATACCCGCCGTACGCGTCGCCATGGGGAGAAAGGCCCACGCACCCGGGTGAGAGAGGGTTGGCGGGAAGGGGCGATTCGGTGAGAGAGGGTTGGTGGGAAGGGGGCGATTCGGTGAGAGAGGGTTGGTGGGAAGGGGGCGATTCGGTGAGAGAGGGTTGGTGGGAAGGGGGCGATTCGGTGACAGAGGGTTGGTGGAGGGGGTCAGGTGTTGCGGGTCAGGATCCAGGTGTTGGTGCCGTCCTGGCGTTCGAACGTCACCGTGGTCACCAGGGCCTCGATGAGCGCGAGCCCACGTCCCGATTCCGCCTCCGAATCCGGCATGGAGGCCTGCATGTCGTCGGCGAACGGCTCCCGGGCATGATGGGCGCTGACCCGGGCAACCAGCCGGGCCGGCCACACGCCGATCTCCACGTCGATTTCCACGGGCTCCTCGGCCACGGGCTTGGCGTGTTGCACGATGTTCGCAGCCGATTCGATCACGGCGGTAGCGAACGTCATCCGGTCCATGTCCGGCACGAAGGACGCATCGTCCCACAGGGCATCGAGTTCGTTATGGATGGCTTCGATTGCTTCGTCGTTGGACGGACCGTGGTACCCCCGGCGGGCAATGACGTCACTCATCGCCGAACGCTTCCTCGGCGGTGGGGTAGGCAGTGAGGACCCGGTCCATGTTGGTCAGCTCCAGCACCATCTTCACCTGGGGCTGGACGGCGGCGATGCGCAGGTCCCCGCCGGCCTGGCGTGCGGCCTTGAGGCAACCGATCAAGGCTCCGAGGCCCGACGAATCCATGAAATCGGTCTCCGCCAGGTTGACCACCACACGGCTTGATCCAGCTGCGACAACCTCGTTGACCACTTCGCGGAGCTTCGGCGCGGCCACCATGTTCAGGCGGCCAACACCCTTCACTTCCGCGTAGTTGTTTTTGACCTCATAGCTGAACTGCATCGCCATTCCTCTCCTCGGGGCTTCCGGGCCCAACGGACCCAACATCTTCGGGGACGAATCCCTTGTACAAAACTGCCTTCACCAGCACGCTCAGGACCACCAGGTCGAAGGCCACCCAGGCCACGTTGACCAGTGTTCCCAGCGGCTCCGAGAGTCCGGTCAGGAGCCGGGCAACGCCAACCACCAGCGCCACTGCCAGCAGCACGGCCACAATGATTTGCGGCCGGATGAGGCTCCAACTCGGTCCGCCGCTCTGGCGTGCCTTGGGGGTGACCGCAAACCCAAGGGGACGCCCGAACCAGACGTTGCGTGCCGCCGTCGTACATGACTTGATCCAGGTGGGAAACAGCGCGAGGCTGTACTGCTGGCCGCGCCAGGTGGGGATTCCGTGCCCGGCCACCAGGAAGAGCAGTTGGTTCACCACCATGAACGGGATGAAGCGGACGAAGAAGTCGAAGCTGAGGCTGCTTACAGGCAGGATGCCGAGTGTCAGGTAGATGATGGGCGCGGCGAAGTAGACCACGGCTGCGAAACCGCTCAGGTAGCTCCACATGGTTGAGAAGTACATGAGCCGCTGGCCCCATGTGAGGTTGCGTTGCACCAGCGGGTTTTCCCGGAGGAGGACCTGCATGGTGCCCTGGGCCCAACGCAGTCGCTGGGTGAGCATGGTCTTGAGGTCTTCGGGGGCCAGCCCGTTGGCGAAGATCTCGTGGTGGTACACGCTCTTCCAGCCCAGTCCATGCAGGCGCATTGCGGTGGCCATGTCTTCCGTGACGGAGATGGTGGCCAGCGGCATGATGGGCTGTGCTTCGTCGGTGCGTTCAACGGAGATGGCGTCGAGGACCGCGTGGACGGATTCCAGCGCACCCAGCGGTGACCAGTCGCGCCCGGACATACGGTCGACGGCGTCACTCGCCACGGTGTTCACGCCGCCTTCGCCGACGTGCGCGAGTTCCATCGCGGCGATTTCCTCAAGGTCGGCCTGCAGCGCGGAGAAGTCCGCGGCCACGAGCGTCCGAACGGCCTCATCCACCTTGCGGCGCACGCGGTACGTGATCTCGCTGAGGGATACGCGGGCTTCGAGTTCCTGTTGGGCGGTGTTGGTTGCGGCCTCCACCTCGTTCAGCATCTGCTCCACCAGCGGGTTCCCGGCCTCGGGGGAGCGGCGGGCCTTCTTGATGGCCTGCTTGGAGGCCGCGAGGGCACGCTTGATGCTTTGCTCCGTGGCTTTCACGTAGCCCACCAGGCCCAGTTGCATGAGGGCTTCGCGGCGCAGGATGGCGTTGGAGCCGCAGAAGAACGCGGCGTTCCAGCCGTCCTTGCCTTGCTGGATGGGTCCGTAGAACAGGGGAGCCTGGCTGCCCAGCGGATCGTCCGCGGGGACGTTAATGAAGTACTGGGGTGTCTGGACCAAGGCAACGCGATCGTCGTTGAAGTACCCCAGTGTCTTGTCCAGGATGTCCGGCTCGGGGATCTGGTCGGCGTCGAGAATCAGCAGGTACTCGCCCGAGGTGAGCATGAGCGCGTTGTTCAGGTTCCCGGCTTTGGCGTGGCGCGGCATGTCCGGTGTCCAGTCCGCGGTGCGCGTGACGTAACCGATCCCGCTGGCTTCGGCGAGCTCGCGCATCTCTGGCCGGTTGCCGTCGTCGAGAATCCAGGTGCTGTTCGGCCAGCGGATCTCCTTGGCCGCCAATGCCGTGGTCATCACCAGGTCGAACGGCTCGTTGTACGTGGTGATGAAGACGTCCACGGTGGCATCAGCCGGGGCAGGGGGTGGTGGCTTGCGGATCTTGAGGTTCCACACCGTCAACCCGAACAGCATCACGTCAATGAGGCTGTACGTCTCGGCGATGACCAGCGGAACGGCGATCCACCATGCCTCCCAGTTCAGCGAGGCCAGCCACCGCCAAGCGACGTAGTTCACGCCGAGGATAACGGTGAGGACAACGACCAAACGAGTCCAGAAACGAGTCACGATCCCCCTTTGGTGGCTTACTGACCGGTTGGTTTCCGTCGAACCACGACGGCGGTCACGTCGTCTTCCGCCGTGGCGGCCGGTGCCAGTTCCAGAAGGGCGGCACAGATTTCCTCCGAGCTTCCCGCGTTGCGGGCTGACTTCTCCACGTTCCGGATGAAGTCCTCCAGCGAAGCGTGGGCGTCCAGGATTCCGTCGCTGACGATCACCAGCGAGTCGCCTGGCTCCAGGGTGAGTTGGGCTGCGGGCCAGACCTCGTCTTCGAGGATTCCCACGGGCGGACCCGCTGAAACCAGCCGGCGGGCGGCACCCTCGGCGGGGATGTGCAGCCCAAGCCCATGACCGGCGTCGATATAGCTGAGGCGACCGGAAGCGCTGTCCAGCCGCGCGTGGAACATGGTCACGAACGAGCCCGACTGGTCCAGGTCCGAGGCGATGGTGGCCCCCGCGGAGGCGAAAGCCGCGTCGATCGCTGGGGTGTCGGCCACGGAGCGCATCACTGCCCGTACCGTAGCGGCGATGAGCGCAGCGCCCATGCCCTTCCCCATGGCGTCGGCGAACGTGAGATGCATGCCGTCGGCGGTTTGGTACCAGTCGTAGAAGTCCCCACCCACGCTGCGCGACGGGCGGAAGGACCCGGCGATGTCGTAATCGTCCAGCCGCACCTTCTCTTGCGGCAGGAGGCTCTTTTGTACGACGGCGGCGCGCGCGAGTTCGTCGCTTTGGCGCGGGTCTTCCGTAGGCTGGGCGGGCGTGCGTGCGCGGCGGAAAAGGGCCCTGATGCGGGCCTGGAGTTCCTTGGGGCTGAAGGGCTTGGTGAGGTAGTCGTCGGCGCCGGTGTCCAGGCCTGTGAGGCGGTCCAGTTCGTCGGCGCGGGCGGTGAGCATCAGGACGTAGGCATCGGAGAATTCACGGACCCTGCGGCACACTTCCATGCCGTCGATATCCGGGAGGTTGATGTCCAGCGTGATCAGCTCGGCGTTGGTGTTTTTCACGGCCTCGACGCCGGTCAATCCGTCCGGGGCTTCGGTAACGATGAAGTCGAGTTGTTCGAGGACCACCACGAGGAGGCCACGGATGTCTTCGTCATCTTCGACGACTACGGCATGGCGTTGGGGCGAGGTTGAGACCATGGCTCCATTAACTAATGTCCAAGGGGTTTTGTCATGTTTAGTCAACCAACATGAACGCCCGCTCACATTGCGCGAGCGGGCGTTACAAATGTTGTTCAGTTAGGTGAGAGAGGGATCTCCCAAATGGCCCTTTCGGTGAGAGAGGGTTCCCCCGAAACGGGGGGTTCGGTGAGAGAGGGATCCCCAGGGAGGGCGGTTCGGTGAGAGAGGGTTCCCCAGAAAGGGCGGTTCGGTGAGAGAGGGTTCCCCAGGGAGGGCGGTTCCGTGAGAGAGGGTTAGACGCCGAGTTCTTCGCGGAGAGCCTGGACGTGGCCCTGGGCGCTGACCTGGTACTGGGTGAGCTTGACCTTGCCTTCGCCGTCCAGGACGACGGTGGAGCGGACCAGGCCCTCGACGATCTCTCCGTTGACCAGCTTCTCGCCCCAGGCACCGTAGGCAAGGGCCACAGCGTGGTCCTCGTCCGAGAGCAGCGGGAACGTCAGGGCGAAGTCGCCAGTGAAGGAAGCCAGTGCCTCGGGAGCGTCCGGGGAGATGCCCAGGACTTCGTAGCCCTTTCCCTGGAGGGAGGCCAGGTTGTCACGGAAGTCGCAGGCCTCCGTGGTGCAGCCGGGGGTGGCGGCCTGCGGGTAGAAGTACACAATCACGTTGCGTCCGCGGTAGTCGGACAGCGAGACCTTGGTGCCGTCGGCGTCGAGAAGCGCGAAATCAGGTGCTTGCGTTCCGACGAGGAGTTTCTGGGTCATGGCGATCCTTTACGTTCAACCGGTGTGCACCGGCGTTTGGTCATACAAAAAAGCGGAATCGAGATGTAGAACAGCAAAATCAGATGCTGTATTCCGCGGGTCCGCGCACCGTGGCATAAGGGCCGGGCACGAACTGGTAGCCACCACCACGGACGGTGGAGACGGTGTAACGGGCATTGCCAAGCTTGCGCCGCACTCTTCCAACATAAACGTCGATCGAGCGGAAAGCCGCGCCCGGGAGGTCAAATGACTCCAGGAAGCGTTGCAATTCTTCACGTCCAATGGCCCGGGAGCAGTTCACCACGAGGTAGCGCAACAGCTTGTATTCCATGCCGGTAAAGGCAACCGGCTCACCGTCCAGCAGGACTACTTCAGCGGCGAGGTCGATTGCAAGCTGGCTGCGGCGGGCCGCCAACGTTACGGGCTCGACGCCGGTGCTGCCGCTGGCTTCGCTTGCTTCGGAATCGTCTGCGAGGGCGTCCGCGAGCGAAACGGAACGTGATCTGGAAAGGTGGTTACCGGCGTCGGCGGTTTCCTGCGGAGTGCCGCCCCAGGAAGTGTCGCCGACGCCGGAGTGCTCTGCTCCGGGGGCGGGCCAGATGCGGACTTCCGCCTCCGGAGCAAGTTTCATGGCCCGGGCCAGCACAAGGCGTGCGGCCCGTTCCCAGATTTCGGGGTCTACGGGATCGCCCTCGGCCGGGTTGACCCAAAGGGCCAGACCGTGGGCGGTGAGAGCCGGGGAGGTGAGTCCCTGTGGTGTGGGGCCCTGCCGCCGCGCGGCCCCGGGACGTGCTTGGCGTCCCGGGAACCGTGCCGGCGGTGGACCGTAGGCATTGACTGCCATGGCGGTGGGTCCTAAACGTTACCGCGGCGGATCAGCTTGCCGCCGGGGTTCTGGAAGTCGATTTCCGAGCCCCGCAGGTAGGTCTTGCGGACGACGCCGGAAAGCGGGCGGCCGTCGTAGGGGGTGATCGGGTTCTTGTGCTTGAGCTTCTTGACGTCCACCACGTAGGCGTCGTCGTGGGCGAAGATCGAGAAGTCGGCGTCGTAGCCAAGAGCCAACTGGCCCTTGTTGTGCAGCCGGGCCAGGGCGGCGGGCTTCTCCGACATCCAGGCAACAACCTGCTCCAGGGAGATGCCGCGGTGCCGCGCTTCGGTCCAGATCAGGGACAGGCCCAGCTGGAGGGAGGAAACGCCGCCCCAGGCAACAGCGAAGTCGCCGTTCTCCAGGTCCTTGAGGTCAAGGGTGGAGGGGGAGTGGTCCGAGACGATGCAGTCGATGGTGCCGTCCTGCAGGCCCTTCCACAGGAGCTCGCGGTTGGAGGCCTCGCGGATGGGCGGGCAGCACTTGTAGGCCGTGGCTCCGTCGGGGATTTCTTCGGCCATGAGCGTCAGGTAGTGCGGGCACGTCTCAACGGTGAGGTTGACGCCGTCGCGCTTTGCCGAAGCGATCATGGGCAGCGCGTCGGAGGAGGAGAGGTGCAGGATGTGGGCGCGGGCGCCGGTCCAGCGGGCGCGTTCGATGACCTCGGCGATGGCCTTGTTCTCGGCGCCGCGCGGGCGGGAGGCGAGGAAGGTCTCGTAGTGGTCGCCGCCGGGGTGCGGGGCGCGGTCGATCGCGTGGGAGTCCTCGGCGTGGACGATCATGAGGGAGTCGAAGGACTTGAGTTCCTTCATGTCCTCTTCCATCTCGTCCGCGTCCAGGTGCGGGAACTCGTCTACGCCGGAGTGCAGGAGGAAGCACTTGAAGCCGAAGACGCCCTCGTCGTGGAGCGGGCGGAGGTCGGACTTGTTGCCGGGGATGGCACCGCCCCAGAATCCGACGTCAACGAACGCCTGGTCCTTGGCGACCACGCGCTTCTGCTCCAGGCCGTCCACGCTGGTGGTGGGCGGGATGCTGTTGAGCGGCATGTCGATGATGGTGGTGACACCGCCGGCCGCGGCTGCACGGGTGGCCGATGCGAAGCCTTCCCATTCGGTGCGGCCGGGCTCGTTGACGTGGACGTGGGTGTCCACCAGGCCGGGGATCAGGGTCTCGTCGTCGGCGAGGTGGATGACCTCGGTACCCGTCAGGCCGTTGCCCAAGGGCTCAATGGCGACGATGACGCCGTCGCGGATGCCAACCTCGCGGGGTGCGATGCCGGCCGTGGTGAGGATGCGCTGGCCCCGGATAACGAGGTCATAGGCGCCGAATGCTTCAGACATTGAGGTACTCCTTGTTTTCGGTCCGTTCTGCCAGGTACACGCCTATGTGCTTTCCTAATTGTTCAAGCAACGGACCTGCTTCAGCGATACATTTCTGGACATCGTCTTCCAGGTCGGTCAAAGCGTGGACCGTATGGAATCCGGCATCCGTGAGTTGTTCCCGGCTCAGGGTACTCCGGCCGCACACTGCGATCACGGGTACCCCGGCTTTTGCTGCCGCCCGGCTGACGCCCATCGGCGTCTTACCCAGGAGGCTCTGTTCGTCCAGGCTGCCTTCGCCGGTGATCACCAGGTCGGCGCCCTTCAGTTTTTGCTCGAGTTCGGTGAATTCAAGAACGACGTCGATACCCGGCCGCCGCTCTGCCTTCAGGGCCGCTATGGCAATGTAACCAACGCCGCCTGCTGCTCCAGCGCCCGGTGCCTTGGCTGCATATTTGGCGTCGGGTCCGGTGGTTGCTGCGAGGACGTCGACGAAGTTTTGTAGTGCCCTGTCCAGTTCGGCGACGTCGTCCGGCGTCGCGCCTTTTTGCGGACCGAAGATGGCTGGGGCTCCGCTGGCCCCCAAAAGGGGATTGTCGACGTCGGACGCCAACACGATTTCTGTTGCCTCGATCCGGACGTCGAAGTTGGCGAAGTCGATGGTCTTCAGCTGGGCGAGGGCGGCACCGCCGCCGGGGAGCTCGTTGCCGTTCCCATCGAGGAAGACGGCACCGAGGCCCTGCAGGACTCCGGCTCCGGCGTCGGTGTTGGCGCTGCCTCCAACGCCAAGGATGATCTTGCGGCAGCCGAGGTCCAGGGCGGCGCGGATGAGTTCGCCCGTGCCGATGCTGGTGGCCGTCTTCGCGGTTTCGCTCGTGGGGCCTTCCGGGAGGAGGGCCAAACCGGAAGCGGCTGCCATCTCGATCACGGCTTCTGTGCTTTTGACTGCGAAATCCGCTTTGACAGCTTGGCCGAGCGGGCCGGTGACCGTGGTGGTCCGGCGGGTGAAGCCGGAGCCGATGGCGGCGTCGATGGTTCCTTCGCCGCCGTCGGCCACCGGAATGCGTGTTGTCTCGATGCCGCTGCTGCCGAAGCCGGCGAGCAGCCCTGTTGCCAGGTGCTCGGCGACCTCGGGCGCGGACAGCGAGCCCTTGAATTTGTCCGGGGCGATGACCACACGCATTCCGGTGCCTCCTTTACTGTTTCTTTTCAGCCGTTTGCGGCTGTTAGGCCTTGGCGAGGATCGCCGTGGGGGCGTCCGCAGCCGTTTCGGCCAGCTCTTCGAACTCGTTCACGCCGTTGATCTCAACGCCCATGGAGATGTTGGTGATCTTTTCCAGGATCACTTCAACAACCACGGGAACCTTGAACTCGCCCATGAGTGCCTTGGCCTTGTCGAATGCGGCAGGCATGTCGTTCGGGTTCTCAACGCGGATGGCCTTGCAGCCCAAGCCCTCGGCCACCTTGATGTGGTCAACGCCGTAGCCGTTGGTCTCCGGGGAATTGATGTTCTCGAAGGCCAGGGAAACGTTCTGCTCCATGTTGAAGCCGCGCTGGCTCTGACGGATCAGGCCCAGGTAGCTGTTGTTCACCACAACGTGGATGTACGGCAGGTTGAACTGTGCGCCCACGGCCAGTTCTTCGATCATGAACTGGAAATCGTAGTCACCGGACAGGGCCACAACGGTGGCGTCCGGGGTGCCACGAACCACGCCGAGTGCTGCCGGAGCGGTCCAGCCCAGCGGGCCGGCCTGGCCTGCGTTGATCCACTTGCGGGCACCGAACACGTGCAGCATCTGCGCGCCGGCGATCTGCGACAGACCGATGGTGGACACGTAGGTGGTGTCGCGGCCGAAAGCCTTGTTCATCTCCTGGTACACGCGCTGCGGCTTGATGGGCACGTTGTCGAAGTTGGTCTTGCGGTGCAGGGAGCCCTTGCGCTCCTGGCACTCGGCAACCCAGCCCGAGTAGTCCGGCAGGGTCTTTGCTGCCTGGCGTTCGCGGGCCAGCTCCAGCAGACCGTCCAGCGCCGCACCGGCGTCGGACGCAATGCCCAAGTCCGGCGAGAAAACGCGGCCGATCTGCGTCGGCTCGATGTCGATGTGCACGAACTTGCGGCCGGCCGTGTAGGTTTCCAGGCCGCCGGTGTGGCGGTTGGCCCAACGGTTGCCGATGCCGATCACGAAGTCGCTCTGCAGGAACGTCTCGTTGCCGTAGCGGTGCGAGGTCTGCAGGCCAACCATGCCGGCCATCAGCTGGTGGTCGTCCGGGATGGCGCCCCAGCCCATCAGTGTGGGGATGACCGGAACGTTCAGGATCTCGGCCAATTCAACCAGCTGTGCCGAAGCGCCGGCGTTGATGATGCCGCCACCGGCAACGATCAGCGGGTGCTGGGCTGCGGTCAGCATGTCCAGGGCCTTTTCCAACTGCTTGCGGGAAGCCTTGGGCTTCTCCACGGGCAGGGGCTCGTAGGCGTCGATGTCGAACTCGATCTCGGCCATCTGAACGTCGATGGGCAGGTCCAGCAGAACCGGGCCCGGACGACCCGAACGCATCACCTGGAAGGCTTTCTGGAAGGCACCCGGAACCTGGCCCGGTTCCAGGATGGTCATGGCGAACTTGGTGACTGGCTTGGCGATGGACTCGATGTCCACAGCCTGGAAGTCTTCTTTGTGCAGCTTGGCAACGGGTGCCTGGCCGGTGATGCAGAGCATGGGGATCGAGTCGGCCTGGGCTGCGTACAGACCCGTGATCATGTCGGTGCCGGCAGGGCCCGAGGTGCCGATGCAGATGCCGATGTTGCCATCAGCTGCGCGGCTGTAGCCGTCGGCCATGTGGCTGGCGCCTTCAACGTGGCGGGCCAGCGTGTGGCGGATGCCGCCGTGGGCACGCATTGCCGAGTAGAAGGGGTTGATTGCTGCGCCTGGCAGGCCGAACGCCTCGGTGGCGCCTTCCTTTTCCAGGATGGCGACTGCCGCGTCAACGGTGCGCATCTTAGCCATGGTGTACTCCTTGAAATCTTGGGTTCGCCCCGCGTTGGGGGCGGAAAAAGGGTGTGGTGAGGGAGCCGCCGTCGGTATTTATGTACGACGGCGGGTTCCCTGCTTGTGTTGCTTGGTGCCTTTTGGCTTACTTGCGGCCGCTGAGCTGGAGGACCTGCTTGAAGAGGCCTGAGTGGTCGAGTCCGCCGTCGCCCTGGTTGACGGTTGCGGCGACGAGCTGGGCGACGACTGCGCCGAGCGGGACGGCGACGTTGGCTTCGCGGGCTGCGGAGGTGACGATGCCCAGGTCCTTGTGGTGGAGGGCGAGGCGGAAGCCGGGGTCGAAGTTGCGGTCGAGCATCTTCTGACCTTTCTGGTCGAGGACCTTGGAGCCAGCCAAGCCGCCGCCGAGGACCTTCAGTGCTGCGTCGGTGTCGACGCCGTAGGCCTCGAGGAAGGCGATGGCCTCGCCGAGGACCTGGATGTTGACCGCGACGATCAGCTGGTTGGCTGCCTTGACGGTCTGGCCGGAGCCGGAGGGGCCGACGTGGACGATGGTCTTGCCCACGGCGTTGAGGACATCCTGTGCTGCCTCGAAGTCTGCAGCGTCGCCGCCGACCATGATGGACAGGACGGCGTCGATGGCGCCCTGTTCGCCGCCGGAGACGGGTGCGTCGAGGGGGCGGATGCCGGCTTCGACTGCTTCTTCGGAGAGGCGCTTGGCGACGTCCGGGCGGATGCTGGAAGCGTCGATCCACAAGGTGCCCTGCTTGGCGTTGGCGAAGACGCCGTCCTTGCCGGTGACGACACCTTCAACATCGGGGGAGTCCGGGACCATGGTGATGACGACGTCGGCGTCCTTGACTGCGTCCGCGATGCTGGTGGCTCCCTGGCCGCCCTCGGAGACGAGCTTGTCGATCTTGTCCTGGCTGCGGTTGAAGCCGGTGACCGTGTGGCCGGCCTTGACGAGGTTGATGGCCATGGGCAGGCCCATGATTCCGAGTCCGATGACTGCAACGTTGCTCATAGTGGTTCTCTTTCTGGGGAAGTCTGTGTGTGTCGGAAGTCTGTGTGTTTTAACTCGAGCGCGCTAACTCAGGTGTGCTTACCCAACTAGGTCGCATTAGTGCGCGTTTTGAGCTTTCTAAACGTGCTCTGCTGCTACTTAGTTGTGCTCGCGGTGCTTAGTTGGCGTTGGCGCGCTGGCGGATGGCCCAGCTGAATGCCGTCTCCTGCGGTTCCTTGTACTCGAGGCCGATGTAGCCTTCGTAGCCGAGTTCGCGGCTGCGGGCGATCCACTCGCCGAGGGGGAGGTTGCCGGTGCCGGGTGCGCCGCGGCCGGGGTTGTCGGCGATCTGGATGTGGCCGAAGTCCTTGGCGTGGTTCTCGATGACGGATTCGACGTCGTCGCCGTTGACTGCCAGGTGGTAGAAGTCGGCGAGGAGCTTGACGTTTTGTGCGCCGGATTCTGCCTTGACGCGGGCGATGACCTTGAGTGCGTCTTCAGCTGTGAGGAGCGGGTACTTGGGTGCGCCGCTCACCGGTTCGAGGAGGACAGTTCCGCCAATACGTGCGACGCCGGCCGCTGCGGTTGCGAGGTTCTCGGCACCGATGGCGTCTTGCTTCTCGGGCGATTCGCCGTCGATGCGGTTGCCGTAGAGGGCGTTGAAGGCCTTGCAGCCGAGGCGCTCACCGATGCCGGCGACAACGTCGATGTTGTCCTGGAATTCGGTGGAGCGTGCGGGCCAGGAAACCAGGCCGCGGTCGCCGCCAGGCATGTTGCCGGCGTTGAAGTTGAGGCCCGTGAGTTGAACGCCGGCGTCCTTGATGGCGGATTCGAACTCGTTGATTTGTGCGTCGGTGGGGACGGAGGTTTCGAAGGGCCACCAGAACTCGACGGCGTCAAAACCCGCTGCCTTCGCGGCTGCGGGGCGCTCGAGCAAGGGCAGCTCCGTCAGGAGGATGGAGCAGTTCACTGTGTACGTCATCGTAGGTCCTTCCGAGGAGGGGCTTTGATCTATCTTCCTCTGTGCTTCGTCATAGCCTGGCGTTTGGCTTCCGTTTCCGCTTTGTGGAATTTAGATTCTGCTTTATGAAAAGTTTAGGGAAGGTGGGGGTGCGAGTCAAGGGGGGTGGGGGTTTGGTACACCAGACATGGCGGAGGCGATCGCTTGACGCCGCAAACATGTCCCCATGTTCCTTCGTTTCAGCCCGGAGTTGCTGAACGTCGGCGTTGTAGACTCCACAGATTGCCGGTCGCGCGTTTTGTTGGCTTAAACCGCGGGCGCTGTGACGCGACGGCTATCGAGGCCCCGACTTTCAGTGAATCAACATTGGGTCTGCTCTTCGCCGTACGCCGAATATCTTGTCGGAATGACTGAAGCGAGCACCGGTCGGTGCCCGCTTCGGTCGTAGTCTAGGTAGGATGCAATTCATTCATCACGTGTTAGTCGCTCGAGCGGCTGTGATTTGCCCTTCGCTGAACGCCTTCTTCCGGGTGTTCCACGAGTGAACCAAGGCTGTGATCTTCCGCGGGTCGCGAGACCGTACCTCTTGGGGCGACCCAGTGGGTTGTCGCTAGGAGTTTCAGCCCGAAGGGGGACTCGAATCTTTCGATTAGCTTTTCCACTCTAGTGCAGTTTTGAACCGGTGGTCGGCTGCTCCGCGAGAACCTCGGAAGCTGCCTCGTGAGCGCCGGAGATAAGTTGAAGTGGGGCAGTGGGCTTTTGCCATCGTTCTTACATCCGCTGATGCAGTGACCCTCAACCGCTTTAAGAACGTGCAGTAAGTTTTCTGCATAGGGTCCATATGGAGCTTTTGCGAAGCGCAAACGGAGCGGTTCACCTGCAACCTGCAGGAAGTACATATGCTTGTGCACCTCAAGCAACGAAATGTCTGGATCCATTAGCCCCCGAGATAGCGGCTCATCAATCAAACTAGTGCTGCCCTACCCCGGGTCATCTTGGGGACTTCCGATGATGGGTTGGGAGCCAGATCCGCTGCAACCTGGCGGCATGAACATCTTTATCGCGGCAGAGCATCCTCCACGAACCGCGAAGAGCCGTCTAATTTTGAGCGACAAGGATCTTTTGCTGCATGCAGAAGCCATAGCGCTGCTCGGGAATTCCGAGAAGGCGCGCCTTGGGCTCTGGCACATAAGACAAGGGTGTCAGCGCTTCGACAGCGGCTGACACCCTTGTAAGTTGGCTCTAGTCTACGTTGATCCTTCTGTCCCACCTCAGCACATCCAGGGGATCCAAGTCCGCTTGCAGCAAAGCCTGACGAACGGATTCTTCGTCGAGGATCTCGAAAATTCCAGAACTTCGCACGGAGTCCAGTACCGATGAGATCCAACGTGAGCCCCGACGGTCCAGAGTCGAGGTTTCAACCCAGCCACCGCTGTAGACGCGGCCAAAACCAGACAGCTGATTTATCAACCAACTAACACACCATCTGACGGAGCCATCCGGTACCTCGGCCGAGGTTGGCTGGATATCCAGCAACGGGTGTCCGGGAAGAAGCAAAAGCCATCCTTGGCAAAGTACCAGTTTCCTCTCGGAGAAGCCCACCAGTTCAATTGAGTCCGGATCTGAAGGGAATAGTGTTCTGTCAATTCTGCTGAGCGTTCCACGGCCCGAATTAAAATCGCGCTCCAAACGCGCTGCTAGGGAGGGGGGTAGCGATGACCGGCGACCAGGTGCAAGCCAAACAGGAGTTTCTTTCTTTCGGTGCCAAGAGGCTGAGAGAGTGCGACCATCTACGTCTGTTTCAAGACGCACGATTTCCCATTCTGCTGCGAACATCTTGGCAATTAAGCTGTACCTGTTCAGGCCGCAAACAAGTGGAGCTGCTGGGAGTATTTCATCGCTGCCCATTGCCTCAATCAGGTTCTTGAGTGAAGGAGAGGTTGCTCCTCTCACGGATCGAAGGACTGCCTCGAAGCTACTGATGGTGTTACTTTCGAGTGAAGCCAACTCCTCATATTCGGCAAGTTCGCTTAGCGAGTAGGCCTTCCTTACGCCTTCTTCTTCTACGACGATTGCGGGAACAGTTCGAAGCTGTTGATCGAGAATCTCTGTTGATTCCGCTTCTGCGCGAGCCAAATCCTCCATCAGGTACGAAGCTTCCTGGGCAGCTCTTGTTAGTGATGAGGCCCGATTGACCTCGAGTTCGTGAACTTCTGTGGCAATATGTCCGACATAAGCTGAGTAAATGCGGTTAAGCATTGTTTCGTACTCTTCGGTTTTTTCTATGGCGCTTCTGGCGACATTCGTTCGTGGTGCACTTTTGCCTGTGGCGTTAGCCATTGCGGCGATGCCGCCGAAGACGAAACCCGGCGGTTGCGTGGTAACTCGAACGCCGCCTATGCAGACTCCAAAGCGTTCCTCATGACGTTCGGAGTAGTCATGACGAGAGGCTTCCAATCGCACATATCCCCAGTCCTGGAGCCATTCATTCCAAGCTACGGCAAGAGCAACTTCGAGTCCGGAAATCTTGGCGGTCCGAACTTCCAGTCGCGCGCCGGACTCTGTCACGAGTCCTCCTTCTGCGAGTCGAGCTAGGTTTGCGTCAACGAGGCTTTCGCGGAGTGCCTCAGCTACCGACTGGTAGCCAACTTGTTTTGGAGCGTCGTCGTCGGTAGTCACGGTTACCTCACAGCCCGGAACTACAATCCACTGCCGCAGGACCGCCTCTACTTCTGACAGCTCTGCGCTCGGTCGCAACTTCATTGACACAGAAGTTCCGTGGCTGCGAACCATTGCCGGAACATCGTTGTCGTGCTTCTGGAGGAGTCGGACGAGGTATTGACCGTGCACGTCTCTGAGACTCAACTTTCGTGCCTCTTCCTCTGACTCGTGAACGGTTACCACTGTGACATCGTCAGCGACCATAAACGTAGAGAGCACCCCGATTCCGAAGCGGCTAATAGAGGCAAACTCGGGAAAAGCCTTCTGGAATTCAGGTTCTTGATAGCGCGAGGACCCTACATGAAGGAAATTCTTCTCAATGATAGATTGGGACATCCCGACACCATTATCAGTGACGGTTAGTGTGCGTTCTGGTGAACTCCACTCAATAACAATTTTAGGGGAATAGGACTGACCGGTTTTGGACATCAAGTGCGCTTGCAGTCGGACCGCATCTAGGGAGTTCTGAACCAACTCTCTTACGACTACCCCCGTATCGTTATATAGGGTGTGTCCAGTCAATAGGTCCAGTATCTTCGCTTGATCGATTTCGAATACAAATTGTTCGGTAACGAACCCCTTGGCCTCGATGTGCGAAGAATCTATCCGATTCCACGGAAACTCAAAACTCGAGCCGCCCGTTAAGTGGTTCTGTCCAGACCAAGCAAATGTTTGTTGAAGCTGTTTTGTGGCATATTGAAGGTAACCCGTGAGCCCAAAGTAGCCCTCGGCTTCCTTGAATGACGCATGAACCTCGATGGTGTCCTGAAGGCCCGCATTATCTGTTGCATCCGGGGTCTTCACTACCGGTTTGGCCCTCACGCGTCGCACGGCCCCCTGCTTTGCCCATTCCACCTGACTCTTGGGGTTTCTAGGGTTGATGACTAGGGCAGCCATGGAAGGGACACGGTCATTCGTAACGTGCAGTAAATCGGAGGTGCGAAGTAGCATTGCAGCGTACTGGACATTTGCCTCTTCTTCGGGTGTGGCGCCGTATGGTCTGCTGAGAGGATATTTACGGGTGTCGTGTAGATCATCCAAGTGATGACTCTCACAAACTATCCCCACGTCTTCCCTGAACGTTTCCTCAAGCTCCCTCATTAGTTCTCCGAGCCGTTTCACGACTCGAGCATCTCCGCCCCAGGAGAGGTCAGATTCCACTTTTATCCAGCCTCGGATTCGTTCGGCATGGTAATAGCGGACAAATTCTTGATACATGAAGTGGTCGGCCTCAAGACCCTCAAGCCGTTCAATCTGAGAGCGATAGTCCTTTACACTCGGATCGTCATTATTGAGTACCCGGCTACGAAACTCAAGATACTTTAGATTGTTTTCACGAGCGTCAAATTCATCACGAGTGATAAGCAGGCCGAAGTCATGTAGATACGTTGAAAGTGTAATGAGAAGCCAGTCGGCTGGAGTCATCTTTGACTTCGTCTCTTCAGGAATCATCCAGTCATACATTGCCAACATGCCATCGATGTGGGAGATGTCATGCTTCGTATATTCTTCAAGCATGCTGAAGCTACCGAAGTAATTCAGCGCCTCGGCTATTTGCCCTCTAAAGTGGCGTAGACTTAGTCCGGAGAATGCGCCATACTTCTGCGCTTCCTCCGCTGCCAGTTCGGTTTTTGAAGGTAACTTTAAATCGGACATTGTACTCCTGTAATGACTGGGATCTGAATGATCTTCTCATATTTCCTCAGTTAATCCGGGGAACATGCGTCATGTTGAGTGCAGTCCTCCGTGTTGCTTCATGGAAGGATAGATGAACCGAGCGAAGGTTCGCCGTTCCTAGGAACGCGGCTTTCGTGACAAGTCTCCTGCCTGACGCTGGTCTGTCTGGCCACGTGTTCGAATCGTAGGCAGCGATTATCTTCCGGTGCACGGAGTGTAGGCGGCGCTCACGGAACGATGACGCTTACCAAAGGTCGGCGTTACCGTGCTTGGGTTGATTATTACTGGGAATTTCTGCATGTTGGGCGTTGATACTGATCAGACTGACTACTCGAGCGGAGTAGATGGATACGGTTTGTCCTACCGGTGCGGGTCGGTGATTGCATGAGTAGTGGAGTGGAGGCGCATCGTGCTGGGTTCTGTCCGCTTTGGGAATATCCAACTACTGCCTCCTGAATAAATTCGGCTTGTGTGTCGCCTTCTTCACTTCATGAAACGATCGGGATGCGACGACTTCGGAGGTGGGAGGCCGTGGTCGGATGCCGCGTGACTTTGCTGTGTAGGTCCGTTCTACCGGAGATCTCGATATTTAGTGCGCATTGGAATGCGGCCTGGGACGATTCAAACGCCCGCGCGTTGCCTATAAAACGGTGCCTTCAGTGCCCATGAGCCCCTGCCTCTAGACGCGCGAATCTGTCGACAGGGAACATGCTCGCCGCAACGTCTTTTCTGCGAGCGCGCTAAGCTGAGGGACACCGGTGGACCGTGCGGTGGGGTGGAGGCAAGACCATCCGCGGAAGGACGAGCGAATGGCACGAGCGACAGTTCAAGACGTCGCCAGGACTGCGGGCGTGTCCGTGGGGACGGTGTCGCGCGTCTTGAACGGGAGTTCGGCGGTGAGTGCGTCGGCCAAGGAGAAGGTCAACGCAGCCATCAAGGAGCTCAGCTACCGGCCTCTCGCTTCGGCGCGGGATCTCAGGAGAGATCGCACGATGCGGGTACTCGCACTGGCTAAGAACCTGGACTCGCTCGTGATTAGCGAAGTGTTCCGAGGCGTCGGTGACGCGGCCGCGGACAGTGGCTACGTCAGCCTCATCGCAGCCACGGACGGAGACCGTGACCGCGAACAGCAACTCGTGGACATGCTCCGTAACGGCTCAGTGGACGGCCTAGTGATCTTCTCGCCAACCATGCCGGACGAGGACGTCAACACCGTCGCCGAGCAACAAAGCGTCATTCAGGTCTGTGAAATCGTCGACGCCGAGTCGGCCTTCGGGGTGTCCATCGATGACCGCCAAGCAGCCTACGACATCACCAAACACCTGATCGACACAGGCGCCAAGAAGTTGGCCATGCTCGCCCACAGGGGTGCCCGTTCAGGTCGGCTCAGGGAAGAGGGCTTCCGCCAGGCGCTCAAGGAGGCAGGCCTGGAGTCTGATCGGGTCTTGCTCGGCGAAGGCAACTTCGGTTTCCACGCCGGCCGTAATCTCACCAAGAAACTCCTGGAATCCAAAGACCTCCCCGACGCCGTCTTCTGCGGGACAGATGTCGTCGCCGCCGGGTGCGTCCGCGAGCTGACCGACGCCGGGCTAAGAGTCCCGCAAGATGTCGCAGTCGCTGGTTTCGATGACTCTGCCCAAGCGGAAATGTGCGTCCCGGAGCTGACCACGGTCAGGCAGCCAGCGTACGAGATGGGCCGAGCGGCCTTCGCCGAGCTCCTGGAGCGGATGACCGTAGAGGGCGCGCACCGCAAGGGCCGGACCTTCTTCCCGCACCAACTCGTCGTCAGGGACTCCACCAGATAAGAGGGTTGACAGCCCGGAGCAACCACTGCAAAACTACTTTGGAATCGATTCCACGGGCCGCAGGGCCTTTTTCAAAAGCAACTTTTGGAATCGATTCCACGGAACAATCAAAGCACCCGGCAATGAAGCCAGGCTCAGGACAGGCAACAGCCAAGCGCACCCTGAGCCACCATCCCCACAGCCACCAAAGGAGCCACTTGTGGACTTGAACCGACTTGCTCTCCCGCTCCAGAACAAACCCCGCAATGCCCTCGCCGCCACAGCCATAGCCGCAGCCCTCCTCCTCAGCGCGTGCGGCGGGGGAGCAGCACCCCAAGGTGCCGAACAAGCGGCAGCTGCCGATCCGTCGTCGGGCGCTAATGCGAGCGGCGCCGTGAACATCTGTGGCGTCAAAGACGCGAGCGGTATCTACAAGGGCACGGCGGAAGCGTTCACCAAGGCCAACGGCAAGGTCACGGCCAAGTACACCGAGATCGGCGCCACCACGGATGAAGCCCGCACGCAGATCGTGCAGCGGCTCGAAGGCAAGTCCACCGAGTGCGACATCTTCCTGACGGACGTCATTTGGACCTCCGAGTTCGCATCCCAGGGCTGGCTGTTGGACCAGTCCAAGCTGGTGGAAGCCAACAAGGACCGGCTCATCCCCTCCACGGTGGAAACCACCAAGTACCAGGACAAGTACTGGGCCTCGCCGTTCTTCACCAACGCCGGCTTGATCTATTACCAGAAGGACAAGGTAGCCAAGCCCGAAACCTGGCAGCAGCTCTACGCTGAGGCCGCCAAGGCACCGGGCAACGGGTTCGTCTACCAGGGCAAGCAGTACGAGGGCCTCACCGTGAACTTCCTCGAGATGCTTTACAGCGCGGGCGGCGAAGTCCTGGATGACCAGGGCAACGTCAAGATCGACTCCCAGGAAACCCGCGACGTCCTCAACTTCATGACCGACGGTCTCAAGAACGGCTCAGCCGACCGCGCCGTCCTCACCTACAACGAGGACCCGGCCCGCCTCGCCTACGAGTCCGGCAACTTCGGATACCAGCGCAACTGGCCGCACGTATACCGCCTGCTGAACGCGACCCTGCTGGCGTCCAGCTTCGGCGTCGCGCCGCTGCCGGCGTGGGAAGGCGGCAAGGCGTCGGGCGTGCTCGGCGGCTGGAACCTCGCGATCTCGGCACACTCCACAAACCAGGCCGGGGCTGTCGCGTTCATCGACTTCGCCACCACGCCGGACTGGCAGAAGCACGTGGCCATGGACTACTCGCAGGCCCCGGTCAATGAGGCCGCCTACTCGGATCCGGCGGTGCTCCAGAAGATGCCGTTCGCCACCGAACTCCTGGCCTCGGTGAAGGGTGCCAAGCCGCGCCCGATCTCGCCGGTCTACCCGCAGATCTCGCAGGCCATCTACAAGAACGTGTACGCCGTGCTCTCCGGCACCGCCTCCACCGAGGACGCCGTGAAGAAGATGGCCGACGAAATCACCACCGCCAAGGCGAGCTTCTAAAACATGGTCACCAAAACAATCCTGCCAAGCCGCGCAAGCGGCCGCGACCAGGCCGAACGCCGCCTCGCCTTCCGCATGACCGCGCCGTCGCTGATACTCATGGCCCTCGTGGCGGCGGTCCCGATCGGCTACGCACTCTGGCTCTCCCTGAACCAGTACAGCGTCCGCACCGCAGGGCTGTCCCGCTTTGTCGGCCTGGAAAACTACATCAATGCCCTCGCAAGCCAAGAGTGGTGGGCCGCGTTCGGGCAGACGTTCCTCTTCGCCGGCCTGTCGGTCAGCCTGGAGCTGGTCCTCGGCACGGCGATGGCATTGCTGCTCAACCTCGCATTCAAGGGCCGCGCCGTCCTGCGCACCGTGGTTCTCCTGCCGTACGCGATCATCACGGTGGTCAGCGCCATCACGTGGCAAACGATGTTCCAGCCCAACCTCGGTCTGGTCACCAACGTCCTTTCCGCGCTGGGACTGCCGGGCGGCGACGTCGTCTGGCTCGGTGAGCACGGCTACGCGATGGCCGTGATCGTCATGGCCGACGTCTGGAAAACCACCCCGTTCGCGGCGCTCATCATCCTGGCGGGCCTGCAGGTCATCTCCGCCGAAACGTACGAGGCCGCCGAACTCGACGGCGCCAGCAAGTGGCAGACCTTCCTCCACATCACGCTGCCGCTGTTGCGTCCGGCAATCGTCCTCGCCGCGATCTTCCGCACCATGGACGCCCTCCGCGTCTTCGACCTGCCGTTCGTCCTCACCCGCGGCGCCAACGGCACCGAATCGATGTCCATGCTGGCCTACGGCGAACTCCGCGAAAACCGGCTGGTGGGCGAAGGCTCGGCCCTCTCCATCCTGACCTTCCTCACTGTCATGGTGGTCTCGGTCATCTACATCCGCTTCGGCGGCGGCAACATCCGCGACGTCGCGAAGGAGGAACAATGAGCACACTGATTGCAGAACGCCCGACGGCGGCACCCGCCACCGCGCGGAAGGCACCCAGGCGCCGGCTCAGGGGGGAAGCGAAACTCCATCCCTTGGTATGGGTGTTCGTGGTGGCCGTCATGGGCTTCTCGCTCATCCCGTTCTACTGGCTGGTCAACACCTCGCTGAAGAAGGGCGCGAGCCTCTCCAAGGGGGAGCTCTTCCCAAGCCAGCCGACCCTGGAGAACTACCTCGTGGTCTTCCAGAACCCCGAATTTCTCCTCGCCTTGCGCAATTCGGTGATTATCGCCGTCGTCACTACAACAGTGGCGCTGGTGTTCGCGTCCTTCGCCGCGTATGCGCTGGCACGGCTGAAGATGCGCCGCAAGGCGATGATCCTGACGCTCATCCTCTCTGTGACCACGTTCCCGGCCATCGCGATCGCGGCTCCGATGTTCTCCATCTGGCGCGAAATCGGGCTGTACGACACGTTGCTTGGCCTCATCATCCCGAAGCTGACGTTCGCGTTGCCGCTGGCGATCTACACGCTGACGTCGTTCTTTAAGGAGATTCCGCGGGAGCTCGAGGAATCCGCGTACATGGACGGTGCCACGCCGTTCACCGCGTTCCGCAAGGTGATCCTTCCCTTGGCGGTCCCCGGCCTCGCGACCACGGCGATCCTGGTGTTCATCTCGGTCTGGAACGAATTCCTCCTGGCCGTCACGCTCACCACCTCGCCGGAGGCCCGACCCGTCCCGGTCGCTATTGCGTTCTTCAGCGGCACCAGCGAGTTCGACCAGCCGCTGGGCACCATCAGCGCAGCATCCGTGATCATCACCGTCCCGCTCGTGATCCTGGTGCTCTTGTGCCAGAAACGCATCGTCTCCGGGATGACCGCGGGCGCGGTCAAGGGCTAACCCAAACCATCAAGAAACCCAGAAAGAAAAGGAACACAGTGAGCATTCACCAGCAGGCCCCATCCGCAACCCTCAAGGTGGGCGTTGTTGGCATCGGTTGGGCCGGCCAGCAGCACCTCAAGGCGTACAGCCACATCGACGGCGTGGAGATTGTCGCCGTCGCGGGCATGGAGCCGGAACTCCTTGCCCAGCTGAAGGACGAGTACAACATTCCCCACGCCTTCGCGCGCTGGGAGGACATGATCGAGCTCGAAGACCTCGACGCCGTCAGCATCGCCGTGCCCACCTTCCTGCACGCGCCCATCGCCATCGCTTCGCTGGAGCGTGGACTGCATGTGCTGAGCGAAAAGCCGATCGCACGCAACGCCGTCGAAGGCCAAGCGATGGTCGACGCCGCCCGCAAGGCCGGGCGCGTCCTGGATGTCGCGTTCAACCACCGCCGCCGCGGCGACATCCAGGCGCTCAAGAAAGTGATCGACGACGGGACCCTCGGCCGTCCGTACTACGCCAAGGCGTCGTGGCTGCGCCGCCAAGGCATTCCGATGCTCGGCAGCTGGTTCACCAACCCAGCGCTCGCCGGTGGTGGTCCGCTGGCTGATATCGGCGTGCACGTCCTGGACTACGCGCTGCACCTGCTGGGCGAGCCGAAGGTCCTGGCAGTTTCCGCCTCGACCCATTCGGAGCTCGGTCCGCGTGGCCTCGGCGGCAACGCACGGTATACGGCGTCGAACTCAAGCCATAAGTTCGAGGTGGAGGACTTCGCCTCCGCGTTCATCCGCTTGGAGGGCGGCGGAACCCTGATCCTCGAAGCGGGCTGGGCCAGCTACCGTGACGAACGGGACCTGATGGACTTCACGGTTTACGGGACCGACGGCGGAGCGGACTTGCGCTCGGTCGGCGCCTCCGAGAACCCCGTGGCAGACGTGCACGTCTTCACCGAAAAGGACGGCGAGAACGCTGACTTCGAGGTGGTGGCCGAACCCGGAAAGGCGCACCAGGCCGTCGTCGACGATTTTGTTGCTGCCGTGCGCGGCGGCGAGACCGTGTGGGGAAGCCACGACGGATCGCTCGCCCTCAGCCGCGCGCTGGTGCTCGATGCCTGCTACAAATCCGCCCTGGAACAACGCGAAGTGAGCCTCTGACATGACCGAGTCCAAGTTGAAAATTGTTGTCTGGAACGAAGGCGTCCACGAGGCACGCAACGAGCCCGCCACCATCTGCGAGATGTACCCCGAAGGAATCCACGGCGCGATTGCCGCAGGGTTGCGCGGCTTCTACCCCGATTCCGAGATCGCTACAGCTACGTTGGCTGATCCGGAGCACGGGCTGTCCGAGGACGTCCTTGCTCAGACGGACGTGTTGCTGTGGTGGGGACACATTGCCCATGAGGAAGTCGCCGATGAAGTGGTGGAACGCGTGCAGCGGCATGTGCTCGGCGGCATGGGCTTGGTGGTGCTCCACTCGGGGCACTTCGCCAAGATCTTCACCCGATTGCTGGGGACTACATGCTCTTTGAAGTGGCGCAACGAAGGCGAGCGGGAGCTGGTGTGGACCGTCAAGCCGTCGCACCCGATCGCGGCCGGCATTGAGAGCCCCATTGTGATTCCTCAGCAGGAAATGTACGGCGAACTGTTCGACATTCCTGAGCCCGACGACTTGATCTTCATCAGCTCGTTCACCGGGGGAGAGGTGTTCCGCTCCGGCGTGACGTTCTCGCGCGGCAAGGGCCGGATCTTCTACTTCAGCCCCGGCGACCAGGAATACCCGGTGTACCACCAGCCGCAAATCCAGAAGGTGATCGCCAACGGTGTTGGCTGGGTGGCGCAGCCGGGTGTGTTCCGTGAGGCGCCCGAGGTTTCCAACCCTGCGCGGGACTGGTTCGAGGCTTAGCCGTGAGTGCTTCTCCTACCAGCCTTCCATTGGCTACCGGCCGTCCCTTGGGTGTGGCCGCGATCGGTTACGCGTTCATGGGGAAAGCCCACTCGAACGCATGGCGCAACGTGGCCAGCTTCTTCGACGTACCGGCCTTCGAGCAGCGAGTGCTGGTTGGCCGGGACGCGGTTGAGGTCGCTTTCGCCGCAGGTAAATACGGCTGGGCTGAGTCAGCTACTGACTGGCGCTCGGTGATTTTGCGGGACGACATCGACATCGTGGACATCTGCGCTCCGGGTTGGATGCACGCGGAGATCGCCATCGCCGCGCTGGAAGCCGGGAAGCATGTGCTCGTGGAAAAGCCACTAGCGAACACTTTGGGTGAGGCGGAGTTGATGGCTACTGCGGCTGCTTTGGCTCTGGAGCGGGGCGTGCAGTCGATGGTCGGGTTCAACTACCGGCGGGTCCCGGCGCTCGCCTTGGCCCGGGAGCTGATCGCCGAAGGTCGTCTCGGAACCGTGCGGCACGTCCGTGCCGCCTACCTGCAGGACTGGCTTTCCGACGTCGAAACCCCCATGAGCTGGCGGCTCCGAAAGGAGACCGCCGGCTCCGGGGCCCTGGGCGACATCGCCTCCCACGCCATTGACCAGGTCCAGCACCTCACCGGGCAGACCGTCACCGAAGTGACCGGGACGCTGCGGACTTTTGTTGCCGAACGGCCAGGTCCGTCGGGGGTTGAGAAAGTGACGGTGGACGACGCCGCGTGGGCCACTTTGGGGCTGACCGGCGGCGTGAGCGCCTCGGTGGAAGCGTCACGGGTGGCTACCGGGCAGAAGAACTCTTTGAAGATTGAGATCTATGGGTCGTTGGGTTCGCTGACGTTCGATCTGGAGAACCTGAACGAGCTCGGCTTCCTGGACGCTACGCTGCCTGTGCGGGAACAGGGGTTCCGTCGGATCCTCGTGAATGAACCAGAGCACCCCTACGCTGCGGCGTGGTGGCCGCAGGGGCACCTCATCGGCTGGGAACACACCTTTACTCACCAGATCCGGGACTTCCTGTGCGCCATCCGCTCCGGTGAGGCGCCGTCGCCGTCGTTCGATGACGGGTTGCAGGTCCAGCGGGTGCTGGCCGCCGTCGAGGAGTCGGCGCGGAACAGGAGTGTGGTGACGGGGGTTTCTGTTGCCGCCGGAACTACGCAGGACCAGCTCACCTTCGCGGCTTCAACATAACTGTGCAAAGATGCTTTGCACTCTTGGCTGGCCAATCCCGAGTCGTGCTAAAGGCCCTTATGCAGAGGAGGTTGCTTCAGGAGAAGCCCATCATGTTTGGGGGACTCAGTCGGTAGGTCGTTGGCTAACGATGTTGCTTGCCGAAATCCACCTTCCCTTGTGAGTGATGGCTTATCGTTTCGGCGAGGCCTGGTCTATCCGAGCAATGAACTGGCTCAGCCACTCAATGGCGGGAGCGACATCAGGGACGACATCGAGGCCTTCGGCTGCGTCAGCGTAGAGGGTGGTCCAGTCCGCACCCTCGACAACTGAGGGTGGCCAAGAGTGAAGCTTTCGGTAGTCGAACAGACGAAGGCAAGCGGTCCGGACCGTCGATAGGTCCAGCTCCTCACGGGCACCTAAGAGTTGGAGGTCGACGAGGTCGCGGGCGCGGTCACTACTGGGCGCTGTGGACGCGTGTATCTTTTGGGCTATTTGGTGATCAGCGGGCATTACCGCCACGGGCTCTGGAGCGGGGAGACCCACAGAGGTGAACAGCTCGCTGATGCTGGGAGCCAGAGCGTACTCGGGATCGTCGGCGTCGCCGATTTCATTGTGTCCGAGTTCGAAGGGAACTGTGCACCACGGCTTCCCTCATAGTCGAGTTTCACATCGAAAGGTTTCATCACATATGGGGCTGGAATGCCCTGCGGCTTCGGAGCTTTCCGCTCGATCAGGCGTCCACTAAACCCGCCCCACCCTTCCCGAAGCCGCTCCTCGAAGTCGGCGCGGAATGTCGCCAGACTTCCTGTTCGGGCGGCGTCAACGTCACGGGTGAACCTGGTGTCGGAGCCATATCTCAATGCCATCGCGCTCCCACCCTTCACGGCACCCTCTGGAAGCATTTGTCCGATCACTACCAGAGCCATCGTGGTCCGTCGGCGAACAGCGAGGGTCTCGTCTACTTCCAAGTTCTTCAATCGTTGGTTCAGAGCCGCGAGATTACGAGGCGGGGTGTCATAGCTCATGCGGCGAGTTCCTTGCGGACACGGTTCCATTCCGCCGTCGTCAGTAGTCCCTCAGCACGCGCCTGGGCTGCGGCATCCCGCAGTCGTGAGGCCGGGACACGCCCCTTGCATTCGAGGAGTGCTTCGCTGAGTTGTTGGGCGCGGATCCCGCGGTAGCGTGTGACCTTCGTTCCGGCTTGAGTCTGGATGACATTTATGTACGTGGGCATTGCTCGGCGGACACGACGGCCGGTTCCCACTGTGATCTTCGTAGGATTCACGTCCCCCAGTCCGAGGAGGGCGAGGACGGATTCTCCGCGGAGGAAGGCGTCGTCGCCTGCGCGCAAGGTCGCTTCGGCGAATTGATCGTCGTCGGTCGGCGGGATGTCAGTCATGCGGTAAAGACCATATCCAACGTGATCGAGGCCGCCACGGGCGGTGAGCTTCGGCAATTCGACGACGGGTACGCCCGCGTCTGCTGCATCCGCCGTGGTGACATAGCCATGGTTGTCGTAGGCGATCTCACGCAGTACGTTTCGGTAAGTTCTCCGCATGTCAAAAGTCTACCGTTAGCGGTGTTGTTTTGTCCGCAAACCGCGTGATTCAACATGTCAAAACTATACCGATAACGGTATATTTCTGACGACTACCCATGTCCGCCAGTCCCCAACCCCGCCCCCACCGCCGCAACGAACGCATCCGTCTCCGCTGACCGCCGGCTCTTCAACCACAGCGCCGACGTCCGCCAAGCCAACGGATCCCCAACCAACGGCCGCCACACGATCCCGGCAGGCAGCGGTGTCCATGGTTCCTCGTTGAAGTGCACGCCGCGGCCGGCAAGGATCAACCCGTGCGTGAAGTGCTGGTTCCGCGCGTGGACAATGGCCGCGGGCAGGTACCCTGCATCGCGGCACGTGTGCAGGAACGAATCGTACAAGGTCGGCGCCATGTGCCGCGGGAAGATGATCAACGGACTGCCGGCCAGGTCCCCCAAGCGCACCAAAGACAACGAAGCCAACGGGTGCGAAGCATTCAGCACCACCCCCAACGCCCGCGAGTACACCGGCCCCGACTCGAAACCCACGCTGTTCAAAGGGTGACGGACCACCGCAACGTCCAGTTCGCCGTCGCGCAGTCGCTCGACCTGTTCCACGGTGGTGAGTTCGTGCAGGTTCAGCAGGACATCCGGAGCAGAGGACGCAAACGCAGAGACTATCGTGGACAATGCAACAGGATTCGTGTCCGGCGGCACCGCAACTTGCAGCACCCCCGAAGCGCCCGGGCGGATCCGGCGCATCGACTCCTGCGCCATCGCCACGTGATCCAACACCCCACGCGCATGCTCCAGGAGTAAAGCCCCTGCCTCGGACAACTCCACGCCGGTCCGTCGCCGGTGAAACAGAAGCACCCCGAGCTCTTTCTCCAGGTCCTTGATCCGCTGGGACAGCGGCGGCTGAGCCATATGCAAACGCTGCGCCGCTCGGCCGAAATGCAGCTCCTCAGAGAGCACCACGAAGTACTTGAGATGGTGGAGATCCATCCGCGCACCATATCAGTTTGGTATCACAGCGAGTAGATATTGATGTTAGACGGGTCACAATAGCCGGTGGTCAGATGGACGAAAGCAAGCCCACCAGACCAAAGGAAACACCGTGTCCCAGGACGTCCTCTTCGAACAAAACGGCCCCATCGCCGCCATCACCCTCAACCGCCCGGACAAGCTCAACGCGTGGACCAAAGCCATGCGCGATGAACTCATCGCCCACCTCGAAAGCCTCAAGGGCAACGACGGGATCCGCGCCGTAATCCTCACCGGAACGGGTCGCGCCTTCTGCGCCGGACAGGACCTCGCCGAAACCGCCGGAATGAACCCCGAAGACCACGCATCGGCCGAGGCCTGGATCGACGGCTTCGACCGCCTCTACCGCGCCGTCCGCAACCTCGACCAGATCACCATCGCCGCGGTCAACGGCGTCGCCGCCGGCTCCGGCTTCCAGTACGCGCTGCTCGCCGACCTCCGCGTCGGCGACTCCCAGGTCCGCATGGGCCAACCCGAAGTCCTCTCCGGCATCCCCAGCATCACCGGCATCTGGGCCATGTGGAGCATCCTCGGCAAGTCCAAGACCTCCCAGTTCGTCCTCACCGGCGAACTGGTCGACGCGCATGAGGCTCAGCGTCTCGGCCTCCTTAACTACTTGGCGGACGACGGCGGCACGCTGGCTTACGCCCAGGAACTCGCCTCGCGTTTGAGCCTCCTTCCTCCTGGTGCAGTCCGTCTGACCAAGAACCGCCTCCGCAGCCTGGAAGACGACGACCTCAATGACGCCATGGCCGAAGCCAAGCGCGTCCACCGCGAGGCCTACGGCACAGGCGAACCCCAGCGCGAGATGGCCCGCTTCCTCGCTGGCCGCCGCTGAACCCTGAGCCGGAAAAGAACCAAAGGAGGCACCCACGCATGACAACCACCGCAACCCAAGACCCCTACACCGAACGACGAAACTCCCACCGCTGGGAGGTGCCCGAGCTCTACAACATGGCCGCCGACGTCGCCGACCACCACCCAAGGGACAAGCGGGCACTCATCCTGGAGTCCGCCGTCGAAGGTCAACGCGAGGTGAGCTGGGGCGAAATCCAAGACCGCTCGCGGCAGATCGCGGCCATGCTCCAGAGTGCCGGCATCAAGAAAGGCGACCGCGTCGCCGTCCTGCTGCCGCAGCGCTCCGACACTCCGGCTGCCTACCTTGGCGTGCTGCGGACCGGCGCCATCCTGGTGACGATGTCCCTGCTGTGGGCCGCGGAGCCGATCCGGTTCAGGCTGGAGGACAGCGGCGCCACGGTGATCATCGCCGAAGAATCCGCGCGGCGCCTGTTTGAGGGTTTTGACGGCAAGTTCATCGAGATCGACAGCCCGGAGATCGCAGCAGCACCAGCCGAATTCCAGAACGTCGAAACCAAAGCCGACGATCCCGCGCTCATCTTCTACACCTCGGGCACCACGGGCCGCGCCAAGGGCATCGTCCACGCACACCGCACGCTCCTCGGCCACAACGAGTTTGAGTACTGCCACCAGCTCGGCGACGGCGACGTGTTTTTCGGCGCGGGGGATTGGGCGTGGTCGCTCGCCAAGCTGATGGGGCCGCTGCGGCTTGGGGCCACTCACCTGGTCTTCCGGCCGGAGGGCGGCTTCGATCCCGCAGCCCTCTTGGACGCCATGAGCCGCCACCGCGTCACCAGCGCGCTCGTCAACCCGACGTTCCTGCGCAAGATGCGCGAAGACGTGCCCGACGCCGGTACTCGCTTCCCGCTGTCACTGCGGACGGTTTGTTCGTCCAATGAGCCGCTGACGCCGGACCTCATCACTTGGTTCGACGAGCAGTTCGGCGTGACGCTGCTGGACTACTACGGTTCCACGGAGTCGTACCCACTGCTGGGGAACTACCCGGACGTCCGGGTGAAGCCGGGCTCGATGGGCAAACCCCTGCCGGGCTGGGACGTCCGGCTCCTGGACGAAAACGAGCACGAAGTGCCCGCTGGCGAGACCGGTGAGATATGCCTCCGCGCCCGCTCCAACCCGCAGTTTCCCTTGGGATACTGGAACCTGCCGGAGGCCTCGACCGCCGCGTTCGGCGGGGACTGGTACCACACCAAAGATCAGGCCTACACGGATGAAGACGGATACTTCTGGTTCCTGGGGAGGACCGACGACGTCATCAAGACCTCCGGCTACCGTGTGGGGCCATATGAGCTGGAGGCTATGATCCGCGAGCTCGATGCCGTGAAGGACGTATCGGTGACAGGTGTCCCTGATGAACTCCGCGGGCAGTCCATCAAAGCCTGGATCGAGCTCATGCCAGGTCACACCGGGGGAGCGGATCTGAGCAAACACATCGTGGCACACGTGAAGGAGCACTTCTCCCGCTTCGCCTACCCGCGGTTCATCGAATACGTTTCTGCGTTGCCCAAGTCGGCCACCGGCAAGGTTCAGCGGGCCCAACTCCGCGCACTCCCACACATTCCCCGTGAAGGACAGCCATCATGAATACTGTGACCCAGAATTCCGCCTCCGAAACCGAGGCATCCCCGCGCCGGAACCTTAAGCGCGTTGCCGCGGCAGCCGCCGTCGGGAATTTCGTCGAATGGTTCGACTCAGCCGCCTATGCGGTCATGTCCGTCACCATCGCGAAGCTCTTCTTCCCGGATTATTCGACGACGGCGTCACTCCTGGCCGTGTGGGCGATCTTCGCCGGCGGATTCATCGCGAGGCCGCTCGGGGCGGCTTTCTTTGGGCGCTACGGCGACCGGATTGGCCGGAACAAGATGCTCGGACTGTGCGTGCTGATCATGAGTGCGGCGACGTTCTGCATCGGAATCCTGCCTACGTTCGCGGTGATTGGGGTGTGGGCGCCGATCCTGCTCTTCCTGTTCCGTGCAGTTCAGGGGTTCACGACGGGTGGCGAATACACGGGGTCGTCGGCGTTCATCGTTGAGTATGCTCCTGCTGGGAAGCGGGCGACGTATGCCAGCGTGATCCCTGCGACGGTTGGTTTGGCATCGGTGGCAGGTGCTTTGCTTGGTGCCGCAATTACTGCGACCTTGAGCACTGCCGACCTCCAGGCCTGGGGCTGGCGGATCCCGTTCCTTTTGGCCGCGCCGCTTGGCCTGATCGGTCTGTATATACGGTCCAAGGTGGATGACACCCCGGTGTTCCGTGGGTTGGAGAATGCCGGAGAAGTTGCCAAGCGTCCTCTCGGCGACGCCATCCGGCTGTGTGCGCGGCAGATCTTTACGCTCTTCGGATACAGCATCACTAACGCGATCGCGTATTACCTGATGAGCAGCTACATGATTGCGTACATGACCTCAAGTTTGGGGTACTCATCGGCTGAATCGATGATCACGAGCGTGGTGACGATGCTGGTGTACACGGCGGTTTGCCCGCTGGCTGCCCGCTTGAGTGACCGTTACGGACGGAAACGGATGCTGCTCGTGGCTTGTGTTGGGTTCGTGGTGATGACGATCCCGTCGTTCTCGATAATGCCGCTTGGGCTCGGGTTCGCAATCCTCGGTACAAGTATTCTGGGTGCTTTGGTGGCCGTGATTGGAACGTCGAATGTTCCTGCACTCGTGGAGATGTTCCCTTCGTCCGTGCGGGCTTCTGGATCTGCGATTGGGTACACCTTGGCCTACGTTTTGTTCGGCGGGACAGCCCCGTTCGTTGCCACCGGGTTGGTGGCGGGCTTCGGATCTCCGTTGGCCCCTGCGTTCTACCTGATGGGTATGGCCCTGGTGTCCGCGGTGGTCGTGGTGCTGTTCTTCCGGGAGACGAAGGACTTGTCGTTGTCGCGGACGACGGTTTTGTAGGGTGATCGAGGGGCTGCAGCCCTAGTGCCGAGAGTTGACGGTGTCGGCAACCAATTCCAGGGAAGGTACCGCACCGTCCAACCTTGAGGCGGCGTCGGCGAACTGGGGCGCAGTGAGACTAAGCCTGCTGTAGAACGCCGAGCGAGTCAGGCTGGGGCGGCCGTAAGCGGCTCGTTGCTCCCGGAGACATTGCATTGTTTGCCGAGGGTAGAGGTCCAGTTGATCCAAGAGAAAATCGTCAGGGTGTACGGCTTCGATTCCATAGAGCGCCAAGGCCTGGGCCGGGAAATCCTTCAGGTTTGCCGTGACGATCAATGCGGCTTGTCCGTGGACCGCTGCGGCTAGCACATGGCGGTCTTTGGAATCGTTGGTCATGGCCGGGATGAGTCCCTCGAAGCCCACCACCATGGCGTGAGGGAAGGCCTGCTGCATCTGATCGATACGTCGGGTGGCCTGCTGCTCAGTTCGGTCGAAAGCCTGGACGAGGTTGCGCCTGACTTCTCCAAGAAGTTCGTCCGACCATAGAGGTTGGTAGATGTCTGTCTCGCCCAACCGAAGGAGAAGGTCGCAAAGATGATAGGGCAGCAGCACGCACGCGTCGAGCAGCACTCTGAAGGCCATAGGAGCGCTAGCGCGTCTTGATGAAGGCGTTCAGCTTGGCGTAAGAATCATCTTCCGCCGCATCCTCGGTCATTGTGTCCAAGACGGCCCGGCGTTCTTCGCGTAGGCGCTGCTGATAGGCCAGAACATCGGCAAGGTAAACACGCCGGTGACGGCCGGGTTGGGTGAAAGGGATCTGGCCCCCCTCAAGCAACCGCACCAGGGTGGGGCGGGACATGTTCAATAAATCCGCTGCTTCCTGGGTTGTGAGCACAGTGTTGTGGGGTGCGATGGTGATCGCTTGGCCCGCCGCCATCGCCGCAACAACGTCCCGCAAAGCCTCGTAGACTTCAGCCGGCAGTTCGAGAGAGGAGCCATCTCCGGTCACCAAGGTCGCGTGGTCATTGCGCTTGAGGGCTTCCACTACCACGGGCAGGAGGGCCTCGTCAGCTGGTGGAAGGACGGTGTGGTCCGCAAGGAGTGCAGTCATATTTTCAGGGTAATCGAAAAAAACGAACATGCAATCAAATTGAGGTGTATGCCCGACAAGTTCGCCAGGACGGAGGCTTCCTGGGCATAAGGACATCGACGTGGCTTTAGGATGATCTGAACACCACCGCTTGAGGGGGACCATGGCACTGGGGTTTGTCTTCATGGCAGTTGGCATGCTGTGGTTGCCATTCAGGAAACGGATCGCCCGACGGCAATTCGCAATCGCATCGCAGATGCTTGGCCGGAAAGCTGGGGATGTCTTCTCCCGGCTGCGGGTGGACGCGGGGTCGGAGTCGGGGGAGGGTCCGACTCGGGGCTTAGAGATGTTAGGGGTGTTCTTTTGCTCAGTGCTCATAATCGCGGGCCTCTGCATAGTGGTGCTGACGATGATCTTCCGTCCACCTTGGTCGGGATAGTAGGCGGGCCCGACCGGGCTGATGTTCATGATGGCTGTCCCATGACCGCAGTCGTCGTCGCAAGCGGCACTCGGCCGGCACGTCACTTTGTACTCTCCGGTTCCGTGGCCGGCACAGCTGGTCGGTAGAAGTACCCGTACTTCTTGAGAATCGCGTACGATCCGGCGGAAGCGATCAAGCCATATAGAGGCCCGGCCCAAAGAGCAATTTCTGATCCACGAAGCAGGTACGTTCCGAGAGGGAAAAACGTCAGGAGGGCTCCCGCCGTGCCCTTCCTAGGGTCCACCTCGTACAGAACAGCCTTATCAAACTGCCCGTAGAGCAGTCCCTGAACAACGATGAAAACAATCAAGGCCGCGAAGATAGCCAGCGACCCTGGCCACGGCAAGTCGGTCATCGTCAGTAGGGCCAGGGCTACGCCATAGGCGGCGGATAGACCCAGCCAGTAACTCCGCTCGGATTTCAGGCGCGGCACCTCTGTTCCGCCCTCTAACGCGAAGACGGGGTCTTGAGGGACTTGTCCTCACTCCTCTTGGCAAGGACCCACATGGCTACAGAGCAAGCTGCCGCGATCACGTTGAGGACACCAATGAGCGAATTGTGGGCAAAGGACAAAATGGCCCCGATGATCTGCAAACCTGCTGTGCTTAGATACAAGACTTTCATCGTTCATACCAATCTGTAGACACCCCTGGGTCCCCAGCATGCCGCCACAAATCGGCTCTAGGTGGCGAAAATAGGGCCCCACGGCCCCAAACGGGCAAAATTAGGTGCTGTTTCACGAAAAATAGGTGGTGCCGGAATTCATCTAGGTGGCGCTGGGCTCAAGCGTCGCCGAGTCCCAGGATGAAATTCTCGATCCTTTCGAAGACCGTTGCCTGCGCTTCCTGGGAGGCCCGCCAGTCGCTTCCGACCTGCAAAGCATGGTCCGCTCCGGCCACCTCGAGGAATGTCCCGTTCGACTCGCCCTTATGACCGCCGTCCCAAAGTTCATCCTTGGAACCCCCAATGAAGAGGTCGTTTTTCGCAGAACGAAGGATCGTGTTCCGAACCCGCTCGTCTGTCAGCAATGGTGTGAGCCAGACGCCGGGCGTTCGGGTTTCTTCGGCCCATGGAATCGCCAGCGTGCTCAGCGACTTGGCCACAATGACACGCTGACTTGCGAGGGGCGAACCGGCGAAGGCTTGTTCGGCGGCCTGCGCTACTAAGAGATGCGGATCATGATGCGGCTTGTCCTCCGGCGTCCACCGAACGGCCTGCACGTGCCAACCAAGCGAAGCGAGCATCTCACCAACCCAGAACAGGACCGGGCCCTCGACGGGATACCCGGAGCCGGGAAGCAAAACGGCGACCTTGGTTTCGGCTTTGTCGGTGCGCGCATCTGCCCACGTGAAAGTCTGCATAGCCACATGCTAGTGGCAGATCGGAGCCTTCACGTCATTTAGCCTAATCGATGGATAAATCAGGATCCTTACCGTATCGTCCCTTTGATGGGGAATATACAACCTTCGATACCAGCCCTCGCAACTGCCGCCGTCGTACTTCTCTCGCTGGTGAGCTGCGGCGTTCCACCAACCACGGCACCCCCGCAGCAAAGCCCCACCCCAACCGCAGCTTGTCCGAGTGCCGGGACGGAACCGCAGCCAAACAACTGCGTCGCTTACGACGGCAACGCCGCCATGGCCCAGAACGAGATGTACAGGCAGCGTCGGAAGCTCAGCCCGGAGATACAGGCGCAGTTAAACGCACACCTGGACCCAGCCAAAGAAGCCCTCAACGCATTGGACAAACCGGCCACCCCGGCCGACGTCGAAGCGGCTTTCGCGTCACTCAACCTCAAGGAAGTTCAAACCGACGACGGCGGCAACGGTGTCCGTTTCGGGGTCGCGGTGCCCAGCGGAGGCTGCCTGTACGGCGTGGTCCCGGGAGAAGGTGAAGCCACCATCCAGGCCGGTGGCAGCATCATGGACGGCGGGTGCCTGGAGATGTTCGGCCACTAAAAACCCACCGCCTAGACGCCCCTGTCAAAACCCCTGGTTTCCCGTTTTCACCACCTAATTTCGTCAAAATCACCACCTAATTTCAGAAATCCCATTCGTGAGAGCACCTTCGTCCCTTTAGATGCACGGTGGGTGCGGCAACCGCCGTCACCCCACCTGGATGAGGAGGAGCCCGGCCGACCGTGACATGGTACAGATACGTACACCAAGTGGTTTTCGTGGCATCGTTCATGCCTCTGATGCTGAATCTGGTGCCTACGTGGCAAGGCGTTGTGATTCCGTTCCTCGCGATCATTCCTTATGCCGCCAACGAGATCTGGCTGACGCGCAAGAAGGCGAAGGCCAAGACAACCAATTCCTCTGACACCGCACGCTGAAGAACGGTAGCCCCCTTAACTTCGAAGGCTACCTACTCTTCGGATTCTGCAATCTCGACCCCGCCCACCAGCCTCGTGCCTGGTGGGCGGGGTTCTTCGCGTTGGGAGGCCGCGACCGAGCAGCGGAACATCCAAAACCCACCACCTAGACGCCCCTGTCAAAACCCCTAGTTTCCCGTTTTCACCACCTAATTTCGCCAAAATCACCACCTAATTTCGATTTTCCCAATCGTGGAGGGCCTCCGCGCCCATAGTGTCCTTCCCATGAACGAGCCCGTCCGAAGGGCCCGCTCAGGGGGACAACAGGACAACTATTGGGGGTTGGCACTTTGACGCTGAGTCAGGAACAAACCATCGCGGCGGCGGTGGATCAGTGGGTGACGGGAATCCCGGACCGCATACCGGGCCATGTGGTCTTCGCGGAGAACGCCGCGCATGCCGGTTACGCCAAGGACCTGGCCGTGGAGGGCTCTGTGGTCCTGGTGGTGGATGGTGACGCTGACGATCCGGACATCGCCACGGTCAAAGGCAGTTTTGATGAGCCGGGTGGTGAGCTGCTGGTGGGCGGCACGCTGAACCTTGAAATCCAGGATTACGTTGCCCTGCCCTTCGTCAACCTGGTGGGTGCGACGGTAGTCCGGATCACGGGGCTGGAAGATCAGCAGGCGTTCTTCGACGATGCAGACGAGGCGCGGAGATCCGGGCACTTCATCGTCCAGCTCACGGAGGTCAACGCCGTGCTGAGCGAACGCGGGTTGCTGGGCGGGCACGGCAGCCTCAACCGCAGCCTGTCGCGAATCCACATCACAGCGGACGGCACCATTCTCAACGGACCGTATGGAACAGTGATCGGGTGGGCCGGCGATCCCTTGCATGACCTCCGCATCAAAGCAGTCCCGCTGAAACCCGAATCGGCGGTGGCCTCCATCAGCGATGCTGCCGAGATGAGGGCGCAGCTCAGCGATCGTCCGTGGATTCCGCGCTACCTCGCCGCATTGGACGCATGGAAGTTCATCCTGCGGGACCACCACGTGGATACCCGGCTGGTCGGCTTTGGCCTGAGCCTGTACGGGGCCACGGAAAGCCACAACCATCCACTGCCCGGAGCACCGTTTATCCTCGAACGGCACGGCGAGTACAGGCTCCTGGACACCAAGACCGGCCGGCTCTTCAAAATCGGCGCAGACGCGGCCACCCTGATCGAGGCGATCTCCAACCTCAGGGACGTCGAGGCAGCAGCCACGGTCACCGCCACCACGCTGGGCGTTTCGCCGGCCGCAGCCGAGGGTTCGGCACGGTCCGTCGTGGCCCAGTTCGACCAGCTCGGCATCGACCTGCTCGGAGAACTGCTGTGAGTCTTCCGCTCTGGGTCCCGCTGGTCACCCAGCACGACTTTGACCAGGACAGCTTCACGGCAACAGCGGCCGACGGCGTTCATGTCACCTTCGCCGACAAGCAGCGGAGACTGTGCGCGAAGAGTGGTCTGTGGAACGCCAACCTTGGCTTCGGCAACCCGGTCATCGCCGCGGCCGTGGCCGAGGAACTCAAGAGGGCCTCCTATCTGCCGCTTTTTCGGACAGCACACGAACGCGCCATCGAGGCGGCAGACGCCCTGCTGGGTCTGTCCGGGAACACGTTCAGCAAGGTTCTCTTCTCCACGTCCGGAAGTGCGGCCAACGACGCCGTCATGAAGCTCGCCCGCCAGTTCTGCGTCCTGAATGGCCAGCCGGAAAGGAAACTCATTGTCGGGCTCAGGGGCAGCTATCACGGCCTGACGTACGGCAGCCAGGCCCTCAGCGGCGACGAGCTTGGCCAAGCGGTGTACGGCGTGGATGGCCGGAACGTCCGGCACGTCGGCTTCGACACCACCCAGGAGCTGGACAACCTGATGCGCCGCGAGGGTCATCGGATCGCGGCAGTGGTGGTGGAGCCTGTGCTTGGCTCCGGCGCGGAGGTGGTCCCGGAAGACTTCCTCCAAGCACTCCGGCGGCACCGGCAGGAACACGGGTTCCTCCTGGTGGCGGATGAAGTAGCAACAGGATTCGGCCGGGTCAGTTCCTGGTTCGCGTCCGACGAATGGGTGGAATCACCGGACATCATCGTCACTTCCAAGGGCCTGACCAACGGCACCGCGGCCTGTGCCGCGCTCCTCATCGCCCATCGCATCACGGACGTCTTCGACGCCACCGAATCCGTCTTCGTCCATGGTGAAACGCAAGCCGGCACCCCGTCCACCTGCGCTGCTGTCCTGGCCACCATCAGTGAGATGGAGCGCCTGGATTTTCAGAGGCTGAACAAGGAGGTTGCCGACGGGCTGGACCGGCTCCTCGCCGAACTCAGGGACATCCGAGGTGTCGGCGGAACGACAGGACGCGGCTGCATGAGGGGCGTGAAGCTCCACACGGACAACGGTTCGCCCCTTTCGGCGAACGGCACCCTCGCCGTGGTGAGGCGCATCCACCAGGCCGGTGCAATCGTCCAACCCGGCCCGGGAAGGATCCAGCTCCTGCCCTCGCTCACGTATACGGAGGACAACTTCCGGGAACTGCATGTGGCCATCGTTCACGGCTTAACCGAAGCCCGCGCCGACGGAGTTTTCGCATGATCGCCGACCGTACATGGAAGACCCGGTGCGTCATCCTGGGTGCCGGAATGACGCCGAAGTACGTGGGCTCACTGACCCGCGGACGCGTAGGGATCGTGGCCGATGCTTCCCTCACCGAACATCGGAACCGGCTCAGGGAGGGCGATCTCCGCGGCGCTCCAGCCCTCGACCTGAAGGCAACGCCCGTGAGCATCCAAACGCTGAGGGATGTCATCGAATTCATCCAGGTCCACCGGCTGGACACGATCGTCGGGCTGGGTGGCGGTTCGATTCTCGACGCCGTCAAACTCGCTGCGATGTTCTCCGCGGACCCCAGCCTGGCGATCTTCGTGGAGCGCCACGCCAAGCGTTCGGGTTTGCTCGTGCTGCCTCCCATCCCGTTCTCCAACAAGCGCCTGAAGACGATCCTCCTCCCGTCCACCGTGGGGACCGGAGCGGAAGTCAGCGCTGTAGCGTGCCTGGATACCGCCGTCGGACGCCGTCTCCTGGCGTCGCCGCACCTTGCGGGCGACGCCGCAGTGCTCGACGCCGGACACCTTGCCACTTTGCCGCGGACGCTGGTTCTGGAGGGGCTTCTTGAAGCGTTCCTGCGCGTGGCCGGGACGATGATCGGCAGCAGCGCGAGCATGTTCGACGACGACGGTCACCACTTGCTGCGGCGGGTCCTGCACGTGGGGGAGCAACTGACATCACGGGATACCCCTGATCTGCGGCTGGCGGCGGCGAGGCTCAGCATGGAAACCCACACGGGTTGGTCGCTGATGGGCCGTAATCCGTATGGCGCCAGGCATTGGTACGTCGCCAACGAACTGGCGTACCTGACGGGTACGCGAAAGATGACCGCAACCGCCGCGCTGATCCCGCCTGTGTGGGCCGAGATCGGAAAGGGCAACGCGGCCTGGGGCAGCGAACAGCGGTTGAACCGGCTCTGGGCCGAGGTCACCCTGGGCGCAACGCATCTGAACCCGCATCCGGCCAGGGGCATCGCCGAACTCATCCAGCAATGGGACGTTCCGCGGGTGGTGCCCGCCAGCAAGGAAACCATCCGGGATACCGCGGCCGCCGCCATCCGCAATTGGGGAGGCGTCCTCCCTATGTTGCGGGGACTCGACGTCTTCCAGGTCAAGCACGTCCTCCGCTCAGCGACCATCCAAAACTTGCCCGACGGATCACCCGCGATCAGCAAGAGGGAGGAGGTGAGCACATGATCAGCACCCCCAAGGCCCTGGACCTCAACGTCCAGGAACTGGAAAGCATCGACCTGCCGGACGACTGGACCGAACGGATCCACGGAATCACCGTAGGCCTGGCGCTGGTGGGCATCGTCGTCACCATCACGTGACCGTGACCGTGACCGTGATCGCGACCGCGCAACCGCAGGAGAGGAGGTGAAGCACATGCAGAAACAGCTCAATCTGGCCATCCAGGAAGTCGAGTCCTTGGACACTCCGGATTTCAACAACTGGTTTGTCGGCGTCACACAGGGAGTGGCCATCGGCCTCATCGCCGTGAGCATCACCTAGACCCGGTAACACCAGCAAACACAACACGCGAAAGGAGGCAGCAATGACGCTCCAACTCAGCATCGAAGAACTTGAAAACCTGGACACCCCGGATGACACCCCCTGGTACATCCGCGTCGGTGACGTGATCATCATTGCCGGCATCGTCGTCGGCATCGCGGCCACCTAGCCGCTACCCAAGCCAGCACACGCGGGTGGTTTCCTTCCTCAACCGCCCGCGTGTGCTCCTCCCGAAGCAACTCCCAAGGACACATGCCGATGAACCCAGCACCTGACCAGACTGCCGATGCCATCCTTCGCGTCCTCGGACACCTGGACCCGCCCGAAGACCTCTACAGCGTGTCGGGGTCCCGCCTCTATGACCAGATCACCGCCAAAGACCTCACCGAACTACCCGAAATCCAGGCAGCAGCCCGCAAGACGACGGGCCCCATCCTTGAACTGGCAGCCGGGTCCGGGCGGATAACGCGTGCGCTGCTGGCGCTGGGGCGTCCGGTAACTGCCGTCGATTCTTCCGTGGAGATGCTGGAGCTGCTCGCCGCAAAGGTTGGTACGGTTCCGTTCAACCCGAGGGGCGCGGACGTGGAACTCCTGCAGGCGGACATGTCCCGGGTGGAGCTCGACGGCGGTTTCGGTTGCGTCGTTCTCGGAGCCAGTTCCGTGACGCTCCTGGACCGTGACGATCGCCGCCGGCTCTTCCGCCGTGTCAGGGAGGCACTGGCCCCGGAAGGCAGGTTCCTGCTCACCGTCCTGAACGCTGACAGCCACCAGGGCGGAACAACGTACGACGGCGGCACAACGGTTTCGGCGTTGGGGGAAGACTCCTTCCTCATTACGGCGGAAAGCCGGGATCCCGTTAACGGTGCGCGGCACGTGACCATGATCCACGTCAGCTTCAACGAGGGCGGGACGTACCGCTCGTCGGCGTATGCCAGCGAGATTGCGTTCGTCAGCAATGACCTCATACAGGAGGAACTTGTCGGAGAAGGACTGACCATCCTGGAACGCCGGCCCGTCAGGATTGCCACTCCGAGTCCTGGCTTGAAGGACATCGAACTTTGGGTGTGTGGGAAATGAGTATCGCAACGGAATTGACCCTCGATCCTGTCTTGACCCTGGATCCCACCTACGGCCTGGTCTCCGAGGCCACCGTCTACCCGCCGAACGAGTCCGGGCTCTGGCGGACTGTCGCACTACTCGCCAATGGTGGGTCGGCCACGTCAGGGTTCGCCTCCGCCGTAGGCGCTTTTGACGTGCGGCGGCGGGGATCGTTGATCCGGGGCGCCGGCGAAGCCGTGGAACGGTTTGCACTGGCACCGGTTTTGGTGGACGCCGACTACCTGGTGGCGAGTCCGGGTGCTGAGCCAATCGACTTCGTCACCACCGGCCTGGGCAGGGCGTCCGCGCTGGCCTGCGATTTCCCTTGGTACCGTGCCACCGAACTGTTGACGGGAGCGGAGTCGCAGGTGCCTGCGCCCGTGGTGGACTACAGGCCAGGCTGTCCCTCCCCATCCCGGTGGGAGCGCTATTTCGACCCCTCCCCGAACGGTGCGGCCTCAGGACCGTCGGAAGCTTTCGCCCAGGCGTCGGCCCTCGTGGAGGTGCTGGAACGCGACGCCTTCCTGTCGGCCTGGCGCTCCCAGGCACCCCTGCGCAAGGTGGACCTCGCGGAACTGCCGCAGTCGGCCCGTGATCGGAGCCTGGCTGTCCTTCTTGAGGCGGCCAGAACGGCAGGCGTCCACCTCACGCTGGCCTTCGTTGGGAACGACAGCCCGGTCCACACCGCGGTCTGCGTCATTATCGGCGCCACGTCCTCGGCTTCGTTCGGCGCGGTGGGACTCAAAGCGTCCGCCGATCCACTGTCCGCAATGCTCGGTGCGCTGCAGGAAGGGCTGCAAATCCGGGAGCTGTTCCTGTCCCGGAAGCCAGCGCCCTTTGGGGCGGGTGATTCGGTGACCGGCGACTCTTCCCGTGCCGACTTCTGGAGCGCGCCACAAGCCGTATCCACCCTGCAGGCGTGGCTCCAGTCCTTCCCCACGGAACCGGTCCCAGCCGTGAAACCTGTGCCGGGTGTCGATGTCCTGGTGAGGCATCTGGCCAGTCGAGGTATCGACTCGCACTGGGTCGACCTCACCCACAGGCTTCCCACCCCAATCGCGGAGCTCGGCTGGATCACTGGGAAAGTGGTCTGTCCAGGTGCCGTGCAATTGACCATGGACGAGACCAAGAACCTGTCCCTGTTCGGCCCCGTTGCCGAGCGACTGACACTGACCCCGCATCCGCTGATATGAGACCGGCCAAGAAGCTCTCCACCTATGCGCCGGTGTGGCCCGTCCAGCTGGCGCCGACGGCATCAATCGACCCTCCGGTGCAGGACGGCGCTCCGTGGATCGTGGCCTTGAACGGCGTACCCAGAGCCAGGGTCTCCGGTGATGTTGCTGCTGTCCTGCGAACCGTGGATGGTGTGAAGGGACCCGAACACATAGCGGCACAACTGGGGGAGCCATGGACTGCCCGGGAAGTCACGGGCGTGGTGGAGCAGCTTGCGAACACACGAATTTTCGACGGCGGCACTCACCGCGCGAAGGTCCGCTGGGTCCAGTTCCGGGCTCCACTGACGGTCCAGTTGACGCTTTTTAACCCAACCGTGTTCCTGTACTCCCTTCGTCCCTTTGTAGCGGCCTTGGCCCGACGCGAAGTGCTGGTCCTGGCCGCGTTGCTGGTGCTCGGCGGAATGGTTGGCCTGAGCACTGCGGGGCATGAGATCCTGCGGGTCCTTTCGACGCCACTTCCCTTGGAGGCCTACCTGGGGGTGGCCGCAGCGATGTTCGCTTCGACGCTGCTGCACGAACTGGGCCACGGTATGGCCCTCGCGTACTTTGGCGGTCAGCCGAGGCGCATCGGCATCATGTTGTTTTATCTCTCGCCCGCGTTCTTCTGCGACGTGACCGATGGCTGGCGCCTTCCTTCGCGTAGGCAAAGGGTGCTCGTGGCGCTGGCTGGTCCCATGGTCCACCTCGGGCTGGGCAGCGCTGCCCTGTCGGTGCAGGGACTCATGACCGGCTCCACTGCCAAAGACGGTGTCCTTCTCTATGGGGTGCTCTGTTACTGCGTGGCTGTCCTGAACCTGTTTCCGTTCATCAAGCTGGACGGCTACGTGGCACTGATGTCTGCCCTGGATGTTCCCTATCTTCGGAGAAAGTCGATGGACGCGATGGGAGAACTGGTCAGGATCCACGTGTTTGGGGCACGACACTCCCTGCCCAAGCGGGGTTTGCTTCCGTGGTTTGGCTTGGCGAGCTTCGTGGCCGGCCTGGCTTTCATGGTCGTCGGTTTCCAGCGACTGGTTCCTGTGTTCCTGCAGTTTGGCTTCGCTGGACATCTGGTGGTGGCGGCAGTCGTGCTCCTGCTCCTGGCCGTGGTATCCGCGAGCATCGTGCGCTTCTTCCTTGCTGCAACACGCAACGGGAGTCCATTCTGGCGGCGGGTACTCATGGGCGCAGCAGGAATAGGGGTGCTTGCCGTGGTCCTGGCCGCGGTCCCGGTGACATCCAGCCAGGTTGCGGGCTACACCTTGGTGGACGGGCGCCTGAACATCGTCACCCCTGTCGGTTCAACGCTGGCCACGTTCGCGGAAGGCGACCGCGTCTCCCTGCAGTCGCAGGGCTTGGTGATCCACCGCGATCTGGGCGTGGCCACCATCGGTTCGCTGCCGCCGTCGTTATCCAAAGCGCCGCTTGAGGCCCTGGTGCCGGTGACATTTGGCGGCCTGGCCGTCCCCGCTCAGTCCTACGACGCTGACATCCGGGAAACCGGATACCTGCCGTCTGCCGGACGTGCAGAGATTACCAGCCGCGTTCAGCTGAGCCTGGGGGAGTGGTTGTGGAGCGCGGTTGCTTCCTCGCCACTTTGGCCGGGGGATTAGGCGGTCCGGCACATGACCAGAAACGGATCAACGCAAAGGAATTCATCGTGAACCAAAAATCGCTCGTATGGCTGTTGCTGGCCCTGATTCTGGCCTTCTACTCGCTTTACGTCTTTCTCTCGAACGGAAGCGAGACCGCATGGCCGATCGTTACCGGCACCATTTGCGCAGTCGGCGCGGGAGTGTCGTTCTGGCGCTCCATGGTGGAGGTCAGGGCGGACCGCGAAGAAGAAGACTGAACGCGGTCCGCACGTGCATGACCTACTTGGGTTTGGGTCCCTTGCCGCGGTCGCGCTGCTCCGTGGACACCACCATGGCGGAGCCACCGCCGCGGCGAACAGGTTCGGCGGCCGCCGTCAGCTTCCCGTCTTGGCCGAACTCGATCGCGGTAGCTGCACCTATCTCGGCAGCCGAGGTGAACGCATCGCCGGCCGGAACCAGCTTGTGTCCCAGCGCCGTGAGCGGTGGGCCGTAAGCAGTGATGAAGTCCGGCTCCGCGGTAACGTTCGCCGTGTTCCGCTGTGCCGCGCGCGGTGCCGCAAGCGCCTCCGAGATGTTCATGCCCAAGTCCACGCGGTTCAGGATGGTCTGCAGAACCGTGGTGATGATGGTGGAGCCTCCGGGTGAGCCGAGTGCCAGGAAGGGCTTGCCGTTGTCGAGGATGATGGTGGGGGACATCGACGAGCGCGGACGCTTGCCCGGTTCAATCCTGTTCGGATCCGTGGCACTGTACACCGTGCTGAAGTCGGTGAGTTCGTTGTTCAGCAGGAATCCACGGCCGGGAACAACAATTCCCGATCCGCCGGTCTGCTCGATCGTCAACGTGTACTCAACAACGTTGCCCCACTTGTCCGCGACCGTCATGTTGGTGGTTGAGATGTTTTCGGTGTCCTTCTCGTCGGCGAGGGGTGCAGCGGAAGTCGGGCACGCGCCGTCGTACGTTGTGACGTCGCCAGGGGCGACTGGCTTGGCGGCCGCCGCCATCGGGTTGATGCTGCACGCGCGTTCCTTGCCGAACACGGGATCGAGGAGAGCCTTGGTGGGGACGTTGACGAAGGCCGGGTCGCCGACATACGCGCCGCGGTCGGCGAAAGCCAGGGCGCTCGCCTCGAAGTAGCGATGCAGCGCGTCCGTTGTTCCCATGCCCGCGAGGTCGGACGGCTCCAGGATGTTGAGCGCCTCGCCCACCGTGGTTCCGCCGCTGCTGGAAGGAGCCATGCCGTAGACGTCGTAGCCGCGGTAGTTCATGTGCGTCGGGTCTTGGTCGATGGCTTTATAGTTCGCCAGGTCTTGGGTGGTCATGGAACCCACCGGGACCGGCAGGTCGGTGGCACCAGATTTCGGCGGCGCCTGCACCGTGGCTGCGATCTCCTTCGCGAGTTGGCCGCCGTAGAACGCGGAGGTGCCTTCCTTGGCCAGCAGCCTGTAAGTGGCCGCGAGTTCGGGGTTCTTGAAGACACTTCCGACGGCGGGAGCGTCGCCACCGGGCAGGAACAGCTTCTGGGTTGAAGTGAACGTGTTGAAGCGGAGCTGGTTGTCGAGCGTTTGCTGGCGGAACGTCTTATCCACCACGAAGCCACGGTTGGCTACCTGGATGGCAGGCTTCAGGGCATCGCCCAGATCCATGGTTCCCCACCGTTTCAGCGCCCGTTCCCATGTAGCGGGCGTGCCGGGGACACCCACGGAGACGCCGCTGGTCACGAGTTCCGGAGTGAAGTTGTAGGGCTGCTTCGTCGCAGGGTCGATGAAGGCATCCTTGGCGATGCCTGCCGGAGCGGTCTCGCGACCGTCGATGGTTCCCACCTTGCCCGTCTTGGCGTCGTAGTAAACGAAGTACCCGCCACCACCGATGCCGGCACTGTAGGGCTCGGTGACACCGAGGGTGGCGGCAGCCGCGACCGCTGCATCGGCCGCGTTGCCGCCCTTCCTCAGTACCTCGATAGCCGCCGCAGAAGCCTCCGGGTCAACCGTGGACACAGCGCCTCCGTAGCCTGTTGCCGTGGCATTCTTCTCCGTTTGGCGCGGATCAGCGAACGCCGGACTGGCTACTGCTCCGCTCGTGACGCTCAGGGCCAAGGCTGCAGTGACCGCAGCAATTCGACGTCTCACCTGTGTCATGGTGTCTCCCAGATCTTTCCCAGACGGGGTTGAGGGTTGGCGGTCCGGCCACCCTACTCCGGGGTCAGGAGGGGAACAACGGTTGAGTTTTGGCGGGCTTCGGCGTATTTAGGCTGCTTCCCGGATCAGTCCCAGAAGTCCCCGAGCCGTGGTGCGAGCTGCCGCCCTTGCTCGTAACCTGCCCGTGCCGCGGCCGGGCGGAGGGACAGATCCATGGCGTTGGCACCAAACATGTGCTCCGCGTCAGAGGCCGGGAAGATGGTCTCCACCTTGCTGCCAGCTGCCCGCAAACCGTCCACCTGCGTGGCGAGATCCATTCCCCATTCGGCAGGAGTGCGCGTCCTTCCACCGAACGGTGAGAGCACCAGGACGGCGCTGTACCCGGACGCGAGGTCCGCGTTCTCTGCGTTGGCGCGGTAGCCGCCGTCGATATAGTCGCCCGAGCCGATGTTGTACGCGAAACCGCTGGCACAACTCGCGGCTACGGCGTCCACCAACTCCACCCCGCTGTCCCGGTGGAACGCCGCCGGTTCGCCCGTCCGGGCGTCGACGGCAGTGATGAGGATCGGCGTATCCGGCCACTCGGGACCGGGCAGCCGGCTGGCTACGGTAGAGCGCCACCTGTCCTGCGTGGAGGCGTCCAGTGCTGCCTGCAGTTCAAGGGCCGAAGCTCCCAGCCGACGGCGCATGTCCGCCATGTCTTCGGATTCGGCCATGATGCGGGCCGTGCGTTCCATGTGGTCGGACGCGCTGCGAACCCGCCCCTCGTTGGGGTCAGCGTGGTTGGTGCGGGGACGGTAGTCGGCATTGACGACGGCGGCAAAGAGTTCGGCGGGATTCCCACCGGTGATCTGGGCTGCGGCCGTGGAACCCGCCGACGTGCCGATGATCAGGTCTGCCTTGGTGACGTCGAGGCCGGCTTCGACCAGTCCTGCAACGACGCCGATCAGCCATGCGTTACCTGTTGAACCGCCGCCACCGAGGACCAGGGCGCGGGTGTTTCCTTGAGGATGTGTTGTGTTCATTGGAGTCGCCTTTCGCGATGTGCGTGGTTGGCGCTCCGATGGCGGCTACTTCAGCCGCGAAACCGTGGACTCCTGGGGAGCGCCCATTGCTGATACTGCGTACATGGGTCTCACCTCCTGAGGATTTGTCACGATCTCCGGGAATGCTAGCACGGTTCGCGTGGACAGGCAGAGGATGTCAGCGGACATAGGCAGAATACTTCCCCCGGCGGAAGTGTTGTGCCTGCACGGTTGCCCCCCGGGGCAGGAACTTGGCGCAACCCGGGCCGGTAGGGTGGAACCACCGGGATGGAAGGAGGTCGGCCGTGGAAATGCTTGGTGCCAAGACTCGCTCTTTTCTGCGGACGGCGGGCCTGCTCTCCGCCGTGTTCGCGTTGATTGCCGGGATTCTTGGCATGCACGTGATGACGGGAACGCACTCACTGCACGCCACGGCGGCTGCAACACATGCAAAGCACGCCGTAGAGGCTCCCTCCGCTGAGCACTGTTCCTGCGCCACCGACTGCACGGATCAGCACGTCAAGACCGTGTCCTGTACCCCGACAGTTGCCACCGGTGCCCTCGCAGCTCCGGCGCCGGACAGCAGCGCGGCCCTACCGGTTACGCTACAGCCCGTAGCCTTCGCCTCGGGCAAAGTCTGGCAGTACCGCCCCGACGGACCCTCTCCCGGGGACTTGTCCATCAGTAGAACGTAGGCCAATCCACGGCGTCCGTCCCGAGCGGACCGCCCGGCCTCATGTAGTCCGCGTACGGACCGCATGAGGACCGTACCTTCACAGCGCCATTGGGCCGCGGTTGCCCGCCGAATCGCGCATCGCTGATGTTGACCACCCCAGCAGGAAATGTCCCTGCACCCACCACGAAGGACCCTATTGTCATGCACACCAAGAAGCTCTTGCCCGTAGCAGCCACCGCCATCGCAGCCGCCATTGCCCTGGCCGGCTGTTCGGGAACCCCTGGCTCTACGGCATCGTCAATGCCCGGCATGGACCACGGAAACATGGGCAGCAGCCAATCTGCGGCATCGGACCACAACGCCGCGGACGTGATGTTCGCCCAGATGATGGTCCCGCACCACATCCAGGCGATCGAGATGAGCGACGTGATCCTCAAGAAGCAGGACATCCCCGTCAGCGTCACTGGCCTGGCCACCAGGATCAAGGCCGCCCAAGCCCCTGAAATCGACACAATGAACGGCTGGCTCAAGGACTGGAACCAGTCAATGCAGATGCCGTCCGGCCACAGTATGGACGGCATGATGAGTGCCGACGACATGACCAAGCTCGAGGCAGCCCAGGGGACGGAAGCGGCAAAACTGTTCCTGACCCAGATGATCACCCACCACGAGGGCGCCATCACCATGGCCAAGACCGAAATATCCAATGGCAAGAACGCCGCTGCGATCCAGCTCAGCAAGGACATCGTCAGCGCCCAAGAGGCCGAGATCAAGGAAATGCAGCAACTTCTGGCCGTGCTTTAGAGGCGGAACTGGATGGAAGTAGCGGAGTTGCCGGAGGTACCCGCTACTTCCACTCTCCGATCTGCCGATGCGACGTGAATATGCGTGGCCAGATGAGGTCCACGTGCTTATGCGCGTCGACAAAATTGTCTGTGCGACGTGGAATGCTGCGTTAAAGCAAAATCCCGGCCGTGTGATCGGTCCTTCGAAGAGGACTACAGGGACGGTTCCGGGATGTTCACTACGAGACTACGCGGGGTAGCGACGTATGGTCAACTCGTCCGACATGCGGTTCTTCCAAGCCAACTTCGGCCGTGCCCGGTTGCAGCATTACCTTGATGAGTGCCAGGGAGACATTGGGAGGGTTATGCATCTCTACCAATGGAACACCGAACTCTCCGCAGCGTTCTGGGAGTCTTTGGGTCATCTGGAAGTAGCCCTTCGAAATGCCATTGATCAACAGATGTCGGCTCGGCATTTGGGGAAAGGTCGCCCAGGTCACTGGATCTACGACGACGCCAGGGAGCTAGGGCGGGGCCGTGGCAAGGGGACTGCCAAACACGCCTATCCTTACGCCGACATCGACACCGCCATCAAACGCGTGCGCAAGAACAAGATGCCTACAGACCCAGGTCAAATCATCTCCGAGATTTCCTTCGGGTTCTGGCACCAGATGGTATCGAAGGGGCAGATGGCCCTATGGCCGGATTTGGCGGGAGCTTTCCCGTACATGAACGGTCGAAGCCAAAGGACTGTCGCGGACAAAGTGGAGTCGCTGCGGGCACTGCGAAACAGGATCGGCCACCATCACAGGATCTGGTCGATTGACGTCGCCACAAAGTACGCGCAGTTGGTTGCACTGGCTGGCTATATCAGCCCCCAGCTTGCGTCGTGGATCGACGATCGAAGCAGGGTGCGGGCCTTGTTGGCCCGGCGACCGTAAGAACGCCATTGATTTGCCTTGAAGCGCGGGTCTATCGGCCGAATTCGCTCTGGACAGCTGGCGGCTTCGGCTGCAATCTGGTGTATGGGCTTCAGCAGTGGGGCCTTCCCAGGAGGCCGCCATGGGCAGGTTCGGAGACTTCTTCGACGCCAGGATTCACAGAAACCCGTTGCCTTCCAGCGCGCCGCCGCCCCGGCCCGCCGCCGATTCGATCGTGGTACCCAAGCTTGCCGAGGTAGTGGGTGGCGTGGTGGCGATGCTGCGGCAGTCCGGCCGTGCGCCGGTTCCCGTGGTGGATACCGGGCAGTCGGCGGGTTGGCCGCGCGTCTTCGTTCTGGGGCAGCTGAGTCCCAAAGAGCACGACGCCGGAACCGCCTTTGCGGAGGTAGCCCTGGATGGTTCGGGTCGGCTTGCGTTGTTCCACGAAGTGCGGGTGGCCGCCCACGGATCGTGGGTGGTTCCCATTGGGTCGTCGGCCTTGGAGCACCGCTACCGGCGGCAAGTGGGCGCGATCGGGACGTCACGTGAGGCGCAGACGTTCCCCATCATCCTTGACCGCGGCGGGGAACTGATGATCTTGCCAGTGTGGCGTCCGGAATACCCGGATGAGGTGCCGCTGAGCCGCTACCTTTACGCGTTGGCTGAGGAAAGCGGCGGTCTGCCGGCACCCTCTTATGCACTAGCCGGGCCGATCACTCGTTCGAGTTCCGCCAAGACTTCGCCTGGCGTGCCGTTGGCGTCCACAACCACGAATTCCGCAAAACCCGGGATCGAGCTGTAGGCAGTCCGAAGAGCCGTTAGATGGTCCAGGGTTTCCTGGTCGGTGCCACGGATGGTCACCCGGTGATGGGCCAGTTCGGGCGCGGCATCGATGAACACCACGGCATCAGGTGCCGGAAGCCGGCCCAGCAGCCAGGGAACTACGCGGCCCGCCCGCAGGCCGTGTGCTCGGCGTAGGGCTAGTTGACAGTGGAGATGCCTGTCCATCACCACCAGCCCACGGGGGTGGCGGCAGGCGAATAACCAGGCCCGCGCGTGCGACACAAGAACGTTGGACACCCGGATGGAAGTCTCCACGGCGTCTGCGAGGCGCGGCGGAAGGCCCCAGCCGATGCGTCGGCTGATGTTCGAGAGGCGACGTCGCGCAGCGTGGTTGCTGAGCAGCAGTGCCGCGCGACCTGAATCCCGGGTTGCGGCTACCAGGGCGTGTGCGGCCGTCGTTTTCCCTGAACCGTCTATACCGGTGAGAACGATGAGCATGGGCCTCCCTTCGTCTTATGTCCAACGGGGGAGCGGCCCGACCCGTGCCGGATTGAGGTGCAGATCACTATGGCGCCACGGCGTGAAGTGATCCTTAAATATCCCTGCGAGCCCCTTCGCCAATACACAAAGCATGCTTATCATGTAGCTGTGCACGTGCTTCCCATAAATAGTGCTTCGTTTGAAGCGCAGCCGATATGGGTAAGCACGGAACAAGGAGACGAGAATCTCCGTACGGTGCCCGTTGCCATGGGGTGGAGCTTCGAAAGGAGTTCCAGCGGACGCCTTCCTCACTGGACATATTTGTTTGAAGGGATGCGTAGCTTTATGAACACACTATTGGTTATTGCAGGCGTGATTGCGATCGTCCTGCTGCTGGTTGGTGGATTCAACCAAGCCCTTAGTTTCTTGCTGTGGGTAGGAATTATCCTGCTTGTCCTGGCTTTGCTGGGATGGGTTCTCGGACGGGGGCGGTCGCGCGTATGACTTCGGATCCCGTGGAATCTGGGGGCTTTAGCCAGGTCCACGACGGCGTCACGACGCCCGGCCAGCCGATCCCCAGGGATCTTGGCTCACCTGACTCACCAGCTCAGGTGCCGGTGGGCGTCGCATCCGGCGGAGAACCGGATGACGCCGCCGATGTTGGAGAGAACAAGTCGGCGGACCCGCCCGGGCCGGCTGAAGAAAAGGATGACCAAACTGCGGATGACCGTGGTTTGACGACTGAAACCAATCCGACGGACTGATCGGAACTGGCGGCCGCGGGCAAGGACATATTGCCCGCGGCCGTTTCCGATTCCGCCTTATGCGGAAAGTCCCTGAATCGATTGAGGACAAAATGCGCATCGGTTCATTTATCGGGCTGATCGTTGTTGTGTGGCTCGTTATAGGCGCGGTAGCCGCGGGCCAACGTGGCTACTACAACGCACCTCCAGCCCAGTGCTCACAATTTGCCACCATCGCCCTGAATATTGTTGCCGGGCCCCTGAATTACACAGGTTTGAATCCGCAGGGTGGATGCGAGGTTCCGCGACCATCGTGAACCGCTTTCGGTGGTATTTCGCCATGGTTCTCCTCGCCCTGGCAACGTTGGCCGGAGCGCTTTCGTCCTGCGCGCAGTCTCCCACCAGCCAGGCGTTGGAGGGGCCCCTGAAAGAGGCGGTGTCAGCCGTGCGGACCACCGCTTTGGCCGTGGACTTGCGGATTAAAGAACATACGACGGCGGCAGCCGGCTCCACCGCTGCTGACGACATGGTGAAGCAGCTTGAATCTGCCACGGATGAAGTAGGAGCCCTGTCAGGCGCTACATCCGACGAGCGTAAGCTGCGTGAGGATGTCCTGGCCACGTTCTCCACGGCTTCCCGGGCCATGCTCCATGCCCGTGATGCGTTGACCGCGCCGCAGGGCGGGCCCGAGGATGGCCAATCCGGTTCGGGAGAGTCCAAGCTGGCTCCCGTCCTGGACGAACTGCACAGCGCCTCCCGCCAACTCGACGCACTCATGGCCAAGGCCGGCATCCAGTGAAACGGCCCCGGTGTTGCGCTCGGCATCCTGACGGCTATCGGGGGCTTCGTTGACATCGGGGATCTGGTGACCAACGCGGTGGTGGGTTCCCGCTTTGGCATGTCCCTGGCCTGGGTAGTCCTGGTGGGTGTAGTGGGCATCTGCCTTTTCGCGAACATGTCCGGCAGGGTGGCTGCGGTCTCGGGACGGGCTACGTTCGAGGTGATCCGTGAGCGCATGGGCGCCCGCGCCGGGCTGGCCAACCTGGGCGCATCCTTCCTGATCAACCTCATGACGGTCACTGCCGAGATTGGCGGTGTTGCGCTTGCCCTCCAGCTGGCCAGCGGCGTGGCCTACCTGCTGTGGGTTCCTGTTGCCTTGCTTGCCGTGTGGTTGGTGATCTGGCGGGTGAAGTTCAAGATCATGGAGAACGTCACCGGGCTCATGGGCCTCACGCTGGTGGTATTCGCGGTGGCGTTGTTCCTCCTGAAACCGGACTGGGGCCAACTGGCCACCCAGGCATTTGCCCCGTCGATTTCGCATGAGGAGAGCGGCGGGACGTATTGGTATTACGCAATCGCACTCTTCGGTGCCGCGATGACGCCTTATGAGGTGTTCTTCTTCTCCTCGGGCGCAGTGGAGGAACGGTGGAAGGTGAAGGACCTGGCGCAGGCCCGGCTCAACGTCCTCCTTGGCTTCCCGCTTGGCGGATTCCTCTCGCTCGCCATAGCCGCGTGCGCCGCCGTCGTTCTCTTGCCCGCCAGCATCAGCGTCACCACTCTGTCCCAAGTGGTGATGCCCGTTGCGCAGGCGAGCGGCCAGTTGGCCCTGGCCGTGCTGATCCTTGGCGTGGTTGCTGCCACGTTCGGGGCGGCCCTGGAGACCACGTTGTCCAGCGGCTATACGCTGGCGCAGTACTTCGGATGGTCCTGGGGGAAGTTCCGCAGGCCGGCGCAGGCAGCCCGCTTCCACGTGTCCATGATCGTGGTGCTGCTGGTGGGTGTGGCGGTGCTGGCCACGGGTGTGGACCCGATCCTGGTGACCGAGTACTCCGTGGTCTTTTCCGCGATCGCCCTGCCTTTGACCTACCTGCCCATCCTCACTGTGGCCAACGATCCGCAATACATGGGCAAGTACGTCAACAAACGCGCGGTCAATGTGGCAGGGATGGTCTACCTGGTCATCATCCTTGCGGCCTCGATTGCGGCCATCCCCTTGATGATCGCTACGGGAGCAGGTGCCTGATGCCCAAACCCAGGGGGATAGACGCCAGCGAACTCCGGCCAGCGGCGCGGACTGCCGGCTTGGTGCTCGACGCGCAGCTGCACCTGCTGGACCGGCAGGTTTTGGACGTCGACGGCGTCCCGGTCACCACGGTTGACGACATCGAACTCAGTGGTCCGGCTCCGGATGAGCCGATTCCGGAAGGCTCCGATCCTCCGTACATCACCGCTTTGTTGACCGGCCCCGTCCTGGGGACGCGTATCTTTGGCGGCAGGCCGCCGTCGAGCAGGTTGAGCAGGATCCCTTGGGACGTTGTCTCCGGCGTGGACACGGTGCTGACCGTCGGCGTCCGGTCTGACTCCCTGGATGCCTCGTGGGTGGAACGATGGCTGCGGAACCACGTGATCGGGCGGATCCCGGGAGGTCGCCATGATCCTGACTGACATGCTTGGCACGGATGTGGTGGACAGTGCCGGGAAGAGGCTGGGTGAGGTTTCGGACCTCCGGTTCGCCTTGGATTCCGCCCCGTCACGGCTCTTGAGCAAGGCGCGGTTGGTAGGGATCATCGTGAGTCCCCGGACGGCGTCGTCATTCCTGGGGTTTGAGCGGCAGAACCTGTCCCAACCGTGGCCCCTGGCGCAGTTGCTGCGGTGGCGCCACAGGGGCTCGTTCATGGTGCTTTGGGAAGACATTGCCAAGGTGGGAGCGGACGCCGTCACGTTGAGGCCGGACTTCACGCCCTACGAATCCGAACTCGCACCATAGTGCCTCAAAGGCCAAGATAATAAGTTTGCTGAGTATTTTCTGTAAACGGTGGACATGACGCTAAGTACCCTTATAAGTTCGAAGTGTTCCATCAAGTGTTCAACCACATGGAAAGGACAGGTCTCATGGACACGCAGAATCCGACACCCGAAGAGGAAGTTGGAGGCTACGGCACGCCGACAGCAGAGCAGGAAGCCGGAGGCAGCCAGGCGCAGCCCCGCGTGGAAGAAGACCTCAGCGAGGCCGGCCTGAGCCAGGACAGCCCCGACGGCGAAACGTATGCCACGGGAGCTCCCAACCTGAGCCACCTGGATCCGGAAGACTCGGACAGTTCGGGGGAACCGGGGGCAGGACGTTTCGGAGGAACAGACGAGCAGGCCCGTGAAGAGCAGAACCTGGAGCCGGACGGCGACCTGCCCGACGGCAGCGGGAACAACCTGCCGCAGGACCAATCCCCGAACGATGACGATGAAGAGGACTTCAACGCAGGCTAGCCGTCCGACCCCAGGCAACAAGCGTGCCCGCGGACAAGCACCACAGCACTGAAGGAGAAGCATTTCATGGCTACGGTCAACAAATCAGTAGAAGTAGACGTCCCCGTTTCTGTCGCATACAACCAGTGGACCCAGTTCGAGAGCTTTCCGGAGTTCATGAACGGGGTGGAAGCCGTCCAGCAGATCGATGAGACGGCGCTCCATTTCTCCACCAACATCGGCGGCGTCAAGCGTGACTACAACGCGCAGATCATTGAGCAAGTCCCGGATTCCGTGGTGAGCTGGGCCAGCGTCGATGGCCCCCGCAACGCCGGGTCTGTGACGTTCGAGCCACTGGACGACGCGCGGACCCGGGTCAATGTGGCTATCGACTGGGAGCCTGAAGGCTTGGCCGAGAAGGCCGGATCCGCGCTGGGGGCGGACAGCCTTCGGGTTGGCGCGGACCTGGACAAGTTCAAAAAATTCATCGAAGCCCAAGGACACGAAACCGGAGCATGGCGGGGCACTGTTACCGGTGGCGATGTGGACGAAGGCGGAGGAGCATTGCTATAACGCAAGTCCTCGTGAAGGCCGGCCAAGCGAACGGGCCGGCCTTCACGGGCGCCTTCCATCGCCTACTCCAAACGAGGAGGATCCGCAGTCATGGCCCAGTCCACCAGTGTGGAAGCAGAGCAAAAGTTCGACGCCGACGCTTCCACGCCGCTCCCGGAACTCCACCGGATCGACGGCGTCGGCAAGGTAGGTGAACCCGCCACCCATCAGCTGGAAGCCGTTTACTTCGATACGCAGAACCTGGCCTTGGCCGGGCGCAGGATCACCCTGCGGCGACGAACCGGCGGACCCGACGCCGGCTGGCACCTGAAGCTCCCGCACAGCCCTGGCAAGCGAACCGAAATCCACGCTCCGCTGGGCCAGCCCGAAACGGTTCCCCCGGACCTTATGTCCCGCATCCTTGCGTACACCCGGGGCCATGCCGTGTCCGCCGTGGCAACACTCACCACTGAACGCACCAGCTACCAGCTGTACCAGTCCGACGGCGGACGCCTCGCCCAGTTCGTTGACGACCACGTGCACGCGCTGGTCTCCCTCGATGACGGACACGCCCACAGCTGGCGGGAATGGGAAGTGGAGCTCGCCCCCGGCCATGACGATGCAGCTGGGGACAAGTTCCTTGATGCCGCCGCAGCGCTCCTGGCCAAGACCGGGGCGAACCCCAGTGAGCGCACGTCCAAGCTGGCCACGGCCTTCGGTGACCTGTGGCCGGCAGCCAAGGGTACCGGCCGCGAAATGCCCCAGCGCAAGGGTCCGGCCGTGGTTCCCGTGCTGAACTACCTGGACATGCAGGTGGCCAGGCTACTCCTGCAGGACTCACACGTTCGCTTGGAACGCGAGGACTCCGTCCATCAGATGCGGTCGGCCACCCGGCGGATCCGTTCCGTGCTGCACAGCTACCGCAAACTGTTCAAGCCCTATCCCGTGGCTGAGCTCGAACTCGGGCTGAAATCGCTGGCCAAGACCTTGGGACGTTACAGGGATGCCGAAGTGCTCCATGAGCGGCTGACGAAGTCCCTCGACGAGTTGCCCGGAAAACTGGTGCTCGGTCCGCTGAAGAACCAACTGGACGAGCGCATGAAGGTCCGGAAGGACACCTCCCTCTCCGCCATCCATGCACGGCTCAACAGCCCACGCTACTTCCGGCTGCTCGATGAGCTCGAAGCCTTCCTCGAGGCCCCTCCTGTTGCCCCGTCGGTAACCCCCGGGGCGAGGAAGGCCACCCGGAAATTCGTCAACAAGGCGGCCAAGCGCCTGGCCAAGCGTCACGACGCGGCCCTGGGTACCGCCGTCGGGCCTGCACGTGACAAAGCGTTCCACGATGTCCGGAAGGCGGCCAAGAAACTGCGGTTTGCGGCGGCCGCCGTCGAGAGCATCCATGGCAAGCGTGCCGCCAAGTTGTCCGATGCCGCGCATAACGTCCAGCGGATCCTCGGCGAGCACCAGGACAGTGCCGTGGCCCGGGCCGAACTCCTCAAACTGGGATCGGCGGCGGACGCGGGCACTGCGGCCTTCACGTACGGGCTGCTCCACGAAGCCGAACGGGCAGTGGCGGAGGCTTTCGAAAAGGAGTATCTGCGCAGCGGAAAGAAGGCGCGCAAACTCCGGCTCAGGAAGTAGGAAAGATGCCCCCGAAGCAGCAGCTTCGAGGGCATCTTCCGTTCGGAGGGTCTACTTCTTCAGGAAGCCCAGCAGGGCCTCGTTGATCTCCGCTCCGTGCGTCCAGAGGAGGCCGTGTGGTGCCCCTTCGATTTCCACGTACTCGGCGCTGGGCAGGGCATCCTTGAACCTGCGGCCCGTGGCGTCGATGGGCAGGATGTTGTCCGCCGTGCCATGGACGATCAGCGTGGGAACATCGATCTTGGGGATGTCCGCCCGGAAGTCAGTCACCCAGGTGGGCTGGGCGGCTACGGACGCAAAGGCGCCGGACTGGGAGGCCAGGTTCCAGCTAGCGTCCACGGATTCCTGGCTCAGGCGGTCGGTGCCCAGGAAAGTATCGCTGTTGTAGAAGTTCTTGAAGAACTCGGTGAAGAACGCGTAGCGGTCGGCTTTCACTGCCTGGGCCAGGCCGTCGAAGACATCCTGCGGAACGCCGTCCGGGTTGTCGTCCGTCTTCAGCAGGAAAGGTTCCAGCGAGCCGAGGAACACGGCCTTGGCAACGCGGGCGGAACCATATGTGGCGATGTACCGGGCAACTTCGCCGGTGCCCATGGAGAAGCCCACCAGCACGGCGTCGTTCAGGTCCAGGGTTTCCAGGACGGTCTTGAGGTCCGCGGCGAACGTGTCGTAGTCGTAGCCAACGGTGGGCTTGCTGGACTTGCCGAAGCCCCGGCGGTCGTAGGTGATGACCCGGTAACCGGCGTCCAGAAGTGCTGCGGTTTGCTTCTCCCAGGACGAACCATCCAGCGGGTAGCCGTGGATCAGAACCACTGCCTGTCCCGACCCGTGATCCTCGTAATAGAGCTCAATCTCAGTGCTGTTTTCGTTTCCGACGGTGATGTAAGCCAAGACTTCGGTCCCTTCGTAGCGGTTCTGGGGTGGAACGTTTCCAGCCTACTGAATTCCCTCTAGTTGCCCACAGCAACCAGACGTAAACTGGCCTTCGGTCCACCACGTTCTGGCGGACCCTTGCCACGGGCTTGGGAGACCGCATGCTTTGGAAAGTCCTTGTTCGTTTCCTGCGGCCGCATCAGCGGCTGCTGATCGCCGTCGTCGTATTCCAGCTCGCGCAGTCCATCGCCTCGCTGTACCTTCCGACGCTTAACGCCGACATCATCGACAACGGCGTGGCCGTGGGGGATACCGACTACATCCTGCGCATGGGCGGCCTGATGCTGCTGATCACGCTGCTGCAAATCGCCTGCGCCGTTGTGGCGGTGTACTTCGGAGCCAAGGCGGCCATGAGCATGGGACGCGATGTCCGGGATGCGATCTTCAGCCGTGTGGGTGACTTCTCGGAGCAGGAGGTCACGCGGTTCGGTGCCGCGTCGCTGATCACCCGGTCCACCAACGACGTTCAACAGGTCCAACAACTCGTGTTGATGTCCTGCACGCTCATGGTGGCGGCGCCCATGTTGAGTATCGGCGGCGTCATCATGGCCGTTCGCCAGGATGCGCAGTTGTCGTGGCTGATCGCCGTGTGCGTGCCGGTGCTGCTTGTTTGCGTCGGCCTGATCGTGACGCGCATGGTGCCGCTGTTCCGCAAGATGCAGATCCGGATCGACGCAGTGAACCGGGTCCTCCGCGAACAGCTCACCGGCATCCGTGTGGTGCGCGCGTTCGTGCGGGAAGACATGGAGTCGGCCCGCTTCGGCAAAGCGAACGACGACGTCACGGACGTTGCGCTGCGGGCCGGCCGTTTGATGAGCCTCATGTTTCCTGTGGTCATGTTGGTGATGAACGTTTCCAGTGTGGCGGTGATCTGGTTCGGGTCCTTCAGGATCGAGGACGGTTCCATGCAGGTGGGCACGTTGATCGCGTTCCTGAGCTACCTCATGCAGATCCTCATGTCCGTCATGATGGCAACGTTCATGGCCGTCATGATCCCGCGCGCCTCCGTCTCAGCCGACCGCATCGGCGAGGTGCTGGACACCGACTCAAGCGTCCTGCCGCCGTCGAACCCTGTTTCCCCCACCGGCCGTCGCAGCGGCCAACTGGAAATGCACGACGTCGGATTCGCCTACCCGGGTGCCGAGCAGCCCGTGCTCAGCGGAGTGTCCTTCACAGCGTTGGCTGGCCGGACCACCGCGATCATCGGCAGCACCGGAGCCGGAAAGACCACGCTGGTGAACCTGATGCCGCGGCTCTTCGACGCAACCTCCGGTTCAGTGCGCATGGACGGCGTGGACATCCGTGAGCTGCACCCCGACCTGTTGTGGGGACACATTGGCCTGGTGCCGCAAAAGCCCTACCTCTTCTCGGGGACGGTCCGCAGCAACCTCCTCTACGGCAAGCCGGATGCCAGCGAGGAAGAACTCTGGCAAGCGCTCACGGTGGCGCAAGCCCGTGATTTCGTGGAGCAGATGGAGGGCGGGCTGGATGCTCCCATTTCACAAGGCGGAACCAACGTCTCCGGTGGGCAGCGCCAGCGGCTCGCGATCGCGCGGGCCCTGGTGAAACGCCCCGAGCTGTACATTTTCGATGACTCGTTCTCTTCCCTGGATACCGCCACGGATGCCCGGCTCCGCCAGGCGCTCAAGAACCACACCAGCGGTGCCACGCTGGTGATCATCGCCCAGCGGGTCTCCAGCATCGCGGACGCGGACCAGATCCTGGTGCTCGACGGCGGCAGGATCGTTGGGCAGGGAACGCATGATGAGTTGTTGGAGACTTCCGAAACCTACCGGGAGATCGTGTCCTCCCAGCTCGCAGCGGAGGAGGCAGCATGAGCACTGCTACTGCTACTGGACCTTCCGGCGCCCGTGGCCCGCAGCGGCCGGCCATGGGTCCAGGAAGAGGCGGCCCGTTCGCCGGAATGAACGTCCCCGCCGAGAAAGCGTCCAACTTCGGTGCATCGGCCCGCCGGTTGCTGGGTACGTTGCAGCCCGAACGCATGTGGCTGACCATCGTGGTGGTTTTTGCCGTGGCCAGCGTGGCGTTGAACGTCATTGGCCCACGGTTGTTGGGCGAGGGTACCAACCTGATCTTTGCCGGCGTCGTCTCCAAGCAGTTGCCCGCGGGGGTTTCGAAAGCCGACGTGATCGCAGGACTCCGGGCCTCCGGCGACGACGCCAAAGCCGACATGCTCAACGCGATGACCCTGACACCCGGCGTCGGAATCGACTTCGGGGCGTTGTCTTCGGTGCTGCTGTGGGCGCTGGCACTGTACGTGCTGGCCGCCGCGTTTGGCTGGATGCAGGCGTACGTGCTGAACGGCGTCGTCCAGCGGACCGTGTACCGCCTGCGCGAACGGATCGAAGCCAAAATCCACCGGCTGCCCCTGCGCTACTTCGACTCCATCCAGCGTGGTGAGCTGCTCAGCCGGGTCACCAATGATGTGGACAACATCTCCCAAAGCCTCCAACAATCCATCAGCCAAGTGGTTTCCTCGCTCCTGACCGTGCTGGGTGTGCTGGTGATGATGTTCATCCTCTCGCCCCTGCTTGCGTTGATCGCGCTGGTGACCATCCCGATGACCCTCGGCATCACCATGCTGATCGCCAAACGCTCCCAAAAGCTCTTCGTGGCGCAGTGGAAGAACACCGGCGAGCTCAACGGCCAGATCGAGGAAACCTACACCGGACATGCCTTGGTGAAAGTCTTTGGTCGGCAGAACGAAGTGCAGGACCGCTTCCGGACCAAGAACGCCGAGCTCTACCAAGCGAGCTTCGGGGCACAGTTCGTCAGCGGCCTCATCATGCCGGCCATGACCTTCATCGGGAACCTCGTCTACGTGGGCATCGCCGTGGTGGGCGGCCTGCAGGTAGCTTCCGGCGCCATGCAGCTCGGCGACGTCCAGGCGTTCATCCAGTACTCCCGCCAGTTCACCATGCCCTTGGCGCAGCTCGGATCCATGGCGAACATGCTGCAATCCGGCGTGGCCTCGGCGGAGCGGGTCTTTGAGTTGCTGGACGAAGAGGAAGAGTCGGCTGAGCCCGCTCCTTCCGGTTCCGGTGCCGGCCGCGGGAGGCTCGTCTTCGAGAACGTCTCCTTCAGCTACTCGCCGGACAAGCCGCTCATCAAGGACCTGGACCTGGTGGCCGAGCCTGGCCAGAGCATCGCCATTGTGGGGCCCACCGGCGCGGGCAAGACCACGCTGGTGAACCTCATGATGCGGTTCTACGAGCTCGACGGCGGCCGGATCACCTTGGACGGCGTGGACATCGCCACCATGTCCCGGCAGGAACTGCGCTCGCGGATGGGCATGGTCCTCCAGGACACCTGGCTGTTCGGCGGGACCATCCGGGACAACATCGCTTACGGACGCCCTGATGCTTCGGAGTCCTCGATTGTGGAAGCTGCACAGGCCACCTACGTTGACCGCTTTGTGCGCTCGCTCCCGGAGGGTTACGACACCGTCCTGGACGACGAGGGCAGCAACGTTTCGGCAGGGGAGAAGCAGCTCCTCACCATTGCCCGGGCCTTCCTGTCCCGGCCCTCGGTGCTCATCCTGGACGAGGCCACCAGCTCAGTGGACACCCGTACCGAGGTCTTGGTCCAGAAAGCCATGAATGCCCTGCGCTCCGACCGAACCAGCTTTGTCATCGCCCACCGGCTCTCCACCATTCGGGACGCCGACCTCATCCTGGTGATGGAGGCCGGGCAGATCGTGGAGCAGGGGACCCACACCGAGTTGCTTTCTGCGGGTGGGGCGTATTCCAGGCTGTACGAGGCCCAGTTCGCGGCGCCGGCTGCGGAGGTGTGAGGGCTCCCGTTTGCTGCCGGTCGCCTGCCTGGTCGCCGGACCGTACGTTCCAGACCTACTCCCCGCCCCGCCACGACCTACTTTGACGCCGGACGCCGCGTCGGCCAACCGTCATGGGTTGAGTTTGGACCAATCCGCTCTCAAAGTAGGTCGCGGCGGTACGCGCCTATGGCGGATTTGCGGCCACAGCGGCTTCACTTGGGGTAGAAAGTCAGTGACGAGCCCTTTTGTGCCAAGCCAGATCTCCCAAGGAACCGAGAGCGATCATCACTACCATCCCTGAGCTGATCCAGCTCACTCCCGAAGCCAAGACAGTACTCGCAAGCCTGAGCGACGCCGGCGGACGGCCGTTGGTAGTCGGTGGATCCGTCCGGGATGCGTTGCTCTCGCTCGACGGCGGCGCGTCCGTGGCATCGAAGGACGTCGACATTGAGGTGTACGGCTTATCGTCGGCCGATGTTATTGCTGCCCTGCCGGGGCATGCCATGGAAGTGGGCCAACACTTCGGCATCGTGAACGTTGCGCTGAACGGGCAGACATTCGACGTTTCGTTGTCGGCCCGGAACTCCGAAGCGGAAGCGTTCGCCCGCAGGGACTTCACCATCAATGCGATGGGCTGGAATGCCGCGACCGGGCACTTGGTCGATCCGCATGGAGGCCGGGCCGATCTGGAGGCAGGAATCCTCCGGCACACAAGCAGTGCGTTCTCCGAAGAGCCGTTGCGTGTGCTCCGGGCAGTCCAACTGAGCGGCCGTTTCGGCTTCCAGTTGGCCCCGGAGACCGCCACGGTCTGCGCCCAACTTTTCCCGGCTTTCCATGACCTGCCTGCGTCGCGGATCTGGGGAGAGTTCTTCAAGCTTTCCGCCAAGGGAACCCATATCTCCCGTGCCCTGGAGACTCTCCAGGCCACTGGTTGGGAAGCCCATTTTCCAGGGCTCGCGGCAACCAGGGGTGTTCCGCAGGATGCTGGATGGCACCCAGAGGGGGATGTCAATGTTCATCTTGGGCTCGCGGGCGATCAGGCGGCACGTATCGCACGCCGGGACGGGCTGGATTCGGATGAGACTGCCATCTTGGTCTTGGCTGCCATCACCCATGATTTTGGGAAAGCCATATCAACCAGGATTTCTGACGGCGGCAGGATCACATCGAATGGCCACAACGTCACAGGTGTTGAGCCCGCGAAACAGTTCCTGCGACAGATCGGGGCACCTCGGCGTTATGAGGGAATCATCTTGCCCCTCGTCCGCGAGCACATGTGCCACACACCGGAAGGTCCAGCCGGGAAGATTACCGACTCTGCCGTGCGCAGGTTGATTCGTCGGCTGGACCATGTGGGTGGCGGACCGTCGATTCACGATTGGGCCCGGCTGGTTGAAGCTGACAAGGAGGGCCGGGGTCAAGGTGCGCAACAAGGTGTCAATCACCTGCCAACTTGGCTGGCCATCGCGAAGAGGCTGGGAAGCGAACGCGTTGTTGGTCAGACTTTACTCCGGGGTTCCAGCGTTGAACTCTTGGGAATTCCGCCAGGACGGATGTGGCGCTTCATCATGGAACAGAGCCGCGAAGCCCAGGACGACGGCGCTTCTCGGATTCGCCAGGGGCCGAAAGCTGGCTGCTTGCCAACCGGGAAATCGTGCTTGCCGAGGCTGAGCGGAGGATGCAAGAGCCCTCCGGACGTTCTTGAGGCGCCGGGTTCACGGTGATGAGCCCCTCCCTTCGGATGTTTATCTGATGTTTATCAGATAAACTTTTCTCCATGACTACAACCACCACCTTCACACAACTTCTTCGCGAGCCGAAGGAGGTCCTGTCGCACATAGATGAGGGTGACATAGTGGTGACCCGCCGCGGCAAAGAAGACCTGATCGTTTCCAAGGCAAGCGATCATCGCAATGATCGGCAAGGCCTGCAGTTGGCTTCTGCTCTTATTGCGGCTTCACTCGGCGAAGGGGACTTCATAATCCGGCTTCGGCTCCCGTTCCCGTGGCTGACCTTCCTCTCCCGTGAAGAGCAGGAGGAATTCGCTGCGGAGGTTGTGGACGTGGCCCGAGGCTGTGCGGCTGTCGGCTATTTCGGCCGGTTGGGCGTGGTGATTTCAGCCTGGGAGGCAACTGCCTCGGCCGTGGCGGAGGGAATCCCCGTTGGCAATGTGGACCTGGTCTATTTCGACCGGCCCGTTGTGGTCGAGGGTCCCTAGTTTGTCGAAGAAGACTGACGGCGTTGCAAGGCCGGGGAAAAGCACCGATTACGTTCTTGAATTCATCACCCGTGAGGCGGAGAAAGGGTGGCAGGACGCCAGAGCCACCGCCCGCAATGCTCTGACTGATGCATGGGACTACCTGACAAACACGCCAACTTTGGAACAACCGGGACTTTGCTACATCCTGCGAGGCAGGTTTCAGAGCCTGACGTACCAAGGGTTGGTCTACGCGCGGTATCAGTACAAGTTCACCCATAGTGGCCGCATCTGGTACGCGGTCGTAGAGCCGGCCAAGAAGGGCAAGGGGTCGGGGCGAGTGCTGATTGAAAGGGTCGAAGTGGGCCACCCGAATGAGACAGAGCCTGGTCGCAACTTCCGGTGAGAGTTGCTGCCCGTGTGCCGCCACGACCTACTTTGACGCCGAAGTCAGCCTCGTCCAACCGTCTTCCGTCGTGGCCCGCGTGCCGCCGCGACCCACTTTGACGCCCAAGTCAGCCTTGTCCAACCGTCCTGGGTTGAGTTTGGACCAGTCCGCTCCCAAAGTAGGTCGAGGGGGTACACGCGTGCTGGATGCGGGATTGTTGTCGGGCACTGGGGTCCGGCCCGGAGTAGGTCGTGGCGGTACACGCGTGCAGGATGCGGGATTGTTGTCCGGCACTGGAGTCCGGCCCGGAGTAGGTCGTGGCGGTACACGCGTGCCGGATGCGGGATTGGCGACGGCGACGGCCGACGGACCTGGGCTACGGCAGCCTCGATGGCCTCAGCACCGTCGCTTCGCCCGCCCGCTCGGGGACAAGGACCACCGGGCTCACCAGCACGGCAGGCCCTCGGTGGAGCAACCCGCCGGAGATTACCTGGCACCGAACGCCACCCCGTCCGCGCATGGCTTTATGGGCTCCGGGCGCCAGCATCTGGTCCATCCAAGCGCAGGGGTGGGCCGGGCGCCCGGCTTTCAGGCGGACGGAATCCCCGCCTGACTCGAGGACGAACTCCTGGCCCAGCAACGGAGCAAGCTCGGCCCCGCGGATCACCACGTTCCGGCGGGTCAGCAGCGGGTCGAAAGGGCCGGCGTCGAGTTCTGCAGCGATTGTCTCCAACGCTTCGACGGCGAACACCGTCACCGCTGCGTCCATGTGGGCGGCTTTGCCGAAGAACCGGTCGCCCACGATGCCTTTTCCGGCAACCAGCTCAGCGGTCGCGGCATCCGAGGTGGGGACGTCGGCTGCTCCTTCCCGTGCCCGCCCAAAGTAGGCGTGCGCGGGAGAGATCAAAAGGTGCAGCACATCGACGTCGTACCTGTACTCAGAGGTCATCCCTCAACGCTAGCCCCAACCGGCAGCGTGAGCACGGAGAGTCGATCGCAGATGGCGTCGACCAACGCGCTGGGCGCGAGCGTGATGTCCACGAGCACGTGCTTCTCATCGTGTTCAAGTGGTTCGAGGGTGCTGAGCTGCGAGTCCAGGAGGCTGGAGGGCATGAACTCGTGGTCGCGGGCATTCATGCGGGCCAGGAGAGTGGCGCGGTCGCCGTTGAGGTGGACGAAGACGACGCCGGGCACGTGCTGCCGCAGCAGGTCGCGGTAGCTGCGCTTCAAAGCGGAGCAGGCGATGATCATCGGGGTGCCGGCGTCCGAGGAATCCCGAAGTACCCGGCCGATTTCTTCAAGCCATGGTTTCCTGTCCGCGTCATCCAACGGGATGCCGGCGCCCATCTTGGCTTTGTTGGCGGCGGGGTGCAGGTGGTCGCCATCCTGGAAGACCATGCCGAGCCGCTCGCCAAGCAGTGAGCCGACAGTGGATTTGCCGCATCCGGAGACGCCCATGACAACCATGGGTGGGCGGGGAGCAGTGGTCATGGGAAGTTCCTTCCGGTCGCGCCGTTGCAGACGGATGATTCAAAAAATCATATTTGAGAAAAGATTCGCAGACGATGGCTGGTCCGGTCAAGGGTTTTTCCATATGTGAACGCTTTTGGCCCACGCCTTGAGCTTATGGTGCGGAGCCCGCCAACCCCTCCACTCCGCCATGAGAAAACTTAAACAAATGAGAAAAGTTTCTTGCTTTTGAGTGACCTGCGACATACGCTTAAACCATCAGATTTCCCCGAGTTTCCCAGCAAACTCCCCAATCCCCGGAGGCATGTGATGCGTCGCATCGTTGGAGAACATTCAGTTGGCCACCAGCACCGGTGCCGGTACGTCGCCGGAACCGGAAGCCACTGCCCGGTCAGTGGCCTGTGGACTCCCGTAGGCCAGGTGGGCCCAAGTCTGCAGGTACTTGAAGGCAGCATCATGCCGACGCACCGGAATGAGGCAGTTGTCTGGCACCTGGTCCAGGGCCTCACGCACCGTGACCTACGTAGCTGAGGCGCGGCCGCGCAGGCGAACCACGCCCCATCAGCCCCGGTTGACATCCCTGGAACTGCGGCTGGCCGGAACCAGGGTGTCCCGTGCCCGCATCGACAGCCACATCCGCACACTCCTGGGCCGCCGCAATGAGGCCATTGCCGCGGCGTTGGCGGACAAAGTTTCCCTCGCTGCTGTTTCGGCTGTTGTGGGGATCCGGGCCGCTGACGTCAAGAGGCTCGGCGGCGCCTACCAGGACCTCCACTTCTCCGGGGCACCGCAGGAATGGCATCTTTCCGGTCTCACCGCCGTCGTGCGGCAACTCGAGGACGCTCTTGAGGTCAAGGATCGCAGCGTGGAACGCCTCCGCACTGATGTCCTGGAAGGCCTGGAAGCCGGGCACCTGGACATCTTTCGCATCGCAGCGTTGACGTCACTGCCGGCCGAACGAATCCGCGAACTGATCAGGCCAGTGGCTCAATAGACACGGAAAAGCCGGACCCGCAGGTCCGGCTTTCTTGGTGTTCCGGGAAAGCTATGCCTGACCGCGGTCCGCGCTCCAACCGGCCAGCGCACCTTTCAACGCAGCAATCAGCCGCGCAGTGGCCTGGTCCTTCGTAAGTCCCACGGTGTTGATGAGGTCCAGGATTTCGCGGGGGTCGAACAGGATATTCCACAGGAACATCGCCTCGTCGCCGATCGGCGGCAGGCCCAGTTCCTCACACGCTTCCCGCAGGGGACGTTCCAGCGCGTCCGCCTGGACGGTCAGGTAGAAGGCGCCCGAACGAAGCCGGGCCAGGTAGCCCTCGCCGGACCGTGTGTACAGCATGGCGCCGCCATGGCGCGTGACCAGGTCCACCCACTTGCGGCTCACCGCGGTCAAAAGCTCGACGCCGGTTAGCTCCTGCTGCTTCAGGCTGTAGTCGCGCAGTTTCTCACCAACGCCAAAGCGGTACTCGGCCAGGATGTCCTCGACTGAAGGAAAATGCCGGTAAGCGGTGGCCGTGGATATTTCGGCATGCTTGGCGACGTCCGTCATGCTGATGGGACCGCGGCGGGACGCGAAAAGCTGACCCGCGGCCTTGACCAGTTGTCTGCGGTTGCGCTGTGTGTCACTACGCATTGATGGGCACCCTTTCGTCTCCTCAAGCTTAGGTCCTGGAAGCGGACCACCCTGTCAGGGCGGCCGTGAAGGTCCTGACCAATCGGGCGGAGGCCTGCTCGGCCGTAAGCTGCAGGCTCTGGATGAGATCGTTGATTTCGCGGGGGTCGAAGAAGCCGTTCCACAGGAAGAGCGCTTCGTCTCCTGGATGCGGAAGAGCGAGTTCCCGGCAGGCTTCCCGCAGAGGCAAGGCAAGGGCATCGGCCTGGACTGTCAGGTAGTAGGCGCCTGCCTTGACGCGGGCCAGATAGCCCTCTGCCGACCGCGTGTGGATCATGGACTCGCCGTGCTGGACCACAAGGTGCACCCACTTGGCGCAGACGACTTCCAATAATTCCAGTCCGGCCGACGTCTGGGTTCGGCTGAACTCCAGCAGTTCACGGCCCACCTCGAACCGGTACGCCGCCAGCGCGTCGTCCACTGATGCGAAGTGCCGGTAGGCCGTGGCCGTGGAGATGCCTGCCTCGGCGGCGATTTGCGACATGGTAGCCGAACGGCCGGCTCCGAAGAGCCGGCCGGCCGCGTCAACCAAAAGCATCCGGTTTCGCTGCATGTCAACGCGCAGCCCTGCCGGCGGGTCGAGCAGGGTCACGCGTCCTGCCTGAGGGCCGCGAGGCCTGCAGCAAGACGTTCGACGCCGGCAGCGATCGCCTCCGCGCTGGCGGCGTAGGAAAGCCGCAGGTGGTGTTCGCCGTTGCGCCCGAATTCGCTGCCCGGACGTACGGCGACGCCGAATTCGCGCAGGTGCGCCACCATCTGGGCGGCGGGGAGGTCCACGTCGTACTTGGGGAAGAGGTAGAAGGCGCCCTCGGGGGAGCTGACGGTGAGGCCGGGGATCTTGCTGAGGCCGTCGAACATGAGTTGACGGCGTTCGGCGTAGGAGGCATGCATGCGCTTGATGTCCGGGCCGCACGTCTTGAGGGCGGTGAGCGCCGCCAGCTGCACGGCCGTGTTCATGGAACCGTTGAAGGTATTGTGCACACGCGCTGCGGAGGCGATGACGTCCGAGGGGCCCCACAGGTAGCCGACTCGCCAGCCCGTCATGGCGTAGCTCTTGGAGAACGTTTGGCAGTAGATGGTCTTTCCTGCCAGACCGGGGATTTCCAGGGCGGAAGTGAACGGTTCCTCGGTGTAAACGAGGTCGCTGTAGGCCTCGTCGGAGAGGACCAACGTGTCCGTTCCGGCCACCATGTCTGCGAGGGCTTCGAGTTCCTGGCGGGAGTGGACGATTCCCGTGGGGTTGGACGGGTTGCAGAACACGAACATCTTGGCGCCCTCAAGGGCGGCGGCCAAGGCCTCGAGGTCCCAGTGGAGGTCATCGGCCAATGGCACAGCAACGGTAGTGCCGCCGGCCATGCTGACCAGGTCGGCGTACAGCGAGTAGGTGGGGTCCGGGATGACCACCTTGTCACCGGGGTTGACGATGCCGAGGATGGCCGCGGACAGTCCGGCCGTTCCGCCCTGGGTGATGAGCACGTCGCCGGGGCTGGCCACTTCGCCGAGGAGCTGGCCGATACGGGCAGCCAGTTCCTCGCGAAGCACCAGCTCGCCGAGCAACGGCGAGTAGTGGGTGTGACCCTCTTCCAGGGCGCGGGCGGCAGCAGCGCGGACCTGTTCGGGGGTGTCGAAGTCCGGTTCGCCCATGGCGAGCGAGACGAGGTCGCCTTTGGATTGGGGCTGCTGGACACGCAGCGAGGTGCGCTGGACGCGCAGCACCGCCTCGGAAGGCTGGAAGGGTGCGACGGCGGTGGATGGTTCGGGGGTCATGGCAGTCCTGCTTCGGCTGGTTGGAGGGAAAACTTTGAGGGGCTTGCTAGCGCTGGGGAAGGTCTTCTGCGGGCGCGCCGGTCCAGCGGCTGATTTCGATGTCTCCGGAGGTATCGCGCTGCACGGTCGGTGCAATCACGAGTTCCTGGACCACGGTGCGCTGCGGCAGGGTGGCCACGAGGTGGATGGCGCGGGCGACGTCCTCGGGCTGGACCATGGCTTCGCGTTCTTCGTCCCGGGGTGGCCGGGCGCGATTGTCGAGGATGGGAGTCGCTGTTTCCCCGGGGAGGATGGTGATGGCGCGGAGTCCTTCGTTGCGGAAGGTGTTGTGCAGGTAGGTCATGAAGTTCCTGACCGCAGCCTTGGCTGCGCCGTAGGCGGCGCCGCCCAGGAGGTTCGGGTTGACCGCTGCGAGCGAGGACACCGTGATGATGGTGCCCGTGTTCCGGGAGAGCATGCCCGGCAACACGGCCTGGGTCAGCAGGTACACGGCGTTGAGATTGACATCCAGGACGCCGTTCCACTCCTCCTGGCTGATCCACCGGACGTTCAACACTTTGCTGGCGCTCCCGGCGTTGTTGACCAGGATGTCCACGGGTCCGAGGTTTTCGGAAACCCACGCCACCAGGGAGTCGACGTCGTCCTTGGACGCGATGTCCGCGGCGCGTGGGGTGACCTTGCCGCCGTCGGGCGCTATTGCTGCGGCGACTTCCTCCAGGACCGGAAGCCGGCGGCCTACCAGCACCACGTGTGCGCCTTCGGCTGCGAGCAGTTCCGCCGTCGAACGGCCCATGCCCGTCCCCGCGCCGGTGATGACGGCGACTTTGCCTTCGAGAAGTCCCATGGTTCCGTTCCTCCAGATGTGGAAAGTATTGCGATAGCTATCACATATGCGAAAAGTTTCTCATTTGCGAAGTGTGAAGGTCAAGTGTTCGTGGCCGTGGAGGCTCAGGCTGCCGCCCGGACGGTAGCGCTTGACGAATGGTGCGGCAGGTCCACGGCGCCGAAAAGGCTCCGGACCCGTGATTCAAGGACGCCGAGCAGGCGCTGCGACTCGTGGTAATCCGCGACGGCCTGCTCTTGGGCCACCCAGCGGAACGTCATCCGCTGGCCGGGGCGGGCCTGGCCCAGCACGGGCAAAGAGGCTTTGGTAGCGAAGGCGACAATCGGGTAGCCCGCCGTCAGGGTCCGATAGCGCCCCAGAATGATGAGCTCGTCCCCGTGCGGGATCTCGAACGCGCCGATGGGCACGCCGTGGGAGACGATTTCACCGAGCCCCTCAGGATGCACCACCGGACCGTCCAGTCGAAGGCCAACGTGGTTGGACTTGGCGGTGACGGTGTATTCCCGTGAAGCAAGCAGTTCCCGGATACCCTCCGCGGCGTCCGTTTCCGGACCCTCCACAATGTCGATGGTCCACAATGAGTCTTCAAAGGACGGAACGGGTACCGGCAGACGAAACAGCGGCTGCGTCAGGTAGGGATGCTCGAAGCCCGAATAGGTGGTCCGGAGTTCCAGGTGTTGGCCGGCCACGATCTGCTGCGGAAAGCCCATTCGCGCTTCGGGGGCCGCGCTGCCCATGAAATGATCGGTGACAAGCGTCCCGCTGAAAGCCAGGTAGTTCCGCATCCCGCCCCTGGCGTTTGCGATCACCACCCGCCCCTTCTCCGGAACACACACCGGTTCCCACAGGGGCACCTTGCTGCCGTTGACTGTCACATCGGCCGGGGCTCCCGTGACGGAGATCAGGACCGGCTTGGACGTGGTGAAAACGAACCGGCCGCCCATGAGTTCCAACAACGTGGAAGTCCGGTCATTGCCCACCAGGATGTTCGCCACCGCTGCCGAGTGCTGGTCGGCGGCACCTCCGCAGGGAACGCCCAAAGCTTCAGAGTGTTCCCGGCCGAGGTCCTGGAAGGTGGCCAGCCAGGCAGTTTCGCGGACTTTGATGGTGTTGGTGCGTTCTACCATCAGGGCGTCCCTCCAATCGTGTATGAATCGGTCCGCAGGAACTGCCCTGCCAGGCGATCCCACTCGGAACCCGGGACCACCTTGAACCGGACGGTGTCTCCTGGCGTATAGGACGTGGGCGGATCTTCCCGGATGTCGCAGATGGTCAGGGGAGTGCGCCCAATGACCTTCCATCCGGTGGGTCCCGGGAAGGGCTGGATGATGGCGTTGGTTCCGGCCACCATCACCGATCCCGGATCCACGTTGGTCCGCGGTTCCCTGCAGCGGCTCACCTGCCCGGGGAACTGGACGGTGCCCATCATCGGCGCCATGGCCGAGGCCAGGAGGTTGATGGACAGCACGGAATCCTCAAGATGGCCAAGGACGGCTTCCTGGCTGATGCCCAGCTCCGCAGCCACATCCGGCAGGTCCGGGGCGAAGGCTTCGTTGACCACCATTGGAATCACAAAATGTTTGCCGTCGGCCTGTCCGTTCTCTTGGTGGAACCGTCCAGCCGCCGCGAGCCTGATAGTCTGGGCAAGTTGTGCGTGCCCCACGGCGAGGCAGTCGAACTCCACCAGGATGGAGTCGACGCCTGCCACCACGTCCTGCAGGCCATGCGGCCGCACGTCGAGGAGGATTTCACGGATCCGGCGGCTTCCGGTCTGCCGTTCCTCGACCGTGCCGGACGCCACGCTGACCATCAGCGCGGAATCACCGAACGGTACGGCCTTGATGTCCGGCAGGTGTCCGGGCTCTGGGTGCGTGCTCATGGGTCCTTGGCTTGTTGGTGGGGTAGGTCAGACCGTCGCGAGTTTGGCTTTTTCGGCCAGCACTTCCTGCAGCCCGGTTGCCTTGATGCCGGCCTTGTCCAACGCGGCGCGGAGGGCGGTGCCGTTCTCCAGGACCTGCGGGTGGTCGCCATGGAGGAGCACGATGTCGGCATCGTGGCCGAGCGGGACAACCTTGCCGGTGACGGCGCGAACCGTTCCTTCGGTCACCACTTGGACCACGCGGCGGCCGATTTCCTCCGGGTCGTGCAGCAGGGCGCCCTCGGTGTTGCGGGACACCGGCATGCCGTCCTCGCCATAGCCGCGGTCGGCCAGGAAGACGTAGCCAACCTCTAGGCCTCGCTTGCGGGATTCCTCGGCGAGCAGGCCGTTCTGGCAGATCACGATGTAGGACGGGTCGTACGCCTTGATGGCGTCCGTGATGGCACGGGCATGCTTGGCGTCGGTCTGGGCAATGCTGCCCATGCGGCCGTGCGGGGCAACGTGGCTGATCTTGCCGCCGTGGATCCGGGCGAAGGCGTCCAAAGCACCGATCTGGTACAGCACGTCCGTGCGGATTTCCTCTTCGCTGGCTTCGATCAGGCGGCGGCCGAAGCCCACCAGGTCCGGGTAGCCCGGGTGCGCGCCGAGCTCGATGCCGCGCTCCACGCAGGCCTTGACCGTGGCGTCCATGACGCGGGGATCGCCGGCATGGAAGCCGCAGGCGATGTTGGAGGCCGTGACCAGGCCCAGCAGTGCGTCGTCGTCGCCGATGGTGTAGTTTCCGTAGCTTTCGCCGAGGTCTGCAACGACGGCGACTGAGTTGATGCCCAAGGTGACTCCCAATGGTTTTCGTGTGGTGCTTTATGGTCCAACGACGGCGGCCTGGCAGCAATGGCGGCAGGCCGCCGTCGTACGGGGTTTTGTTAGTGGGTGGCCAGCGGCTGTCCCTTGGTTTCCTTGAGGAAGAACACTGAAACCAGGGTGATAATGGCCGTTCCGATCGAGGCGTAGGCCGGGACCATGCTGTTGCTGGTGGCCTTGATGATCTCGGTCATGATCAGGGGAGCGCTGCCACCGAAGATGATGGTGCTGAGGCTGAAGCCGATGCTGTAGGCGCTGTAACGGACGGTGGTGGGGAACATTTCCGTCAGGACCGTGTGGACCACGGCGGCGTGGCCGGAGAACGCGATGGCCATCACGATGGTGGCGATGCAGGCCAGGCCCATATTTCCGGTGGTGATCATGGCGAACATCGGGTAGGAGACGAGGGCCATGAGGACTGCAGACAGTGCCAGCACCGGCTTGCGTCCGATGCGGTCCGAGAGGCGGGCCATCAGCGGGATGGAGATGATGATGGCAACCAGGCTGACGGCCGTCACCAGCAATGCCTGGACCATGGAGAAGTTGTTGCCGGAGCCCAGTTGGGTCTTCAGGTACGTAGGCATGTAGGCGAACAGCAGGTAGTAGCCGGGACCGTTCAACGCCGGCAGGAAGATGGTCAGGGCGATGGCCTTCAGGTGGCGCTTGGAGGTGAAGACCGCGCGCAGGGGGTTGCGCTCTACTTCGTTGCGTTCGCGGAGTGCCGCGAAGTGCGGGGTGTCTTCCATCTTGGAACGGATGTAGTAGCCCACGTAGCCGAGCGGAAGTGCGAACAGGAACGGGATCCGCCAGGCCCAGGATTCCATGGTGGCGTCGCCGAGGGTGGTGATCAGCGTTGCGGAGAAGGCACTGCCGAACAGCAGGGCGCAGAAGGAACCCACGGCGATGAAGCTCATGGAGTAGTTGCGGTGCTTGTTGTGCGCATACTCCCCAACGAACGCCATGGCGCCCGCCACTTCGCCGCCTGCGGAGAAGCCCTGCAGGATGCGGAAGAGGATCAGCAACGCAGGGGCCGCCCAGCCAATGACCGACGACGACGGGATGAGGCCGATGCAGGCAGTGGCGCCGGAGATGAGGAGCAGCAGCATGGACAGCAGGTTCTTGCGTCCCAGCTTGTCGCCCAGATAGCCGCAGATAACGCTTCCGAAGGGGCGGGCCAGGAAGCTGACGAGGAAGCCGACGTTGGTCAGCAGCAGGGACCCGAGGTCCTTGGAACCCATGATGTTGATGGCAAGGTACGTGGTCAGGAGCCCGTAAATGCCGTAGTCGTACCACTCCACGAAGGAGCCCATGGTGCCGGCGATCGTCGCCTTGCGCACCATCTTGCCGTCGGCTGTGACGACCTTTACCTGTGCGGTGTTCAGTTCCACTGATTCCGTCGATGAACTAGACATTGGTGGTTCTCTCAGTTTAGGTCCCGCTGTTGGGGAGGGGAGAAGGAGTTAGCTGTATTCGCGGGTAATCTCGGCGGTCATTTCGGCCTCGTGGACCGCGACAGCCTTGACCAGCTCCAGGATTTCCGCGGCGCGGGCCTGGGGGATGATGACGACGCCGTCATCGTCTGCGGCGACGATGTCACCGGCGGCGCACACAATGCCGCCGATGGCCACCGGTTCGCCGATGACGCCGGGGCCGTTCTTGAACGGTCCGGCGGGGGTGGTGCCGCGTGCGAAGACCGGGAACTTGATGTCCGTGATGGTGGCACGGTCCCGGATGTAGCCGTCGATCACTGCACCCGTGGCACCGGCTGCCTCGAAGCGCTGTGAGAGTTGTTCGCCCACCAGTGCGCGGTGCTCGTGGCCGAATCCGTTAATGACCACCACGTCGCCGGGCTCGATGTAGTTGAGGGATTCGATGACTGCGGCGTTGTCGCCTGCCGCGCCGAGGACCGTAAGTGCCGAACCAACGCACTTGGCACCTGCCCACACGGGGTTGATGTTGCCGTCCACCAGTCCGAGGCGCTCCATCGCGTCACCGATGTTGGCGACGGGGAATTCTTCGAAAGCGCGGACCAGTTCCCGCGGCGGACGGGTCCACTGTGCCTTGCGGACTGTGAGCTCGAGAGTCGTTGCCATGTGTTCCACCTTTGGGTTGATCCGGGGTTGTTGGGGTTGGCCGCCTTGAGACGCCAATCACATATGAGAAAAGTTTCGCGTTTTTTCTCCACCCCGTCAAGCCCTGGATGTTTCCGGCCTGTAAATCCTCGGCGTGGCGCAGGTCTCTTGTGGGGTAACTCACAAAAAAGCGTTGACTTCGTTCGGTCAATGTGTGAATCTCTTCTCATTCGCGAAACTTATCGCAGTTCAATCCTTCGGGTTTCGGCACTCCCCGGCGCATCGCATCCGCCGCGGCCAGGCAGCCCTGAAGGCGACCAGGAGGTTCACCCCTTATGCAAGGACGTTCCACTTTCATGGCCGCAGCGGCATCCCTCACGGCGGCCGCGTTCTTTATGACAGGCTGCACCACGGGCGGCCAGGCATCCTCAGGAAACGCCCCCGGCGGGGCGATGTCCACGGACACCATCCGGACCGCCCTCAACGCAGATCCCACTACCTTCAACGCTGCCAAGGCCAACGCCAAGGACGACTACGAGGTAGCCCGGTTCCTGTACGACACCGTGGTCCGCAGGGACGCTGACGGGAAGTTCATCGGCGGACTGGCCACTGAGTGGAAATCCACTGCCACCAACGCCACGTTGACCATCCGCAAGGACGCAACGTGCTCGGACGGTACCCCCATAACTCCCACCATCGTGGCGAAGTCCCTCAGCTACTTCGCGGATCCCGCCACCAAGAACAACTTCGGCAAGCTCGTCTTCGGTCCCGGCCAGCCGGTGATTACCGGCGACGACGCTGCCGGCACAGTGGACATCAAGCTTGCGCAGCCGTGGTCGGAGCTGATCGGCGGCCTGACCTTGGCGCAGACAGGCATCATCTGCCCGGCCGGCCTCGCTGACCTGGATGGACTGGCCAAGGGCGCCGTCAAGGGTGCGTTCTCCGGTCCGTACACGCTGACCAAGGCCAGCCATGGCGTCAGCTACGACATGACGCTCCGCGAGGACTACAAAGCATGGCCGCAGTACTCCAAGCCGTTGGAAGGTGTTCCGGCCAAGACCGTGCGGTTCTTCCCCGGCGTCAACAAGACCACGGTGGCCAACCAGCTCCTCACCGGTGAAATGGACGTCTCGGACATCGCTCCGGCAGACGTGCAGCGCTTCGAAGGCAACAAGGATTACGCCGTCACGTCGGTGCCTTTTGCCGGCATCTTCCTTCTGTTCAACCAGCGCGAAGGAAGCCCCTTTACCGACCCCGCACTCCGCAAGGCCGTGGCCCAGCTGATGAACCAGCAGGCTTTCAACGCTGCCGCTTACGCGGGCAAGGGCATCACTTACAACTCGATCGTTGCACCTACGGTGCCTTGCGTTCTGCCGGATAACTCGAGCCTCACCAAGGAAGACGCTGCCGCGGCCAAGGCAGTGCTTTCGGGGAGGACCTTCAAAATGGTGGGCACCACCAGCATCGGACCGAACGGTGCAGGCAGCACTTACGTCCAGGAAGCACTCCGCGCCGCCGGTGCAACTGTCGACCTGCAGCTTGTGGACAACGGAACCTGGGCCACCATGACCCAGACCAAGCCGGAGACCTGGGACCTGACCGTGCAGGGTGATGCCAACTTCGTAGGAACCGTGGCAGCCTCCCTGACCCGCATTGCCGGTGTTCCCACGGAAAAGGGCGGCCGCAACATCGGCGGTGGCGAGAACGCGGACATCCTGGCGGACATCGCCACGGCCCAGGCGGCCACGGACGAATCAGCCCGTTGCGATGCCTACACCAAGGCCCAGAAGAGCATCCTCAGCGACAACGACATTGTTCCGTTCGTGGGTGAACCGCAGATCGTCGCCCAGCGCTCCGGATTCTCCATCCAGGCACCGTCCGGGATTGTCGACTACGCCACCCTGCGCATCACCAAATAAGCAAAGGCTTCACGATGACTGAACCAACCATGCTCTCCAAGGAAGTCCAGATCCTTGAGAGCCAAACCCCGGGGGCCGCCGAAGGCCCCCGGGGCAGGGCCCTGAGCCTGTCTCCGTGGGCCGACTACGCCCTTCGCCGCGCCGGCGGTGTCCTGCTCTCCGTAGCCCTGCTCGTCGTCGTGACCTTCTTCATGGTTCCGCTCATCCCGGGCGATCCGGCAGTGGCCGTGGCGGGAGCAGACGCAACCACCGAACAGATCGAGGCCATCCGCAACAGCCTCGGCCTCAACGATCCGCTCTACATCCAGTTCATCCACTATGTTGGCGGGCTGTTCACCGGGGACCTCGGCGAATCCTTCGCCTACAGCACCTCGGTTTCGCAGATCATCGCCACCAAGTTGCCGTTCACAGCCGAGATCGCGTTGCTGGGCATCCTTCTGGTGCTGCTGGTCTCGGTTCCGGTGGGCATGCTGGTGGGCATCCTGACCCGCGGCGGCCGCAAGAAATGGCTGGACGTGTCCTTCGGGATGCTCACGGGTTTCTTCCAGGCGGTCCCGCAATACGTGGTCTCCACCATGCTGGTGGTGGTCTTCGCCATCATGCTCAAGGTCCTTCCGGCAGCCGGTGCGGCCTCGCTGACCTCGCTGATCCTGCCCGTGATCGGTCTCTCCATCGCACCGATCTGCTCGATTGCCCGCGTGGTCCGCCGCGAGACGTCCACCGTGCTGGAGCAGGACTACCTGCGCACCGGCCGGGGCTGGCGCTTGCCTGCGCTGCGGCTCTACGCACGGCACGCCCTGCCCAACCTCCTCACCACGGCACTCACCTTGGCCGGACTGATCCTGGCAGGCATGCTCGGCGGGGCGATCATCGTGGAGAACGTCTTCAACTGGCCCGGCCTGGGGCGCGAAATCGTCACGGCAATCGTCAACAAGGATTACCCGGTCATCCAGGGCATCATCCTGGTCCTTGGCTTCCTGGCCATCGTGCTCAACCTGCTGGTGGACGTCATCCTTGGTCTCATCGACCCCCGCACCCTTGGAGGAAAGTCCAATGGCTGAGACCGCCCGTCCCCGCCGACGGTTCCGCTGGACCACGGGACTCATCGTGGGCATCGTGTTGATGTCCGTTATGGTCCTCACGGCCCTCATCGCCCCGATGTTCCTCACGGTTGCCGCCGAGAAACTGACCCCGCAGGCATCCCAAGGGCCCAGTGCCGAGCACTGGCTCGGCACGGACGACTTCGGCCGCGATGTCCTGGCCCGGTCCTTGGTTGCTGCCCGGCTCACCCTGCTCATGACGGCGGCAACCACGGCGATTGCCGTCGTCGCCGGTATCGCGATTGGTACCGCAGTTTGGTTGGCGCCGCGTCGCATCCGTTCCGCGGTCCTCCGGGTCATCGAAGCTGCCGTTGCGTACCCGAGCCTCATCTTTTCGTTGTTGATTGCCGCCATCCTGGGCCAAGGAACGTGGTCTGCCGTGCTGGCCATCTCCATTGCGAGCGTCCCGGCCTTCGCGCGCCTGACGGCGAACATGGCGGCCTCGATCTCGCAACGCAACTACGTCTCCACCGCCCGGCTCCTGGGGGTCTCCGGTCCGCACATCATCACCCGGCACCTGCTGCCGAACATGGCCGAGCCCCTCCTGGTCCTCACGGCAACAGTTTTCGCAACAACGTTGATCGACCTCTCCAGCCTGTCCTTCATAGGCCTCGGCGTGCAGAACCCCGAGTACGACTTCGGCCGCCTCCTCAACGAGGCCCTGGTCAATATCTATTCGCAGCCCCTGCAGGCCGTGATGCCGTCCATCATGATCACCATCACCGGCCTGTCAGCCATGCTCATCGGTGACGGCCTCGCCGCAGCTACCGATCCCCGGGGTGGCCGCAAGTTCGGCAGCCTCCGCAAGGCATCCGAGATTCCCGCCTCCTCGCGTGCCGATGCCGAAGCGCTTGTTGAGGTGGACAACCTGACTGTCACCACGCCGTCGGGCATTCCCTTGGTGAAAGGCGTTTCGCTCAGCATCCACGCGGGCGAAGTAGTGGGACTGGTTGGCGAGTCCGGATCCGGAAAGTCCCTGACGGCGATGTCCATCGCGGGGCTGTTGCCCGAGGAGCTCGGCGTCAACGCCAAGACCATGCGCCTGGGGGACTTGAATCTCCTGAAGAAGAACAACCCGCGTGAGCTGGCCACCTCCATTGGGCTGGTGTACCAGGACCCCGGAACGAGCTTCAACCCTGCGTTGCGCATCGGATCCCAGCTGACCGAAGTCAGTCGGGTCCACCTGGGCCAGTCGCGCAATACCGCGTTCGGCCGCATGGTCAGGGCACTCGCCGACATCCGGATCACCCAGCCGGAAAAGCGCATGAAGCAGCACCCGCACGAACTGTCCGGCGGGATGCTGCAGCGGGCCATGATCGCGTCAACGCTGGTCACGGACCCGCGGCTCATCATTGCCGACGAACCCACCACCGCCCTGGACGTGACGGTCCAGGCTGACGTGCTCCGCCAGTTCCGCACCATCAACCGGGAAATGGGGACCGCCATGTTGTTCATCTCGCACGACATCGGGGTGGTGCAGGCACTGTGCGACAAGGTCATCGTCATGAACGGCGGCAAGATCCTGGAGCGCCTCACGGGGGAGGAACTCGCGGCAGGCAAGGTCAAACATCCCTACACCAAGGCCCTGCTGGCGGCGACGCCGTCCATTGCCGAACGCAAGGCCGAACTCATCACCGTGCGGGCAACGGACTTCACCATGGACGAGGTTGTGGACGAAACCGGCAGTGATACCAAGGAGGTTGCCAAATGAGCACAGACCAGCCAGTTCTGGAATTGACCGACGTGCGGGTTACGTTCGGCTCCGGCCGCTCTGCTGCCACGGTTCTGAAGGGCGTCAGCGCGAGCATCCAGCCCGGCAAGACCCTTGGAATCGTTGGAGAATCGGGCTCCGGCAAATCCACCATGGCCAAGGCGATCGTGGGTCTGGTGAAGCCCAGCGGCGGTGTGATTTCATTCTCCGGCCACGACGTAACCAGGATGTCCGGGGCTGAACGCCGGCGCATGCGCCGGGCAGTCCAGATGGTCCCGCAGGACCCGTATTCGTCCCTGAACCCCCGGCGGACCATCGGCCAGACCCTCGCCGAGGCCATCGATCCCCTGCGGGCCAACCCCAGAGAACACCGGGAGAAGATCTCCTATTGGCTCTCGACAATCCGTTTGGATCCCGACGTTGCCGAACGCTATCCTCACGAGTTCTCCGGCGGCCAGCGGCAGCGCATCGCTATTGCCCGTGCCTTGGCTGTGCAACCCAAGCTCATCATTGCCGACGAGATCACTTCCGCGCTGGACCTCTCCGTGCAGGCCGAGATCCTGAACCTGATCGGCCGGCTCCGGAAGGAGCTGGACCTGACCATGGCCTTCATCTCGCATGACCTCGATGTGGTGCACCACGTCAGCGACGAAATCCTGGTCCTGTTCCACGGCGAGGTGGTGGAGTCCGGCGAGGTGGATGCCGTCTACGGGAATCCGCAGCATCCTTACACGCGCCGCTTGATCGATTCCGTCCCTGGCGGCCCGGGCTTCGATATCGGCCCACGTACGGTTGCCGCTGTGTGACGTTGTTCGCGTTCGGGGGTTTGGCAGGCCGCAGCAAAGTTACAGTGTCACGGTGAACTTTGCTGCGGCCGGCGACGGTACCGAACTTGCCTGGACCGAATCAGGCTCCGGCGAACCCATGCTGTTGATCGCCGGACAGGCGACGGCCATGGACGGTTGGGGCCCGACGGCGGAGCTGCTGTCCCGCTCTTTCCGCGTCATCCGCTTCGATCACCGGGGGATTGGACGCAGTGGCCGAGGGGAGGCCGGGCGCTACACCACCCGTTTGCTTGCCGAGGATGCCGCTGCGGTGCTGGATGCTGCCGGGGTTTCGTCCGCCCATGTTTATGGGCATTCCATGGGCGGCCGGATCGGACAGTGGCTGGCCATCGACTACCCGTCCCGGGTGCGGACCTTGATACTAGCCGCGACGAGTGGCGGGCGCTCAGCGGATCCAGCCTTGCGGGCTTCTCCTAATGCTATGGAAGCCCTGGTCAGCGGGGATCTGTCACGACTGGCTCCACTCTTTTTTGATGCCGCCTGGGCTGCGGACCATCCGGAGGCCGTGCGCACCTTCTTCACGTCCCGGGCGTCGGCTTGGGCCAAGGCGCGGCACTTCAAGGCGAGCCGTGACCATGATGCGTGGAGCGAACTCGGCTCCATCCAAGCCCCGACGCTGATCCTCCACGGAACCGAGGACCCGCTCACGCCCTTGGCCAACGCTGTTCTCCTCCGGAAGCACATCCCCGGCTCGGTGCTGGTGCGTGTACCCGGCGCGGGGCACGGCCTTCACCTGGACCACCCCGGGACCATCGACTGGATCCGGGAGTTCATCGCGAGGAAGAGCGGGTAGGTTTTGACCCCGGCCGGCTTCTATTTGCCGAAGATCTTCTTGCTGAGGGTCGTCCAAAAGCCGGGCTCTTTGGATGGGTCCACGATGGTGGGTGTCAGGGTCAGGTCTGTGCCGTTTTCGCCGACAGGAAGGCGTTTGTTGTCCCAAACGACCGTTTTCGCCTCCGGGTTATAGAAGGGCGGTATGACGTTCTCTGCTCGGAACACGGTCCACATCCAGTCGGGGATGTTGTCGACGGTTCGGGGATACGCGATGAGATCCAGGGATAACGTCATTGCGTCGGCGGGCCGGTCCGGAATGACTGTTTCCGAGTCTGGTTGGAGGATCTCACCATCGAAGACTTCAAGCCTTCCTTCGGCATCGGGGTAGAGGTAGACCCTGCAGCTCGTCCATGTTCCGACCCCTGGGACATAAGATGCGGTGCGTACGTTGTCAAGCCATCCGTCCATGGACTGATGGTTGAAGTCCACGGAAAACGCGCGTGCACCCCAATTACCATTTCGTCTAACATCTTCGAACCGCGATGACCATGCTTTGTGCAGGACCGAGGTACTCACTACCTCCTCGGCGCCAAAGCCGAGGCCTCCAATTGCGAAGGTCTCCGCGGTCAAGCGCTTAAGACCTTCATGCACAAGTGAACCTGATAAAATTCGAGGCACGGTCATCGAGAAGCATTCAAGGCTAGTGGCAACGGCATAGTTAAAATCCTTATTATGTGATGCTTTGGACTCGAAGCCGCGGCGACACTAAATCGCTCCCGCAGTTCAGGTTTTGGTCCTGGAATGGACTCTACTTTGACGCGCAGATCGAGGGGCAGGTCGTTGTCCACCCGGCTGCTTTGATGTCTATTTGCCCAGTATTTTCTTGCTGAGGTTTGTCCAGAATCCGGGTTCTTTGGACGGATCGATGATGGTGGGTTTCAGGGTGATATCAGTGCCTTTGTCGGTGACGGGGAGGCGTTTGTTGTCCCAAATGACGGTTTTCGCGGCGGGGTTGTAGAACGGCGGTATGATGTCTTCTGCGCGGAACACGGTCCACATCCAGTCGGGAATGTTGTCGACGGTTCTGGGGAAAGCGATGAGATCCCACTTGAGAACTTCTCCCGAGGCTGGTGTCACGGGATCTGCAGGATCACCGAAGAGGCCTTTCGTGAGGATCTCCCGATCGAACACCTCTAGCCGACCTGGTTTCGATGGGTAAAGAAATATCCTAAAGGTTTTCCATGCTCCTTTGCCGGGAACATAGAGTTCTTCCCGGACTTCCATAAGCCAATAGTCAAGGAGTGCTGCGGGAAAATCTTTCCTAAACGATGTATCCACCCATTCTCCGTCTTTGAGGATATCGTCGAAACGGCTGTGATGACCGATCGTAACGACTGAAGTACTCACTATCTCTTGAGCTCCGTAACCGATACCTGCCTCAGAGAACCCATGCCTCTGGAGTTCAGCAAGTCCCGTCCTGATCAGCTCGCTGTCAATGATCTTGCCGTCCATTGGATCCATCCTTTCTATTCAGATTTCATGAGGTTTGGGAAGAAGTTCTTTAGGAAACTGCCTCTGTCGAATGCATGCAACACCCTTAGGGACTCCGGCAGCCCTGGTTTTGGCCCCGGAATGGCTTCTACTTTGATGCGGAGGTCAAGGGGCAGACCGTTGTCCACCCGCACGAGGGCCTTGGTCATCAGTTCCCGTTCCAGTTGGTAGAAGGCCATGGCGCCAGGTCCAACGTTGGGGGTTCCGTATCCCCTGTTTTGGAACATGAGCTGGGCCAAGAGATTCGCACCTTCGCCAGGCCCTGCGAAGAGCGAAGCTATCAGGTGCCCGCCTTCGTAGTCGGGGCCGCCGACTCGTCGTCCGGACAGGAACTGCTGCCAGGCGCTGCGGTTCATGTCCCCTCTGAGGAGGCCGGTGATATGAGCTTCTACGCTGACTGGTTTCGCGAAATCATCGGTGATGTAAGTGAAGTGGTTCTCCAGCCCTCCATCGCACTTGGCCACAACGTTATATGTGACGTTGGGCATCCTCTTGTTCAATTCGGTGGACCATGCACCCTTTACACCGGCGTAGGTGTCAACCCGATCAACTCGACCTGTCCCGTCCGTGAAGAACTTTTCCAGGGTATCCACTGTGTGTTTGCCGCCGTCGTCCGTGGTCTTTGTGCGGTGGTCAATGATGTACTCGCTGTTGGGATGCAGGCTGGTTCTCGCTGCAAAGTTATCCTTGCGGCTGACTGGGAAGAAGGCGTCTCCGTGCCTCAATAAGAATCTGTGGGCGATGTTATTCCGTACAGGGAAAGCATCGGGCGTAACTGGTATCGGGAGAGGTAGCGGGTTGCCGGTATCTGGTCGCGGAGGCGCCGATGGCTGGCTATGCTCGCGGAGTGCCGTGGCTTTGGCATCGAGCCATTCGGGCGCCGCGCCGCCGGAGCCAGCGGTACGCATCAGGGCCCCGCTGGGATCCGTTTGGACGGCTTGGGGAAGTGCTGCATCTGCTTGGCGCAATGTGTCGACGAACCGCTCCATGCCGTCGGCGGCGGTCCGTTGAGCGCCCTCGAAAAGATCCGCAGAGGCGTTTGTTGCCTTGTCGAGCATTTTCCAAGCATTGATTCTTGTCCGGGTGAGACCGTCGAGGGCTCTTGCAGTGGTTTCCGGCATGGCCACATCCGACAGCTTGAGGAGTGTCGATCCTGGTTTGTCGAGAAAAAGTCCAGCGTTATGCAATCCGTTTGCGACATCTGTCAGAGTTTCCGAGAATCTGACAAGGCCAGGGTGGTCCATCGCCGCGATGCTTAGCTTTTCGGCCGCCAGCCCCAGCTTCGCCGCCATGGTTCCTGCTTCCGCTCCAATTCCTGAACCGCCGGCGGCCATTGAAGCAAGGTCGAACACGGTTTGTCCGCCCGCCCGCCAAGGGTCGGTTCCCCATTCCTCTGCATGGATGGTGTCCTTGATCGCGTCGACTGTGGTGAGGAGCGCGTTGATGTCTTGCTCGGTCACGTCCGTGAAGCCGCGGTCGATCACGGCTTTCGTGGTGAACACAGCCTGCCCGAGCGCTCCGATTCCATGCCAAGCCCGGAGTTGTTCGTTCTTGTCCTTGGTCGCCGCAAGCGTGTAAAGGCCCTGGGCGGCGCCCACGGCTGCGGTGCCGAACCCCTGCATGCCTGAAAGGAAGCCCTCGTGGCGGATGGAGACTTGCTTCCCCCACGGCAAATCCGGCAAGGCCGCATCCGTGCCGAGCTGGTGTTGCAGCCAAGTGAAGCTGTTGGAGAGCTGGTCCGTGGAGGCAAACGCTTTGACGCGAGGGACGTGCGAGGCGGTGTAGCCCGGGCCGCCGGTCAACCGGGAGATGTCTGTCGCGCACTGGGCGTCCGAGTCAAGGATGGCTTGGGCCAGGGCACTGGCCGCGTCCATAACTTGCTGGTGGGTGTCGACGATGTGGGCTTTGGAGTGCCAGTCATCGTTGGCCAGGATGACCGCGTCCAAGGCTTGGACCTCGGCCCGCAAACGATTGATCCGGGTCTTGAAATCCCTGGCCCGGTCCGCGTAGGCGTACAGAGTCTTCGCCGCCATGGAGGCAAGGTCAGCGACACGTTGGGACCGTGCCACGATCGGGGTGAACGCGCCGAGGACCTGTGCGGCGTCAGGGGTCCTATAGAACTCCTCGAGCCCGGACCAGTGTCGGGCTGCGTCCCGGACACCGTTATGGAACGCCGCCCCCGAGGCGAGCATGTCCGCCACATGGGTGTCCAGCACATCGGGATCTGGTAGCGGCGGCAACGCGGCAACATCAATCCCGGACCCGCCACCCCCGGAAGGCGAACACACCGCCGTGAAATCCCCACTCACGAGACAGTACTAACCATGAATTAAGCCCCCAATGTCTGTTGTGCTTTCAAAGGGAGAGCTTGCCCTAGAAAATCTCGTCTAGGTGGCAAAAAATTTTGTCTAGGTGGTGATTTTGGCGTTTACGGGACCGAAAACGGCTGTTTTCCCAAAAAATAGGTGGTCGCAGCGAGCGTCTAGGTGGTCGACCGACGCCACGCGCCTGCGGTTTGTGGTGGTCTCCATGGCATATGCGATTGCGTCGTCTTGCCGGTGTTGTACCGTCTTGGACATGGACGCGGAACTGACAGTGCAACAGGCGGCTGAAATGCTCACCGTCTCCAGCTCACACATACTCGGCCTACTCACGAGCGGTCAGGTAAAGGGGAGAGAAAGTGATTCCAGGTGGCTGGTGGAAGCTGAATCTTTGCTTGAGTACAAAGGCATTGCTGCTGTAGCCCAGAAAGCCGCAGCCGATGAGCTATCAGCGCTCGCACAGGAAATGAAGCTGATCTGAGAGGTCCTGTCGTTCCAAGAGGCCTCCAGTGAGCCATTCATCTGGGCTGTGCTCAGGCTCCGGCCAGGTGCTCCACCAGCGCATCGACGATCGGCAGTTGCCCTTTGACCAGCTTGGTCCGTGCCGTGGCTTCATCCACCCACCGGGCATCGTCAATCTCCGGGAATTCCTTGATGGAACCGGAGCCCTTGGGCCATTCCATGGGGAACGTGTTGCTGACTATGTGGTCCGGCTGAAACGAATCGGCCCGAGCCGTGTAGGCCGTGATCAGCTTTCCTGAGGGCTGCTTGAACACGCCGAGCAGGTGGTACTCGACGGCGGGCGGTGCAGTGCCGATCTCCTCCGTGAACTCGCGGCGCGCAGCCACCAAAGGGTCTTCATCCTCGGGAAATTCTCCTTTGGGAAGGGACCAGGCGTGTTGATCCTTGCGTGCCCAGAACGGGCCACCCATGTGGGCAATCCAGAGCTCCAGCCCGCCCACGGGGGAGTGCCGGTAAAGGAGAATTCCTGCGCTTCGAATGCTGATTTGCCCTCCCGGAACCAAGTGCGGACAGACAAGCCAACGTTACCCCAGGCAACGGCCAGCACATCCACTCGATGGCGTAACGATGAAATTGGTTTACCAGTCGTCTTCCCGAAGGTACCTGTCTACTTCATAATCATCGGAAGTGACGTTACTCGTGGGGGTGGAACGTCGCCGCGGACCTCCGGTGATTGTCGGAGGTCTTTCTGGGCGCATCAATTGGAGGCTACAGCTATGTCCAAGTCAGTAAGGCTCCTTCCATCTGGGGGAAGAAAAGTAATGGGCCTGGCCCTCACCGTGGCGGTGGGGCTGTCCATGTTTGCAGGAATCGGATCGGCACAAGCGGCAACGAAGGCAGCAGTGGTTGCGGAAGATCCCGGACCGGTGGGCAGCTTCGCATGGGAAGGCTTTAACTGGCAGAAGCGTTTCTGGGGCGGGGCTCCCATGTACAACGGATCCTGGGATGCCAACAACGTCAGCAACCCCGACGCCAACGGGTACGTGAAACTGTCCATCACGAATCCAACGGGATCCGCACCTGTGGGCGCCGAGTTCCAGTCCACCCGCGAAGGCTTCGGCTACGGCACCTACAGCACCACTGTTGAGAAGGACGTCAGCTCCCTGCAGAAGGAAGTGGTGTGGGGCTGCCTTTTCACCTATGACCCCAACGCAGTTCCGGGATACACAGAGATTGACCTTTGCGAAGCGTCCGCCTGGGGCGGTGGCTCGGCCTACGGGCAGAACTGGCCGGTGACCCAGGGGCACGGATATTGGTTCGACGCCACCAAGCCGCCTGGCCAGGGCAACAACACCATCAACTTCGACACAACGAACGCCCCGATCCTGACCCACCGCATGGTGTGGGAACCGGGCAAGATTACCTTTGAGACGTTCGCCGGGGTGAATGCGAGCGGAACGCTGCTGAAGCGTACAGTCCTCCAAGGATCCACCGTTCCGGTTCCCGCCAAGGAACAGATCCACTTCAACCTCTGGGTCACCGGCGGAGGTGGCGGCGATGCGGCCCACGTCGCTCCGGAGTCCGTCACCATCCGCGACTTCTCCTTCGTTGCCGGCATCCCGCTGACCGCTCCCACGCCTACCATCAGCGGAACGGCAGCCGTGGGCAGCACCCTGACTGCCAACGCGGGAACCTGGACCGCCGGAACCAGCCTGGCCTATCAGTGGTACAGGAACGGCGCGGCCATTTCCGGTGCCACGGCCTCCAACTACGTCCTCGCGGCAGCAGACCAAGGCACCAAGCTGACGGTCCGTGTGACCGGGACCAAGAGCGGCTACGCCACCACCACCAAGGAATCCGCCCAAACGGCAACCGTTGTGGCGGGCACACTGGCAGCTCCCACGCCGACGATCTCCGGAACGCTGACCGTCGGATCCACCCTGACGGCCAACACGGGTACGTGGACTACGGGAACCACGCTCACCTATCAGTGGTATCGGTCCGGCGTCGCCATTACGGGTGCCACGGCCAAGACCTACACGCTGGTTGCCGCCGACCAGGCGGACACCATGATGGTCCGCGTCACCGGAAGCAAGGCCGGCTGCACCACCGTGGCCAAGTACTCCGCGAGTACGGCGGCGGTGAGCTGAGGCCACGGCAGGCAGCAAGCCCGTCTTTGTGTCGCGCTGGGGGCATCCGACACAACGGCAGGCTTGCTGGGCTTGTTGGACCTCTATGCTCAGGCCTTCTTCTCCGCACGGACCGGGACGATCCGCTTGATGGCCAGGCCCAGCGCCAGCATGGCGAAGGCTGCGAGGGCGAACCAGAACAGATCGCCTGCACCGGTCATAGCAAGCGTTCCGGATCCTGTGGCGCCAACGAATGCACCGGCTGCGGGACCTGCGGGGTTGTTGTACATGAGTCTTTACCAAACTTTCTTGCGGTTGAATGCTGCATCCAGGTACGCCTTGGCGTGAACGGCCTGCAGGAAGATGTCGATGACGGTTTCGTACATGGTGGTGGCCAGAAGCATGTACCTCCAGCCCCTGAAGCGCACCGTGATGATGCGTTCCAAAACAAAGATGCCGGTGACGGCAACCCAGAATGGCTGCAGGTTCAGGCCCATTCCGGTGGCTAGTGCAAAGATGATGGAACCGAAGTAGGTGGCGGTAACTACGACGCCGATCATGGACAGGAATTGCCGCCCCCAGTAGGCGCGGGTCACCTTGGTCCAGCCGTACTGCACGCAGTTCTCCACGGCGCCGCGCTTCCAGCGGAGGCGCTGGGCCCACAGTTCCCGCCACGTGGGCATGACCTCGGTGACCAGCGTGCAGTTTGACGGCGAAGCGATGCGGTACCCGAGCGTCAGCAAGGCAAAGGAGAGCTCGTTGTCCTCCGTGAGCACGGAGGTGTCGTACACGCCGCCCTTGCCATTGCCGGGAGGGAGGGTGCCTTCCAGACGAGCGGAGACAACGTCGCGCAGGGTCTTGACGCGGAACAGCGCTGCCGTTCCGGTCACCACCAGGCACTTGCCGTGGAGGCGCTTCACATCGCGGGCATAGCGGGCGTATTCGTTGCGCTGGAGGTGTCCAACGAAGCCGCCGCCGGGTCCGCCGCTGAAGACGCCTCCGACTGCCCCGAGCAGTTCATCCTTGAGGAGGTTCGCCGTGGCGTTCTCGATGAAGTCAAGGGCCAGCTGCGAATCGGCGTCCTGCACCAGGATCAGATCCTCGGGATCAGCGTCCGGGAGCAGGGTGCTGAGGGCGTAGTTGAGGGCGCCTGCCTTCTTGTCCTTGTTCCCAACGGTGCGGAGAACCTCGACGCCCTGGGCAAGCGCGAGTTCCTCCGTGTCGTCGGTGCAGTTGTCCGCCACCACGATCACGCGGTCCGGTCGCCGGGTCTGGTTTCCCAGCGAGACCAAGGTTTCGGTGATGCCGGCTGACTCGTTGTGTGCCGGGACCAGGACCGTGACCACTCCGCCGGCGGCGCGGTGGGCACCGTGGCGCAGCTCGGCGTCCGTGTCCGGCCTTGCTGCCTGCAGGGTTTGCGTGCACATGGCGGTCCTTGTCGTTCATCCTGGCGTGCTGACACCCTTAGATTTCCAAGGCCAACACAAGAAGCGACCCGCCAAAGGATCAAGAAATACTCAAGCTTTTCTGCAAATTTGCACTGCCGGCATCACGAACTGTGCACCAAACGCACCAGTGCGCCAGCGGGTTCGCGGGAAAGTAGCGGGGCTTTGGCGCGACTTCGCGGGAAGCATGCCGGCGAGTTCGGAAACTTGCGTGGGCTTTGGCACGACGTCGCGGGAAGCATGCCGGCGAGTTCGGAAACTTGCGGGGGCTTGGACACGCTTCCCGCGAAGTCGGCACCCGCGCTTGCCCACAGCCGAGCCCACAGCCGCGCCCACAGCCGCGCCCGCGCCCACAGCCGCGCCCGCGCTCACAGCCCCGCCCCAAACTCGCGCCCCGGGCACCCGCGCTTAAACGACAGCGGACGACGCCGGTGGGTACCGGCGTCGTCCGCTTTTGTCTGCTGGGGCTGCTTTAGCGGGCCAGGCTGACGGTGAAGGTTTTCGGTCCGCTGAGCGTCACGGCGATCCCGCAGTTTTCTGCGGTGGCGCGGGGTGTGAGGTCCCGGATTGCGGCATCGATGGTGTGGTCGATGGCCGTGTTATCCCAGATTTTCAGCGTGATGGAGTCAGTATGTGTCGTCATTGTCAGTACTTTCGCTCAGGCTGTTTGACAGCCCCAAGCCTCTTCGCCCGGGGCCGCATCCTCGTCGGTGAGGTTGCTGATTCAGCTTGGATGGGAACGGGTTCCCTCCATCATGGTTCATGCTGCGGACCCTCAATGACAAGCCAAACGCCACAAGTGTGACCGATTACACGCTCCTCTTTACTCTGTGTAACCTGTGCTTTCGCTGCGCTCCCGCCAGCCGTCAACCTGTGCGCGCATGGCTTCCTCCACGGCGTTGTAGGCGTACACCGCGTCGGCCCCCAAGAGGAGGAATGCGGGCGTTTCGGGAGCCTCAACAGCATCGATGATCAGCTGGGCGGCCTTGTCCGGGTCGCCGGGCTGGGTGCCATGGACGGTGTCGTTCTCCTTGCGGCGCTTGCCGGCGGTCTCGGCATAGTCGTCAATCGCGACGGCAGATTGGGTCAGGGAACGTCCCGCGAAGTCCGTGCGGAACCCGCCCGGTTCCACGGCGGTCACCGAGATCCCCAGTGGAGCAAGTTCCTTCTGCAGCGACCCGGAGATGCCTTCCAGGGCTGCCTTGGTGGCCGAGTAGTAGCCCGAGCCGGGAGGGCAGATGCGGGCGCCGATCGAGGAGATGTTCACGATTGCGCCGGAGCGCCGGGACCGCATGCCGGGCAGGACGCCCTTGATCATGGCGACGGGTCCAAAAACGTTGGTGTCGAACAGGGCCCGCACCCCGGCGTCGTCGCCTTCCTCCACGGCGGCACGGTAGCCGTACCCTGCGTTGTTGACCAGGACGTCCACCCCGCCAAAACGCTCCTCGGCCTGCTGCACGGCGGCGTCCACCTGCGACTGCACGGTGACGTCGAGTGCCACGGCGAGGGCCGTCGTCGGGAATTCCGCGGTGAGCTCCTGAAGCGGCTCGGTGCTGCGGGCGGTCACGACGGCGTTATCGCCTTGGGCGAGGACGGCGCGGGCCAGTGCCCGGCCAAGTCCGGTGGAGCAGCCTGTGATGAGCCAGGTGGTCATGGTGTTCCTTTCGGTGGGTTGTCCTCTCCCACTGAACGCTACTCCGCCGTGCTGCGGGAGTGACGGGTGATCCGGGTACTCCCAGTGCCCCTCAGCCCACGTGGACCCATGGCCGGCGGCTCACGTCCGGCTCGGCCTCGCGCAGGACCTCGCGCGTCACCGGGGCGATCTCGCCTTCGCCGAGGAACAGGAAGCGCAGCAGGTTGGTAATGGGGTTGCCCTCGGTCCAGCGGAAGTAGATGTGCGGCATGAGCCCGGTGACGTCCCGGATATGGAGCAGCACGGAAGCGATGGTGTTGGCGATGACCGGGCCGTGGACTTCGAGGATCCGGTAGCCGTGCCGCTCGATGCCCTTGACGTAGAGCTCGGTCTCGAAATCGGAGGTATCGTCCAGCACTACCTCCAGGAAGATCCCGTGGTAATTCAGTGGCAGGTGGCTGACTTCGATGGCAGAGACCAACTTCTCCCGATAGGCCTCCGCGGTGAGCCTGCGCGGTTCGTGGGCGATCAGCCTGATGGGTCCGGAGTCGTCGTCGAGGATGAACTCAAGGGCTTGACGGTCCAGGTGGACGTGGGTCGCGTGCAGTTCAAAGGACCGGCGCACGCGGGACAGCAGCGAGATCCCAATGATGCCCGCAATGAAGATCGCAGCGATCCGGATGCCCTCCGGCCGCTCCACGATGTTGGCCACGGTGGTGTAAACGAAGACGGCGGCGATTGCACCGAAGCCGATGGTCCGCTTGCGTTGATGACGACGGCGGGCGGACAGTGTCACGGCCACGGCGGCTGACGTCATGAGCACCAGCACACCGGTGGCGTAGGCACCGCCTTGGGCGTCGACGTCGGCGTTGAACACCACGGTGATGAAGAACCCCACCAAGGTGAAGACCATGACGAGGGGCCGGACGGCCTTGGCCCACTCGGGCGCCATTCCGTAGCGGGGGAGGTACCGCGGGACCAGGTTGAGCAGCCCGGCCATGGCGGAGGCGCCGGCGAACCAGAGGATGGCGATGGTGCTGATGTCGTAGACCGTGCCGAAACCAAGGCCCAGGTATTCGTGGGCAAGGAACGCCAGGGCGCGTCCATTGGCTTGGCCGCCGGGCTCGAACTCATGCTCCGGGATGAGGACCACGGTGGTGAAGCTGGAGGTGATGAGGAAGGTGCTCATGATCAGCGCAGCGGTGGTCAGCATCCGCCGGGTTCCCTTGATGCGTCCCGTGGGCTTGGCATCCGTGTCATCAGGATCGCCCTGCACTTGCGGCATTACGGCCACACCGGTTTCGAAGCCGGAAAGGCCCAGGGCGAGCTTGGGGAACACGATCAGCGCGATGGCCACGGCCATGATCGGATTACCGTGCGAGGTCCAGAGGAGCTGCCACCAGTCCCCAACGGCCGTGGGATGGGTGAGCACCTCGAACACCGTTGTTGCCACCACCACGACGTTCAGGCCCAGGTAGAGAACCACCAGAACTACGGCCACGCCGATCGCTTCCTTGAAGCCACGCAGGAACACGGCCGCCAACAGGGCCAGCAGGAACAGCGTGACCAGCACGTTTTGCCCCTGCAACCAGCCCGGCATCACCGGGTTCTGGATCAAGTGGGCGGTGGCATCGGCTGCGGAAAGGGTCATGGTGATCATGAAGTCCGTCGCGGCGAAGCCCAGCAGCACCAGGACCAGGAGCTTGCCGCCCCAACGGGGGAGCAGCCGTTCCAGCATGGCGATGGAACCCTCGCCCCGGGGACTTTCGCCGGCCACCCTCCGGTACACGGGCAAGGCGCCCAACAGGGTCACAGCCACCAGGACGATCGTGGCCATGGGTGAGATGACACCCGCTGCCAGGGCGGCAATGGCCGGTTGGTAACCCAGTGTGGAGAAGTAGTCCACGCCGGTGAGGCACATGACCTGCCACCAGTGGTGCTTTTTCTCGTGGGCTGCGCTGACACCGCCCGGACCCTGATGGCTTCCTTTGCTGTCCTGGAGCCCGAACAGGAGCCAGGTCCTGAACGACGTCCAGCCACCGGGTTTGGGGGCCGACGGGTCCGCGGGCGGCCTGCTCAACGTGGTCATGGCTTTCCTTCCAGCCCGACGCTCCTCGATCTGAGCTGAACATAGCACCGCCAAGGGTACTTAGTACCGGGCTGGAAGGATTTTTGATGAGTCCTTAACACCAAGGGGTTGGCTCTCGGCAGTAAGGATGTGTGAAAGGCGTGGGAGCTAACCCCTCGCGGGCAGATCCAGCGTGTAGACCACCAGTTGCACCTTGGGGGCGGGACGCGGTTTCTCGCGTTCGGTCCGGCGGATGTAGCCCAGCTGGCGGTACAGGCTTTGGGATGGTTCATTGTCGACGGCGGTATCCAGCACCACGCGCTTGGCGCCTTGTTCCGCGGCCAGGCGTGCGGCCTCGTTGAGGAGCCGCCTGCCGAGCCCGGTCCGGCGGGTTTCGGGCAGCACCGCGAGCAGCCTGAGTTCCACTTCGCCTTCCGCGGCCTGGCGGCTGAGGTAGGAACCGTAGGGAAGCAGGCTCGCTGTTCCCACGAGTGTTCCGGTCCTGGCGTCTTCGGCTACCAACAGCACGCCTTCGTGTGCACGTGCCGTGGCATTGAGGAGCAGTTCCAGCCGCTCGTCGTCGGGCTGGCGGGCGCCGGGCAGGTGATGGCCGAACCCTTCGTACGTCAGCCGCCCCACGGCGTCGTACTCTTCGTGGCGGGCCTCGCGAATCACGTACGTGCCGGTGGCGGCGGTTGCTTGGGTGGTCATGTTGGTCCTTTCGACGACGGCGGTCAGATGGCGCGGGTGCCCGCGGCTTCGGGGGCCAGGCCGAGGTGCGACTTGAGGGTGGTGCCGGTGTATTCCGTGCGGGCGAGTCCGCGTTCCTGGAGGATCGGGATGACTCCGGCGGCAAAGCGCTCCAGGTCCTGGGGCAGCAGGGAGAACATGAGGTTGAAGCCGTCGGCAGCGCCTTCGGCATGCCACCGCGCGAGGGAAGCGGCCACGTGTTCCGGGCTGCCGATGAAGTCGTGGTTCCGCTTGTCGCCCGTGAGGATCGAGTAGAGATCCTTGAGGGTCACTTCATCTTCGCGTCCACGGATCTGTTCGCCGGCGGAGCGGAAATCGGTACGCGGGTTGGCGATCGAGGGAATGCCTGACTGGGCCACAGTGGCCTCCGGACCGAGGCCGGCGAAGTCCAGCTGTCCTGCGAAATACTCCTGCAGGAAGTCCAGTACCTGCTGGTCCGTGATGAGGTTGTCCAGCTCGCGGATGCGCTCCAATGCTTCCTTGCGGCTGTCGGCAACGATGGGGGAGATGGCCTGGTACACGAAAAGCTCGTCCGGGTTTCGGCCAAAGGCTGTGGCCTGTTGACGGACAGAGTGGCGGTAACTGCGGGCCTGCGGGATATCCGGGTGGCTTGCGAAGAGAGCGTTGGCGAAGCGGGCGCCGAGCCGTTGCCCGGGACCGGACGTTCCTGCCTGCGCCAGGAGCGGAGAGTGTTGTGGCGAAGGGCCGATGTTCAAAGGACCTGCCACCTTGAAGAACTCACCTTTGTGGTTGAGGCGGTTGAGTTTGTGGCGGTCGAAGAAGCGGCCGCGTGGCTTGTCATGGAGGAACGCGTCCCGCTCCCAGGAGTTCCAGAGCCCAAGGGTAACCTCCACGAATTCCTCGGCACGCTGGTACCGGAGGCTGTGCTCGAAGTGCTGGTCCGCGCCGTAATTTCCGGCCGTGCTGTTGGTCAGGTCCCGCGTGGTGACGATGTTCCAACCCACGCGGCCGCCGCTGATGTGGTCGGCAGTGAGGGCGGCGCGTGCGAAGTTGTACGGCTGGTCATAGGACGTGGACGACGTAGCGATCAGGCCGATCTTGTCCGTCACCGCGCCCAAAGCCGTGACCAGTCCGATGGGGTCAAACCGGTTGAGGATGCCGGGGTTGCTCGTCTCGTCGATGGCGAGGGAATCACCCAGGAAGATGGCGTCGAACCTGGCGTCCTCGGCCGCTTTGGCGAGCTTCACCTGATGCGCGAAATCGATGCTGGCCTGCGGGAACGCCGTCTCGTGGCGCCACGAGGCCACATGGATGCCCGTACCCACCAGGTAGGCGAAGAAATGGATCTGACTGCGTTCACGTGCGAGGTGCTGGTTCATGGCTCTTTGTTCCTGGAACGGCTGAGGGGCGGCTGGCTGTGTGGCGCAGCGGGCCGCCCCTCAGACAACTACTTGGTCTTCTTGATGGCTGCTTCTTCGGCGGTGAGCACTCCCTGCAGCTTGGCCGCGGTCCAATCCGCCTTGAACTGCAGGTTGCCGTCGTTGAGCTTGGTCACCGAAGCCTCCACCTCAGGCGTGTGGTAAGCGTCCACGATCTTCTTCCAGGTGGGCTCGTCCTTGCGATCCGCCTTCACCACGAAGCCGTTGATGTACGGAGCCAGCGCCTCCGAGTTGAGGTCTTCCTTGAAAATGATCTTGTCGTCGCCGAGGCCGCCCTTTTGTGCCTGGGTGTTGTTGACGACGGCGGCTTCCGTGGTGCCCTTGAGCGCGTTGACCGTCTGGTTGCTGTCAACGGGAACAACCTTGATCTTGCTCGACGTGATCTCCGCAGGGGTGGACAACGAGTTGCCGCCATCCTTGAGCTGGAGCAGGCCCGCCGTCTGAAGATTCAGCAGGGCGCGCGCCTGGTTGGTGGGGTTGTTGGGAATGGCAACCTGGGCGTCCGCCGGCAGTTCGCTCACGGACTTGTACTTTTCGGAGTAGAGGGCCAACGGGTAGACGGCCGTAGCTCCGACGGGAACCAGCGTGCCGTTGCTGTTGACGTTGAACTGGGACAAGTACTTGAGGTGCTGGAACAAGTTGATGTCCACCTGGCCCTGCTGCGTGGCGGTGTTGATCTGCGCGCCATCGGTGAAGTTCTTAACCTCCAGGTCGATCCCCTGGTCCTTGAGCTTGTTCCTAAGGATGGTCCAGTGCTCCTCCGCGCCGTCGTCCACGCCGATAACCACCTTGGTGTTCCCTGAGTTTGAAGAGCCTCCCGCAGCACCCCCGCACGCGGACAACGACAGGGCGGCGATAAGGCCGACGGCGGCAGCTAACAGGCGGTTCTTCATGATGCTTCTCCGTACAAAGGGTCTTGATGCGAATGAAAGGTACGGGGTATCCCCCACGCCTCACGCTAAGCACGCGGCATGGTTGGGACGAATCCGTCCGCAACACGGCGTCGCCTGCCGTTAACGGGAGAAACCGCAGGTCACAAGGGGTCACGGGGTTCGATCCGGGAGTGGCCTCGCTGTTGGAATGGGCACTCAAACCACCCCTGTGCCCGGTCCATGGACGGGCTCGGAACGCAACAACACCACCCAAAGGAGGCCCCGGTGGGCGCCATCGTCTCCCTGCGCGGAGCCAGCAAGATCTTCCCGGTTCCCAAGGGCCGGGCATGGGGCAAAAATGCCCCAGTACGGGCCGTGGACTCTGTCTCCCTGGACATTGAAGAAGGCACAGTCGTGGGGATCGTGGGCTATTCAGGAGCAGGTAAGTCCACGCTTGTCCGGCTGCTCAATGGACTGGAACGCCCCAGCGAGGGGCAGGTCCTTATCAAAGGCCAGGACATTTCCGCCTTGTCGGAAGGCCAGTTGCGGAAGGTCCGTGCCGGGATCGGGATGATCTTCCAGCAGTTCAACCTCCTCACCTCCCGCACCGTGTTTGGAAACGTCGCGTACCCGTTGAAAGTGGCTGGTTGGTCCAAGGACAAGATCCGGCCCCGCGTGGAGGAACTGCTTGAGTTCGTGGGAATCGCTGATAAGGCAAGGACGTACCCGCGGCGGCTTTCCGGTGGGCAGCAGCAACGCGTCGGCATCGCACGCGCGCTGGCCAACGCCCCTGACATCCTCCTGGCCGATGAAGCCACCAGTGCCCTGGACCCCGAAACCACGCGCGACGTCCTTCGCTTGCTCCGACGCATCAACAAGGAACTCGGAACCACCGTGGTGGTCATCACCCACGAAATGAACGTGGTCCGGGAAATCTGCGACACGGTGGTGATGATGGAATCCGGCCGCGTGGTTGAATCCGGGCCTACGTACTCCGTGTTTGCCGACCCCAAGAGCGGCTCCACCCAGCGATTCGTCTCCACCGCAGTGCACGGAACACCCGAACCCGAAACCGTCCAACGGCTCTCCGCTGCGCACCCCGGGCTCTTGGTGTCGATAGGGATATCGGAAGCTGCGCCCACTCCGTTGGTGGCAGCTACCTTCGAACGCCACGGTGTGGGCTCCAGCGTGGTCTTCGGCGGAGTCACGGAAATCCAGAACCGCATCCTCGGCACGCTCACCTACGAGCTCACCGGCAGCGAGACTTCGATAGACGCTGCGCTCGCCGAATTGGGTGACGTCACCGCCGTCGAACGCCAAACTACGACGGCGGCACCCGCCGAAAGCGCCGTGCCCCACCTGACCACTGTTGGAGAGAAACCATGACCACCGACTGGACCACGCTCCTTCCCGTCCTGGGCGAATCCTTCCAGCAGACCATTTACATGGTGGTGGTCACCGTGCTGCTCAGCGGGCTGGCCGGACTGGCGCTCGGGGTGACCCTGTACGCCACCCGGCCCGGGAACCTGTTCGCCAACAAGGCCGTCTTTTCCGTCCTCAACTTCCTGGTGAACATCATCAGGCCCATCCCGTTCATCATCTTCATCACCGCGATCGCACCGTTGACCCTGATCATCATGGGCACCACCATCGGAACCACCGCAGCGATCCTTCCCATGGCCCTCATGGCCGGAGTGGTGATCGGGCGCGTGGTGGAGCAGAACCTGGTGGCCTCCGATCCCGGTGTGGTGGAAGCAGCCCGGGCCATGGGCGACAGCCGCCTGCACATCTTGTGGGCCGTGGTCATTCCGGAATCGCTTGCGCCGCTCATTCTTGGCTACACCTTCATGATCATCGCGATCGTGGATATGTCCGCCATGGCCGGCTACATCGGCGGCGGCGGGCTGGGCAACTTCGCCATCATGTACGGCTACCAGCAGTTCAACTGGGAAGTCACGCTGGTCACCGTGCTCATCATCATCGTCATGGTCCAGGCCGCGCAATTGCTGGGCAACTGGCTGGCCCAGCGTATTCTCCGCCGCTAACTACCCTTCGGGAGATTCCTTATGCCCATCGAATTCCTCGGCATGGGTGCCGGCAACGACTCCACGGAGACCTCGCCGGCCACCACGCCCTTCTTCGACCCCTCTTACGCCGCGAAGATCGCCCGGATCCACGAGGACAACAACTGGGACCACGTGCTTTTCGCGTACAACTCAGCCACCCAGGACCCAGCCGTCCACGCAACGTGGGTTGCTGCCAATACTGAACGGATCCAGTTGCGGTTGGCTCACCGGCCCAACGTCTCACATCCGACCTTCGCGGCACGGTCCTTCCTGACCCTGGACCACATTGCCCAAGGCCGCTTGACCGTGCACTTCATCACCGGCGGAAGCCAGGCAGACCAAGCGCGCGAAGGCGATTACCTCGCCAAGGACGCCCGCTACGGCCGGACGCAGGAGTACATGCAGATCGTCCGTCGGGCGTGGTCGGGGGAGTCATTCGATTGGTCCGGTGAGCATTACCGCTTTGAAGGTTTTTCCTCGGGGCTGGCTCCCTTCAACGGCAAACGCCCTGGCATGTCCTTCGGTGGATCTTCCGAGGCTGCCTGGTCCGTGGGCGCTGCCGAGGCAGATATCTATGCCCTGTTTGGCGAACCCTTGGCCGATGCCGCTTCACAGCAGCAACAGATCCTCGCGCGCGCGGCCGCACTGGGCAGGATATCGCCGCTTCGATGGCAGATTGCGTTCCGGCCCATTGTCGCTGCCACTGACCAGCTGGCTTGGGAGAAGGCACATGCCATCCTGGGCACGTTTGAAGCCCGGCGTTCCGCAGGCGACGTGATCGATCCCGTCCGGCACTACGCCACGAAGCCGGAAGCCGCCGGAACCCAGCGGCTACTGGCCGCGGCCGAGCGCGGCGACCTTCACGACCGCGCCCTATGGACGGCGCTCGCCAAGGCTGCGGGCGGCGGGGGAGGAAGTGCGACGGCGTTGGTTGGCTCCTATGACACCGTCACCCAGGCGATCCTCGACTACCACGAGCTCGGTTTCGAGATCTTCGGGCTGCGCGGCTACGACTTTGTCCCCGACGCCATCGAGTTCGGGACGCACGTCATTCCGCAGCTGAAGCACGAAGTGGCGCACAGGGAACGTTCTTCGAGCCCCGAAGCCCTCCGCGCAGCCCACGCATCCGCTCGCACGTGCCTCCTCCAAATCTGACCCTCTCTCACCGAACCCCCCTTTCCTGCGGACCCTCTCTAACCGAACCCCCCTTTCCTGCGGATCTTCTCTCACCGGACCGCCGTTTCCTGCGGATCCTCTCTCACCGGACCGTCGTTTCCTGCGGATCCTCTCTCACCGGCGAACCGCGGGCCCCGAGCCGAAGACCACCGGCGACTCTTCAATGCGAGAGGGTTCAGCTGAAAGGGGTGGTTTGGTGAGAGAGCGTCCGGAGTGGGGGCGGGTGAAAGTGTCACAACAGGTCACCGACAGTAACCCTTATTCACGCCCGTTAGTCGGGTGTCTCCCGATGCCCGGCGCCGCATCAAGCCACCCTAGAGTCACAACCATGGGTACAAACGCCAAACGATCTGCCCTGTGGCTTTGCCTGGGCGCCGGATTCATCACGCTGCTGGACCAATCGGTGTTTGTCCTTGCGGTCCCGGCCATGTCGGCTTCCCTGCGCGCAGATCCCGGCTCGGTCCAATGGATCCTGGCGGGCTACTCGTTGGCGTTTGGCGTGGCGCTGGTTCCGGCCGGCAGGCTCGGAGACGTCCTTGGCCGGCGCACGCTGTTCATCCTTGGCATCGCAGTGTTCGGTGCTTCCAGCCTCCTCGGCGGCCTGGCCACCGACCCATCCCTGGTGGTGGTTGCCCGCCTCCTCCAAGGATTGGGCGCAGGTACCCTGAATCCCCAGGTCCTTGGCTTGCTGCAGGACATCTACACAGGACATGACCGCGCCAAAGCCCTGGGAGCCTACGCAGCGGCCGGCGGCTCGGCTGCGGTGTGTGGCCCGCTCATCGGTGGCTTGGTGCTCTCCTTGGGCGACCCTGGGATCGCGTGGCGGATCCTCTTCCTCGCCAATGTTCCGCTGGTGTTGATTCTTGTGCCGTTCGCCTTCGCGCTGCTGCCCCGCATGGCGGTCCGAGCGGAACGGAGCAAAACATCCATCGACATTGTCGGCGCCCTCCTTCTTGGTGGCGTGGTGGTTGCCTCGCTCATCCCCACGATTTACGGAGCCGGCACGGTAGCCGTAACTTCGCTGGCATTCGGGGCCGGCGCCTTGCTGGCCTTCGCGGTTTGGGAAATCGGGTACCACCGCAGGGGCAGGACACCTTTGCTGAGTGCCGGTCTCGCCACCTCAAAGGGGTATGCCTTGGGCACGGTGGTGGCGCTGTGCCAGTTCGGAGTCGGCGCGGGCATGGCTGCCGTAACGGCCTTCTATTTCCTCTCAGGAACAGGCATGGCACCACTCGCCGCAGCGGCCATCCTTGCGCCGCAGGCGGCTGGCATGCTGCTCGCGTCGAGCTTCAGCTGGCGGTTCGTGGCCCGCTACGGACGTGGAGGGATAGTGGTCGCGGTCGCGGGGAGCCTCGCCACGCTGATTGCCAAGGATTTCTTCGTCCAACGGTTCGACGGCGGGACAGCGGCACTGGCCGTCGCCGCCGTCGGGCTCTTGCAGGGGGTGGCCACGGGCCTGGTCGTGGCGCCAAACCAGACCCTCACCCTGGGGCACGCGCCGGCTGGGGCTGCGGGGGTCGCCGCAGGTTTCTACCAGCTCAGCCAGCGATTCGCAGCGGCCCTCTGCTCGGCCGCGGCGGCAGGGATGTTCCTGCAGGCGCACGGTGCCGTCACGGGTGGGGCTTCCAAAGCTGCCTTCCACCACGGAATCCTGATGTGCTGCAGCCTGTTGGGCGTCGCGCTGCTGGCGGGCGGCCTTGACTGGCTCCGCGAGGCGCGCAGCCCCGGAAACTCGAGTGCCGCCGTCGTGGTTTCCGTAAAGGAAGGCACGACGGCGGCGACGGAACCCGCGTTGCGGGGTGCGGTTTCGGAGGGCCCGACGGCGGCAGATGCCCGCCGCCCGGAGCTCCCCGAAGCGGTGGACGCCTAAGCGGATTCGGCGGGCCGGGAGGTCAGGCAGTCGGCGCGGCTTCAGCCGGGGGTGCCGTGGGTCCGGTGGTGGGGACTCCTGAGTCGCGCAGGGCCAGGAACCCGCCGTCCACGTGGACCACATTGTCGTAGCCCAGGACCTTAAGCTTCTGAGCCACGGGTCGTGAGCCGTTCACCGAGCCGCAGAACACAACAATTTTCTGTTCGGTTCCCGTGACCTGGGGAAGGCGGTGCGGGGAGCCGGGGGCGAAGTCTTCGTCCACGTGTTCGCGGTTCACAATGACGGCGCCTGGCACTGCACCGGTGCTGGCGCGGCCGCCTTCGCTGCGGACGTCGATGACCAGCGCGCCGTCAGCGATCAGGGCGGACGCTTGTTCGGCAGTGATGAGTTGGGTGTCTGTTTCAGTCCTGGTTTCGGTGGTCATTGGTGCTCCTTTGGTGGGTAATGGACAAACTCAGAGACCCCAGGCCTCGGCGAGGAGCTGGTAGGAGCTCTCGCGGTCGGCGGGGTGGTGGGCGATGGTGGTGATGAGCAATTCCTGGGCTCCGGTTGCGTGCTGCAGGGTCCGGAGGTTTTCGCTTACTTGATGCGGGTCTCCCACAAAGCGGGTGTCCAGGCGGTCCTTGACCAGCTCTTCGGCTTCGGCGTCCAGCGTGAAGTCCGCGGCGTCATCAGGCGAGGGGTAGGGGATGGCGCCCTGTCCGCTGCGGATCCCGTAAACCCACTGCGCGTAGCCGCGGGCCAATCGACGGGCGCTGAACTCGTCAGGTGCCACCAGGACATCCGCGGAGACGATCACATGCGGCTCCCGCAAAGTTTCGGAAGGCTTGAAGTGTGCCCGGTACTCGGCGATGGAATCCAGGACGGTTGCCGGTGCCACGTGGTAGTTCGCGCCGAACGGGAGGCCCAGCTTGCCCGCGAGCCTGGCACTTGGACCTGCCGTGGAACCGTGGACCCAGAACTGCGGGGACTGACCCAGCGCCGGAGTTGCCGTGACCTCCTCGCCGTGTTTGGTCCGATAGTCGCCGGTGAAGAAACCGATGATGTCCTGGACGTCATTTTCGAAGTTGTCGGTGTCTCCTGGAAAACGGCCCAGGAGTTCGCTCTGCAGGCGGAACTTCCGTGGCAGGACCGCCCCAAAGATGGGCCGGGGGGCGGGAACCACCAGTCCATCCACTATGCGTTCTTCGGGTTCGCTGGTGTCCGGTGCAATAAAACCGGGCGCCGGCTCGCTGGGTGACTTGGGAGGACCGGAGCGGCCAAAGCCCAAGTCCAGCCGATCAGGGAACACCGCTGCCAGGGTACCGATGCTCTCCGCGATCTGGAGGGGCCGGTAATTGCCCAGGAGCGTGGCTGCCGTGCCTACCCGGATGCTCTTTGTTGCCGATGCCACGAGGCCCGCGAGCACATGCGGGGACGAACCGGCCACGCCGTCGTTGAGGTGGTGCTCGGCCAACCAATACCGGGAGTAGCCTGCTGCTTCCGTTGCGACGGCCAGGTTGATGGTGCTGCGCAGGGCGTCGCCGGAGCTCTGGTTGGCCGACACAGGGCTGAGGTCAAGGACTGACAAGGGAATCACGGAAGGCTTCGGCATGGCAGCACACTACGGAGGAGTGCCGGGCCGCCCAAGTTCTGGTGTCACTGTCCTCAATGGGGCTACATGCGGCTCAACCGGGGGCAACAGACCGTCACACGCGGCTGTGCCGCGCGGACGCCTCCTGATTACCCGGGGAGGCGGGCCTCGTGGTCCAACGGAATTCTTGTTCGTCCATTCCGACCCGCGACGGCGATGACCGCCAGACCCACGGTGGTGAGGACGGCGCTGGCCACGAAGATGCCGCGTTGACCGAAGGCCGTAGCCGAACCCAGGGCGATGATGGGACCCGACACGATCGCGCCTACGCGGCGGGTGTTCATGTACAGGCCCGTGGACAGCCCCGGCCGTGGAATCATCTGCTGGAAGAGGGGCAGTCCCACTCCGGCGATCCCGGCAAACGACCACGCGTTCAGCAACTGCAGGGCCAGGAGCATGATGGGCTCCGTGACAAAGGCCAAACCAACGTAGTAGGCGATGCCAGCAACGCAACTGGTGGCGATCAGGCTGAGATGCGCGAACCGGTTGCTCAGCCTGCCAATGATCAGCAACGCAGGCACCTCCAGGGCCGCGGCAGCACCCAAGGCCACACCTGCCCACAGCACATCCAGCCGCATCGTTTCGCCAACGTAGACCGTCATGATGGTCATGGCTGTGGCATTTGTTGCCTGGAGCAGAATAAACGCCGCGGTAACCAGGACGATTCCCGTGCGGCTCACTGGAGACTCGTGGGCAGCGGATGGGGCATCTGCGGTGCCGTCCTCCGGCTCCTGGGTGGACGCCCGGTTCTTCCTGATCATGGCCCACGTAGTGGCCATATTGAGCACTGCGACGGCGGCGATTGCCAGAAGTATTGCCGGATTACCCAACCAGCCAATGATGAAGGTGGCCAGCGGGGGACCGGCCACCCACGCTACTGAGACGACAGCCCGGGTATTGACGATGGTGGACGTTCCCGCGCCGGAGTGCCGGAGGTGGGCGAAAAGCATGGAACTTCCGACGCCGGCCGGCCCGCCGACCACCACCAGTGCGATCGTGGCAAGGGGCAGGATGGTTGCGAAGGCCAGGATCACCGCCAGAAGCAGTGTCATTGCGCCGCACGCAAGCATGGGAGACAGGTAGTCGCGCTTCGTGTCCGCGTAGGCCGGAATCACCAAGGAAGCGACAAACCCACCGATGTTGTAGATGGCAAGTACCCAACCGACGTCGGATGTTGAAGCCCCGTAAAGGTTCACGAGAATCAGTGCCAAAGCGGGACTCAGGAAAGCCATTTGGAGACCCCACAGCAGTGCGGACGCCGGCACCAGCGTTCTGTTCATCGGAGCATCTTTCGTATGTTCACGGGATTTACCGTACGAGGGGCAGGTCCCGGCAGGGAGTGACTGTCAGTACCCCGGAGAGCCGTGGGCCGAGTGAGTGAGAGAGGGACGGCAGGAAAGGGGTATTTGGTGAGAGAGGGACAGGAGGGGAGGGGTGTTCGGTGAGAGAGCGTCCGGTGGGCGTGGGGCGTGGGGTGGGGTATGGGGTGTTCGGTGCGGGGGAGGGGAACAAAAGTGAACATCAAGAATCGAAAAATCCCAGTAATTTCCAGTCAAACTCTTGACCGGGGTGTCGAGCGCTGTAAACATAGACCCCGGAAAGCGTTTTCACTTCCCAGCTAGGTAGTAGTCGATCTCGTCATGAGCGCTGAAAACGGCATCAATGGCGACCCGGTTGGGTGCGCAACCTCGGATCCTGCCATTTGTGGAAAGGAATACCTGGGCGCGTAAGTGAAACGTTCCAAGAACGGGCGGCGGACCCTCCGCTGTCCAGCATCAAAGGAGATGTTCTTTGGCTTACCCCTCGAAATGTTCCTCCCGCAAACCACTCGTACCCCTCGCAGCCACGGCCACCCTCGCCGCAGCAGCCCTGGCCTTCACCGGTGTGCCCCTCGCGCAAGCGGCAACCACCCAAACAGCGCAAGCCAACGCAGCCGCCGTCGTAAGCGCTGGAAAAGGCCAAACGCCCAAGCGGCAAGTGGAAAACCTGGATCGGGCGCCCGTCGCGGTCCTGTCTGACCAGGGCGTGACCGTCAGTTGGCGCATGCTGGGCCTGGACAAGGACAGCATCGGGTTCCAGGTGCTGCGCGACGGCGTCAACATCACGCCTCAACCCATCCGCAATTCGACCTTCTTCGTGGATCCCACGGGAACGGTCACCTCAAGCTACGTCATCAAGACGGTGGGCAATGGCCAAGGCCAGGACAAACTGACCGAGGCTGTCTCGCCGCTGGCCCAAAACTACCTGGCCATCAAGCTGGACAAGCCCACGGACGGGGTCACCCCGGACGGCAAGCCCTACACGTACTCCGCCAACGACGCGACAGTTGCGGACCTCGACGGCGACGGCACATACGAGGTCATCCAGACCTGGTCGCCGTCCAACGCCAAGGACAACTCGCAGTCGGGATACACGGGCAACGTGTACGTGGACGCGTACAAGCTGGACGGCACCAAGCTGTGGCGCATCGACCTTGGCCGCAACATCCGCGCCGGCGCCCACTACACGCAGGTGCTGGCCTACGACTTCGACGGCGACGGCAAGGCCGAGGTTTCGTTCAAGACGGCCGATGGCACCACGGACGCTCTCGGCACAGTCATCGGTGACCCCAACGCCGACTACCGCAACACCGCCGGCTATGTGCTGAGTGGACCCGAGTTCCTCACGGTGTTCAAGGGTGAAACCGGAACCATCATGGACACCGTGGCCTATGAGCCGGAGCGCGGATCGGTGGCCAGCTGGGGCGATAACTACGGCAACCGCGTGGACCGTTTCCTCGCCGCTGTGGCCTACCTGGATGGCGAACACCCGTCCATGATGTTCAGCCGCGGCTACTACACCCGCACCGTGCTGGTGACCTATGACCTGGTAAACGGCAAGCTCGTGAAGCGCTGGACGTTTGATTCCAACGTGGCAGGCGACCAATACAAGGGCCAAGGCAACCACAACCTGTCCGTGGCTGACGTTGACCAGGACGGCAAGGACGAGTTCGTATTCGGTTCCATGACCATCGACGACAATGGCCAGCCGCTCTACAACACCAAGCTCGGCCACGGCGACGCCATCCACACCGGCGACCTTGATCCGTCACGGCCGGGCCTGGAAACCTTCGCCGTCCACGAGAGCATGAGCCAGAGCGGTAACCGTGGCGCCACGTTCCGGGATGCGGCCACCGGTGAAGTGCTCTGGAGCATTCCGGCCATCAAGGACACCGGCCGTGGGGCATCGGGCGACATTGATCCCCGGTACGAAGGTGCTGAAGGATGGGCTGTGGGAGGATCCGCAGCGTGGGATTCGCCCGTGGGCCAGCTGATGTCCGCCAAGGGTGAGCTGATCGCGGAGAACATCCCGGCGGCGAACTTCCTGGCCTGGTGGGACGGCGACCTGCTCCGGGAAATCGTGGACCATGACTACGATGCCACCGTTTCCCGTGGTGTCCCCACCATCTCCAAGTGGAACTGGGAAACCGAGACCAGCGATCGCTTGCTGACCGCCGATGGTGCCCGCAGCAACAACACTACCAAGGGCAACCCCTCCATCCAGGCGGACATCCTGGGTGACTGGCGCGAAGAGATCGCCTGGCCGTCCACGGACAGCACGGAGCTGCGGATCTACACCACAACGGCTCCCACCGAGGTCCGGCTGCGGACCCTGATGCACGACACCGTCTACCGCACGGCCGTCGCCCGCGAAAACGTGGCCTACAACCAGCCGCCCCACCCGAGCTTCTTCATCGGTGAGGGCATGAAGACTCCGGCCGCACCCGCCGTCGTCTATACCGGCAAGAAGTAAGCGCCAACAACAAAGCCGCCCACCCCGTTTCGGAGGTGGGCGGCTTCGTTGTGTGCGGCGCCAGGTGGTTGCTGACTCAGGGTGTACCGCCCCGACCCTCTTTGAGCCCCCGATCGCTGATAATCAACCTTTTTGGGCTGTTTATCGCCTTGAAACGCGGCAAAGTGGGTCGTGACGGCACAAGACGTACGACGCCGGAGCCTCCGACGGCGGCCCCGGAGCCGTCGCGGCGGGCTACTGTTGCGGGGCCACCGCGGGCAGGTGCTCACCGACGAGGGCCAGGTTCTGGATAACTGCGAGGCCGAATTGTGCGGCGTCGTTCGTGGAGACGGTGGGTGCCTCGTCAACCGGCGTCAGGACGTAGGGCGGCAGGATCTTCTTCACCGTGAAGGCCTCGGCATGGTTCAGGTTCTCCCCGCCGACGCTGAAGCTCTCCCACGCCGAAGCAGCCAACTCCGCAGAACCAAGGCGGGACGCAGCGTACGCGGTGAGGCGGCTGTGGGCCTGGGTGAGGTAGATGCCGGCCAAGGGTTGCCCCACCTCCGACGCCTGCGTTGCGGGGGACGCGAGGAACAGCCGGCAGTACTGCATCCAGGCCTCCTCAAAGGCCGGGGACGGAACCAGGTTGATGAGTTCGCTGCAGATTTCCACCAAACCGAACACGGCACTGAGGTGGGAGACGCTGATGACTTCCCTGCCGGCGTCGAACCTTCCGGCGTCCAGGTCGTAGAGCGCCTCACCGGTAAGGAAGCCGTACTTCAGGGCGCCGATGTCCTCCATGGTGCCCAGCAGCCGGTCGCGGGAGCGGGGGTTGCCGGTGCGTTCCCAGTCGGTGAGCCACGTGGCGGCGAGCGATCCCCAGTCCGTGCCCAGGCCAACGCCCAAAGCGCCTCGGTCCGGACGGTAGGTATCGGCGTCGGGCCGGACCTTGCGGACGGGGTCCAGGCCCAGGAAGTTCTGGTCGCTGTCCACGAGTTCGGTGAGGAGATCGCCGGTGCGTTCGTCTGCGGTCAGGTAGTAGTAGAAGCGCCGGTAGGCGGGGTTGCTGATGCGCAGTTGCTTGGCGCTGCAGCCCCAGTGCTGGACGTTGTGCCGTGACCCGAGCCCTCGCCAAGGTCCCGAGTGGTACACATCCACCTCGCCCGTGTGCCGGGTCATGGCCTCGGCGAAACGGAACACATCGGCGCGGCCCGAGCGCAGGTACATGTACCAAAGCCACAGATCGGGGGAGAGCTCGGAGTTGTCCCAGGCGTAACCGCCTACGTCGTAGCGCCACACGTGCCTGTCGGAGTCGTAGGTGTGCATCACGTCGCCGTAGTTCCAGAACCCGTACCAGCGGCGTTGTTCCTGTTGGCCTGCGTAGAAGTCGAACAGGAAGTCCAGCTTGTCCTCGAGCTCGGCGCGGTCGGGGGTGCTGCGGTCCACGGGGGCCCAGTCGCCGAAGACGCAGGCCGCGTGCAGGACCGACGTCGTGGGCTGCAGCAACGGGGGAGTGGATGCAGCGAGGGCATCCGAGGCAAGGGACTCCGTGGACGGCGTGGAGTCGTAGGCGAACAGGGTCAGCTCGTGGGTGCGCGCGATTCCGGTGGGGTTTCCGAAGCCCGGCTCGTAGTCCTCGTAGGTGATCTCCAGGCCTTCGAGTTGCTCCTCGAAGGTGTCCTGGCCCAGGCCGTTGTGGTAGAAACGCAGGTCCATGGGCTGGGCTTCGGGGGAGTAGAGCCAAGCGGTCAGCTCTGCGGACTCGGAGGCAGCGCCGCGGATGTCCAACTGTCCGGGGTGCGACTGCCAGAAGTCGCGCACGCCAACTCCGAACCCGCCCCGCAGATCGCTGAGCGAACAGAACCCGGCGGCGCGCGTGCCTCCCGAGATCCCCACCCATCCGTGCCCGGGCGCGGTGCGTTTCCGGAGTTCGAACCCGTCGGCGGACAACTGCGTCAGGGTGTAGTCGTTCCACGAGGGAATGAGGTGCAGCCGATCCGAGACTTCCGGATTCCACGTACTCAACGCCGGCGTGGCTTGTCCGGCCACGTGGGCCTGCCTCACGGCCTCGCCCGGATCCCGCCGCAGCCCGGTCAAACCCCGGATGCCTTCCACCAGGAAGCCGCCGTCAGCGCCTGCAATCCGTACGTGACGATCGTGCAGTGCGCTCTCCAGCGACACCGTGAACCGCACGCCGAGTCCCGCCAGGAAGTCCTGTTCAGCCTCGCCGTCCCACACGAACGAGTGCGTCATGCGAACACTTCGGGCGCCGGCATGGAAGGTGAAGCGCGCCGTGAAGGGCAGCCACTCCCGCGTGCCGGCATCGGCTTGATGCGCACCCTCAAGGCGAACCACGGCGCGGATGGGCCCGTGCTGTTCCACGGTGACGGAGCGGACGTGTCCTGTGTAGCCGTCGCGGACTGTGTTGCCGGCCTCCTCGATGACTCCGTGCTGCAGGAGGCTCACCAATCTGGCGTTGGATGCCACCACCGAGCCATCGCGGGACAGGCTGCGGAACAAGGACTGCCCGCTGCGCGGAATCACCATCTCCAAAGGTCCCGTGGAGACGGTGACCGCCTCTCCGGTTTCGGTGACGGTCACCTGGGGCGAGCGTACGACGGCGGCTGGCGCGCCGCCGTCGTGCGCTTCCGTTGCGTCCGGCTCGCCGGAGCCGTACCGGACGGTGTATGCCGAGGAGGGCTGCTCCGTTGCCGGGATGGCAAGTCCGGCCCACTTGAGGGTCCCGTCCGGCCAGGTTGCGAGGGGCCAGGCCTGGGCAGGGACGCGGGTGCCCTCCTGGTCTTCGACCGAAACCGCGGAGGCCGCCTGAACTGCACCCCGTGGGAAGGGCATCCCCCACGTGGCACCTCCGCTGAGGCTTGCCGGGGGTTCGCCGTCGATCCACGTTGCCGGGGCGTGCTGGGTCATGGAGATTCACCTCAAGAGTCTGGGAAAACGCTTTCTTTGTGACGTTTCAAAAAACTTACCCCGGGTGAGATGCGGGCCGCAAGGGGAGTCTGGAGAAGCTGGCAGGCCATTGACTCCCCGGGCCGCCCGCCGTATCGTACAACCAAATGGTTGTAGATCAGCTCAGCAGCAAAACGTCCGACGCCGAACTGGACCGCCTTTTCCGGGCGTTGTCCGATGCGACGCGCCGCGACATCGTGGCCCGCGTGACTGCCGGGGAGTACACGGTATCCGGGCTGGCTGCGCTCTACGCCATGAGTTTCGCGGCCGTACAAAAACACGTCGCGGTCCTGGAACGGGCCTCCCTGGTGTCCAAGGAAAAGCGGGGGAGGGAGCAGATTGTGCGGGGCAACCATGATGGCTTGCACCAAGCCCGGCACCTGTTGGATCAATTCGAAGACGTCTGGCGGCAACGTGCCGGCCGGATTGCGGACATTCTCGCTGAAGATAACTGAAGGAGATCTGCCATGGCTGTTGTCAGTGTGGACAAGAACGTTGAGGCGCTGAGCTTCACCATTGTCACCGAATTCGATGCCGGGGTTGAGCGTGTCTGGCGCATATGGGAGGACCCGCGCCAACTGGAGCGCTGGTGGGGACCGCCCACTTGGCCGGCGACCTTCCCCAGTTACGACTTCACTCCCGGTGGCAAAGCGGCGTATTACATGACCGGCCCCGATGGCACCAAGGCACATGGCTATTGGACAATCACGGCCATCAGCGCTCCGGACCACCTCGAGTTCGACGACGGCTTTGCGGACGAGCACGGTGAACCCGTGGACCACCTTGGCGTCACGCATGCCACTGTGACGCTCGAACCGCTGGGCGAGCGGACCCGAATGACCCTCACCTCGGTCTTCGAGTCCCAAGGGCAGATGGAGAAAATGGCCGGGATGGGCATGGAGGAAGGGCTGCGTTTGGCCATCGAGCAGATCGACGCCCTCCTGGGAGAAGCGGCCAACGCCTGAGCGCCATATCAGCCTCAAAGAAAAGCCGGCGACGACGGGAGCCACCCGTCGTCGCCGGCGTTATGGTTTAACTCCCGGCCGCCTCTCGAAACGGACATGAGTCATGGCGCGACTGATCATCATGGGCCCTCCCGGTTCAGGAAAAGGTACGCAGGCTGAGTACATTGCGCGGCACTTCGGTGTTCCTGCGATCTCCACGGGTGAGCTGTTCCGGGCGCATGTCCGCGATGGCACCGAGCTGGGCGCAGAAGCCGGCAGGTACATGGATCACGGCGAGTTCGTCCCGGACCACGTCACCACTGCAATGCTTCGCGGACGCTTGGAAAACAACGACGCCGGTGCGGGCTTTTTGCTGGACGGCTACCCCCGGACGGTGGCCCAGATTGGTGCCTTGGACGAGTTGCTGGCCGCACGGCAGCAGGCGCTGGAAGTTGTGCTGGCCCTGACGGTGTCAAACGACGAACTGGTGGAGCGGATGCTCCGCCGAGCCCGCGAACAAGGCCGCAGCGATGATACCGAGGCTGTCATCCAGCGCCGGCTGGAACTCTACCGGGACGAGACGCAGCCCGTAATCACGGCCTACTCCCAGCGCGGAATCCTGCTGACAGTGGATGGCTCGGGGGACAGGGACACCGTTACGGCTTCCGCGATTGCCGCGGCCCGGTCGAAGCTGGCCGATGGGTAATTCCCAAAAACCCTGAAGTATTTTAGGGAAATAACGTACATTTTTGAATGGTGATTTTTCATAAACCTACGTTTCTGGTCTATATTGGCTATTCGAAGGCTGGTTTCATTGCTTGCCAGGATGAATGGCTTGAATACCAAAAATTTGCAAAGAATGGCAACTTTAGTTTTTCCCGTCACATATTGTTGACGATTATTAGGTGTCTTTTTAGGCTGCGGAAATAATCTTTCCGAGCCAAAAGGAATATTCATGTCTCACTTATCGGGTCCTGTTGCCGTGCCCGGCGACACCCTGAGCCCGCCCGGCAACAAGCCTTCCGGAGCCAAGCCCAGCCCCGGCAAACCACGGCTCCTGGGCAACCTTGGCGCCGACCTTCCGGCCTCGCTGGTGGTGTTCCTCGTAGCCCTGCCGCTGTCCCTCGGAATCGCGGCCGCATCCGGTGCGCCGATCATGGCGGGCCTCATCGCCGCGGCTGTGGGCGGCATCGTCGCAGGCAGCCTCGGGGGTTCCGTCCTCCAGGTGAGTGGCCCCGCGGCCGGCCTGACTGTCGTCGTCGCCGGTTTGGTCCAGGAGTTCGGCTGGCAGGCGACGTGCGCCATTACCGCAGCGGCCGGCGTCGTGCAGTTGCTCATGGGCGTCAGCCGCCTGGGCCGCGCCGCGCTGGCCGTCTCGCCGGTGGTGGTCAAGGCAATGCTTGCCGGCATCGGGATCACCATCATCCTGCAACAGCTTCACGTCCTGCTGGGCGGCAAGGCAGCCGGCTCCGCGGTGGAAAACCTCGTGACTCTGCCGGCCGCGATGGCGGGCATGAAGGTGGAATCTGCCCTGCTGGGCATCGCGGTAGTGGGAATCCTCATGCTGTGGAAGTACGCCCCGGCCATGGTGCGCCAAGTGCCGGGTCAGTTGGTGGCCGTCGTCGTGGTCACTGCCGTTTCCGTTGCTGTGGCGCCGGGTGTTGAACGCATCAGCTTCAGTGGTTCCATTTTCGACGCGATTGCGTTGCCAAGGCTGCCCGACGGCAGCTTGGGCACCGTGGCCATGGCCGTTGTGACGGTCGCGCTCATTGCCAGCATCGAATCCCTGCTCTCCGCGGTGGCAGTGGATAAGATGCATGGCGGAACGCCCACCAACCTCAACCGTGAGCTCGTAGGACAGGGCTCGGCCAATGTTGTCTCCGGCCTGCTTGGCGGTTTGCCGGTGACGGGCGTGATCGTGCGCAGTGCCACGAACGTGGAGGCCGGCGCCAAGGGCCGGTCCTCGGCGATCCTGCATGGCGTGTGGGTGCTGGTGTTCTCGGCCTTGTTTGCGGGCCTGATCCAGCTGATTCCGTTGTCCGTCCTGGCGGGTTTGTTGCTGGTGATCGGCGCCAAGCTGGTCAAGGTGGCAGATATCAAGACGAGCCTTCGGACCGGAGATTTCCTGGTCTACGGTGTGACGTTGATCTGCGTAGTGGTGCTGAACCTGCTTGAAGGCGTGATCATCGGGCTGGCCCTTGCCGCGCTGTCTGTGCTGTGGCGCGTGCTGCGGGCCCAAATCCATGCCCATTCTCCTGCGGGTGAGGGCCAGGCATGGCGTGTGACCATCGCCGGATCCTGCAGCTTCTTCGCGCTGCCGCGGCTGAACCGGGTGCTGCAGGCCGTGCCCGCCGGCCTGGACGTCGTGGTGGAGCTCAACGCCGACTACCTGGACCATGCTTTCCGTGAAGCCTTGGTGGCCTGGCGTGCGCAGCGGGAGAACACCGGAGCCACCGTGACCTTCGAGGAGCACGGAACCACGGCCTTCACCGATGCCGCCCACAGTGCGCCGCAGCGGCAGGACCCGCGGGAGTTTCCGCTTCCGCCGCGCACGTCCTGGCAATCGTTGGAGGTAGCCGGGCAAACGGACGACGACGGTCAGCCGCCTTTGCGGTCCATCCTCCTGGGCATCGACAAGTACCACCGCCGCCACGCAGACAAGGTCCGGCCTCTGGTACAGGACCTGACCGACGGGCAGAACCCTGACACGCTGTTTGTTGCCTGCGTGGACTCGCGCGTGAACCCTAACCTGATCACCAGCAGTGGCCCCGGCGACCTGTTGACGCTACGGAACATTGGCAATGTGGTCTGCAGCGACAGCAACGATGCCTCCATCGATTCCACGCTGACGTTTGCCGTGAAGGCCCTCTCGGTGGAGTCGATCGTGGTGTGCGGGCACTCCAACTGCGGGGCCATGAAGGCCGTCCTGGCAGATGCCGAAGGCGCCACCCCGGCCTTGGGTTCCGGGTTCGATACCTGGCTGGAGCATGCCCGTCCCAGCTATCAGGCCCTCCTTGCCGACCACCCGGTGGGCCTGGCTGCCGCGGCCGCCGGATTCAGCCGGCTGGACCAGCTCAGCATGGTCAACGTTGCCGTCCAGTTGGCCAAGCTGGGCGAGCACCACGCCACCGGACCGGCCTTGGCTTCCGGGAACGTGCAGGCCACGGGTTTGTTCTTCGACATCAACACGGCCCGCGTGGTGCTGGTGACGCCGGAGGGGATCGAACAACTGGATCCGAGCATGGCCCTGCGCTGATTGCTGGCCCTGCGCTGATTGCTGGTCCGGCGCTGACTGCTGGCCCCGCGGTGATTGCTGGCCCCGGGTGGCAACGCTGTGTGCTTCGGCAACGTTGAGTGCTCGCCCCGTGTGCCTCCGCGACCCACTTTGAGCAAGGAACTCCCTGTCTCGCCGTGATGTACGGCGTGTCGGGGCAGCCCGGACCTCAAAGTGGGTCGTGGCGGTACATGGCTGGTGGTCAACCTAAGCCGACTCGGCAACCACGGGAACATCCTGTGCCAGCGAGCGGAGGTAGGCTGCGAATCCTTGTGGGGCCCGGGCATGTGTACGGCCCGACGTGGTGACACGGATGGAGTCTGTTGCCTGCACCCGGAATCCATGCCGACGAAGCCTCTCCACCAACATCCTGTCCTCATGGGCGCGGACAGCGGGGAATCCGCCGGACTGCAGGTAGGCGGATGCCCTGACCCCAAGGTTGGCGCCGTAGATGTGTGGGTGGGACTCCTTGAAGGGGTGGAGTTCCAGCCAACGCAGAAGCACCGCGGCGTCGCTGTCGGCCGGATCGGGTTCCACCGAGCCCAGGATCGCATCGGCTCCTGAATTGGCCAGTTCCACCTGCCGGACCAGCCAGTCTGCCGGGACTGTTGAGTCGGCGTCGGTGTTGGCCAGCCAAACGCCCTCCGGGTCCTCCGCCGCAACCTTCAGGGCGAAGGCCACTCCCGTTGCCCTGCTGGCACCCGTGCTCCGCAGCTTCACCTCAAGGGTGGCGAGGACCGGGTGGGTTGCTGCAAAGGACGCGGCGATGCGTGCCGAGCGGTCGGTGCAATTGTCCAGGACCACAGAGATGCTGGTGGTCACTGCGGGGAATAGCTGCTCCAAGCCCTGGGTGGCCCGGAGCAGGGACCCAAGCGCGTGTCCCAGGCGTTGCTCCTCGTTGTGTGCCGGAACAACAACAGCCACGTGACGGATAGCCGCTGAGAGGGGTTCGTCGCTGCGGCTACCCAAGTCCAGGTGGCTGCCTGCGTCCCGTTGGCCGCCCAAGTCCAGGTGGCTGCCTGAGCCCTGCCAGCCCTCATGGCCGGTCATGCCGGGCCGTCCGGCGAGACGAGTACCTCGAGGAGGAAGTCCTTCTCCCGATAGATCCCTCGGCTGGACCAGTCCAACTGCTCGCGTGCCGTCGCGTGGACTGTCTCGCCGTCCATTTGCCACCCCGAGATCGGATGCCTCCAGTGGCACAGGAGGAGAGTGCCTCCCGGGTTCATGGAGACTTTCACGCGCTGCAGCAGCTCAGCCAGTTCTTCGGGTGCCACGTAGTAGCCCATTTCCGAGACCACCACCAGGTCGAAGCTGCCATCGGGCCATTCGTGGGGGACTGTTGCCTGAAGGGTCCGGGCATGGCGAAACCGACCGAGCCGTTCGTTTGCTTGGCCCAAGGCTTTGCTGCTGGCGTCCACGGCAAGGAACTGCCCACATCGCGGCGCCAACTCCTCGCTGAGAGTGCCAATGGAACAGCCCACTTCCAGGCCGGAGCCATAGCTTTCCTCCGGAAGCGCGGCCAAGGTCAGGGAACGTTTCCGGTGCTCGTACCAGCTGGTGGCGTAGTTCCACGGATCAGCTTCACGGGCGTGGACCGCGTCGAAGATCTCTTCGGCATCGGCAGCCCTGTTGGATCCAGCCACGGGTGGGTGCCAAGCGAAGGTTTCCCACGATCGTGAAAAGTGCTCCAGGAAGGCGGGGGACAAGAGCGTCTCGTCTCCCGCCTGATCAGAGAGTGGCTCCGTCTGCGAAAGGTGGGCGCGCATTGCCCTGCCCTTGGCCTCCCGTTCCGCGGAAGACAAAGGGACCCGCACCCACTCCTTCCACGTGACATCCTCGGGTCCGGCCCACAACCAGTACCAAATGGGGTATTCCAACAGCCCATGACCACCTTCGCCAGCTACTTCGGCGGCCACACTGCCAAGGGTGTCGTGGTCAATGTGCCCGTCGGCCCGGTACGGAGCCACGATCACAACCTGGTCTGCCTGTACCCCTTCATCCGCGATGGCCTGCCGGAGGGACTCGGCAATGGCCGGGCGCGACGCTGCCAATTGCCGGTCCGGAACTTCCAAATACCGCCACGTCGCGACGGGTGCCAGCCCGGACACAGCCGTTTCGAACTCCGCGAGCCGGACAGCGGCAAGCCGGTCCGCCGTCGTCGTTGGTGAAGCCGGATGAGACGCCTCACCGGCGCTGCACAACAGCAGGCGGATCGACGCGCCTGCTGCCTGGAGCTTGGCAAGGAAGCCGCCGGCGCCGAGCGATTCGTCGTCGGGATGGGCGGCCAGCACCACGAACGTGGTGGCCGCCAGATCGCCGGCGCTGAGGGGCAGCTCGGGCAGCGTCCGCACGCCGCTGGCGGACCAGGCTGCTTCCGGCGTCCCGGTGTCAGTGTGCGAGAACGTCACCATGCCCGGTCACCCTTCAGCGCCAGGGAACCGAGCTGGGCGTCGTCCCGCATGGCATGATGCTGCCGGACGTAGAGGGAAAGGTCCGCCATCTGCTTCCCGTACCATTCGTCGAACGCCAGGGGGCCGGGCCCTCGGTTTTGGGACACCAGAGCCTGGATGCGCTCGACGGCGGCAGCTACGGTTCCGCGGGCACGCTGGGCCTCGCTCCATGCGCTGGGGCCGACGCCGGTCAGGTTGGCGTCGATTCTTTCGGCGGTGCGGGCGAGGAGGGCTGCCGCCGAAGCAAGGAGCCGATCGATTTCGCCGAGGTGCGCCAGTGCGAGCTGGTCCGGTTCGCGGCCCTTGTCTGCAGCATCCGTCAGGGACTGGGCGAAATCGCGTGCAAGCCCCACGGCCCCGCCCAGCCAGCAGGCGGCAACTCCTATGCCACCCCAGGCGAAGCCGGGACGCTCGTGATACCAGCCGGGTCCTTGGAGCAGCGTGGCCGGAACCTGCTCGAAGTGGACCGTCCCGCTGGGGATTTCCAGGAGGCCCCTGCTGGTCCACTCAGGCGTCTCGCAGGTGACGCCTGAGTGGTGCAGGTTGACGGCGAACGCTGCCCGTCCCTGCCCTCGGGGGAGGTGGGCGGTGATGACCGCACCATCGAGTTGCGACGCGAGTGAGCACCATGGCTTGGTGCCGTTCAGCACGTAGTTCCCGGCTTCGTCCCGCGTGGCTTCCAACTTCATTCCGGGGCCTTCTGCGGCGAAGACTCCCCAGGCCCCCTCAGGTTCGGGTTGTCCTGCCTGGGCCAGAATGTGCACGGCGTCGAGATGCGGTTCCAGGACCCGGCCTGCTGCCACGTCCACTGCCGTGACGGACGCCAGGACTTCCCACAGTTTGCCTGTGCTGCCCTCGCCGGGATGGGGCGCGGTTCGGCCGATATCCTTGGCTATCTCCAGCAGGGCCGGTACGTCGCCTACGAGTTCGCCCACCGCTTCGATGAGGGGCTGGAGGGCCTGCAGTTGTGCCGGTTCCGAGTTGATGCGGACGGGTTGGGCTGTGCTCGTGGATTCATCCATGGACTGCCTCCAAACTGTCGACTCTTGGTCTTGCCTGTTTGGAACCAAGCTACCCTAAGTAGCCTTAGTTTTTTTGCCCTGAAACAGAAAGGGCGACGGCGGGAGGTCCCGTCGTCGCCCTTGCAACGCTCCTGATGTTCAGCGTGGGTTAAATGATCGCGTTCATGACATTCCAGCCTGAACCGACCTGAACTCGGGGCAGCCAGCCGCTCTTTCCGTTACCCGGGTACAGCCACAGTGTTCCGGCGGCATCGCGGGCCAGGAGGTCAACGTTGCCGTCGCCGTTGAAGTCGCCGGGTGTTGCTACTGCTGTCATGACGTTCCAGCCCCAGCCAATTTCAACGCCCTGGCCAAAGGAGGTCCTCGGATGGCCGTCGAAACTCTGCAATGTGCCGTTGGCATCGCGGGTCAGCAGGTCTTGGACGCCGTCCTTGGTGAGGTCGCCGGGGCCGGAGAGGTAGTTCATGCCGTTCAGACCGCTCCCAACGAACCAGGTTTGCAGCCATCCGCTACGACCGTTGCCCCGGTAAAGCAAAAGGTCTCCGCTCGGGCCCCCCGCGACGATATCTGCGTTTCCGTCCAGATCGTAGTCGCCAATGCCTGAAATGGCGGTCATGTAATTCCAGCCCTGGCCCACTTGGACACGCGCCAGCCAGCCGCCTTTGCCGTTCCCTGGATACAGCCACAAAGCGCCGCCGGAATCACGGGCCAACACGTCGGCCTTACCGTCACCGTTGAAATCCCCGGGGGTGACGAGTGCTGTCATGGCGTTCCAGCCTTGGCCGACCTTGGATGGCGGCTGCCAGCCACCGCTGCCGTTTCCGGGGTAGAGCCACAGATCCCCGTTGCTGTTCCGCGCCAGGATGTCGGGCTTTTTGTCGCCGTTGAAGTCGTGCCTGACGTCATCAGGGGAGACAGTAATGGTGAACGTTGGACTCACGGCATCCGGGCTGAATCCGTTGGTTGCGGAAACGCTGAAGGTGAACTTTCCGGCCCTGGTCGGAACTCCCTCAAGTAACCCGCCTTCAAGGGTCAGGCCGGGAGGAAGTGACCCGGAGGCAACCTTGAAGGAGATGCCGTAGGAGCCCTTGGCAGAGAATGCGAAGCTATACTGGGCGCCCACCCTTCCCTTTTCCGGAGGTGCGCCGGACGTGATGACAGGAGGGATATCCCTGCCGTCAATGATCACTATGTCGCTGGTGTCCTGATTATTGGCGCGATACAGGTCAGGGACGAAGACGGTGTTTGTTTTCGTATTCACGGCCATCCGACCGGGGATATGGAAACCCGGCACAAAGGTGGCCGAGTTGGTCGCGCCGGCGAACATCCGGACCCGCCATTGATACTGATCGGAGACGTAGATCTTGTTGCTTGCTTCATTGACGGCGAGGGAGATCGAATAGTCACCGGTGGGAACCGTGGCTACTGAATGGGTTTTCCCGTCCAGTACGGTCAAGCTCGAATCCGCGAAGTTGAGGGCGTAGACCTTGTTGGTTGTGCGATTGACTGCCAATTCCTGGGGGCTGGTACCGGCGCCTGTCGGCACTACGGTACTCTGCTGCGTGGCCCCGTCGAAAACTATGATGGACCGTTCCCAGCGGCAGGCAACATACACCGTGTTGGTGACGTCGTTGACCGCTACTGCGTAGGCCGTATCACATGCGTTGACCTTGGTCATTGCGTTCGTTGAGCCGTTCAGAATGCTCAGGCTTCCATCAAAGTTGACGGCATAGACGGTGTTGGTCTTCTCGTTCACCGCCAGTTGGAAGGCTCCGCTCGAAGGAACTTTTCTGATGGTGTTTGTGGCACCATAAATCACACTGATGCCGCTGCTGTGTGGGACGTAGATCTTGTTGGTCGTTTCATTCACCGCAGGTTTGCCGGCCAACTCCGAGAGTTGGATCTTCGTACTGGTACCGGAGCTGCCATCGATGACCGACACAGAGGTTTCGCCGTAATTCTGCACGTAGACCTTGTTGGTCGCCTCGTTGACCACCAGTTCGCGGGGCTCGGTTCCCACGGAAACTGTCTTCCGCGCTTTGCTGGTCGGATCAATGATGGTGACCGTGTTTGCCGCGTCATTGCTGGCAAAGACCTTGTTGGTTATTTCGTTGACGGCCAAGGCGAATACCCTTTGGCCAACTGGCACCCGGTCGGAGACGATGTCCGCCTCAGCGGCAGGCGTGACACCCACCATGAGGCCAGCGATTGCGAGAGTTGCTGTCAGCAAACCCACGACACGGCGCGGTGCACCTTCAGCAGGAAAAGCAGAAAAACCCAGAGCAGCCAAAGGCTCAAACCCCTCAAAAATTAAAACGCGACCATCGCGTCAACCTGCGAAGTCTATATGGCCAGGGAGCCATGCCTGGTATCGGGTGAAAGTGCGGGGGAAGGCGAGCGGATCCGCGGGTGCCCCAACGCGTTCGGCCCCCGTATAAGTTCCCCTTTATCGCCATGTGAAGCCTCTCATTCACAACTTTTGTCAAATCTGTCACATCAGCTTGTCACTCAGCATGACAATTTTCCTACGCTGAAGGGGTCCACTTTCCGAGCCAAGGAGATTCCCATGCCGCAGGCATCCAAGACAGCAAACGACGCCCACAGCCCGCCCGGCGCCAAACCCGCCGCCAAACCCAGCTTCCTCAGCAACCTCGGCGCCGATTTTCCGGCGTCCCTGGTTGTCTTCCTCGTAGCACTCCCACTGTCCCTGGGAATCGCTGCCGCATCAGGTGCCCCCATCATGGCGGGCCTCATTGCAGCCGCCGTCGGTGGCATCGTCGCCGGAACGCTCGGCGGCTCCGTCCTTCAGGTGAGTGGCCCCGCGGCCGGCCTGACCGTCGTCGTCGCCGGTTTGGTTGCCGAGTTCGGCTGGCAGGTGACCTGCGCGATTACGGCGGCTGCCGGCGTCGTGCAGTTGCTCCTGGGCCTGAGCCGCGTTGGGCGGGCCGCGCTGGCAGTGTCGCCAGTGGTGGTCAAGGCAATGCTCGCCGGCATTGGGATCACCATCATCCTCCAGCAAATCCACGTGCTGCTCGGCGGCCAGGCCGCAGGGTCCGCCGTCGAAAACCTGGCGGGGCTGCCCGCCGCGATTACCGCCGTCGAACTGCACTCCGCGCTCCTGGGCCTGGCAGTGGTCGTCATTTTGCTTGGCTGGAAGTACCTCCCGGCCGCGGTGCGCAAGGTGCCTGGACCGCTGGCCGCCGTCGTGGCCGTGACCGCTGTGTCCGTTGCGGTGGCGCCCGGCGTGGAGCGGATCAGTTTCAGCGGTTCCATTCTTGATGCCGTGGCGTTGCCCAGCCTGCCCGAAGGCAACTGGCGCGGGGCCGTCATGGCGGTCATTACCGTGGCCCTGATTGCGAGCATCGAGTCGCTGTTGTCCGCCGTCGCCGTGGACAAAATGCACACCGGCGCACGGACCAACCTCAACCGCGAACTCGTGGGGCAGGGTTCGGCCAACGTGGTGTCCGGTCTTTTGGGCGGCCTTCCCGTAACCGGCGTGATTGTCCGCAGTGCCACGAACGTCGAAGCCGGTGCGAAGTCGCGTGCTTCTGCCGTATTGCATGGCGTGTGGGTGCTCGTGTTCTCGGCGTTGTTCGCCGGCATGATCCAGCTGATCCCCTTGTCCGTGCTGGCCGGGCTCTTGTTGGTGATCGGCGCCAAGCTGGTCAAGATTGCCGACATCAAGACGAGCCTCCGCACCGGTGATCTCCTGGTCTACGCCGTGACGCTCGTGTGCGTGGTGGTCCTGAACCTGCTGGAAGGCGTGATCATTGGCCTGGCACTCGCGGCGCTGTGCGTGCTGTGGCGGGTCCTGCGAACACAGATCCACGCCCATGCCCCGGTCGCGCCGGGGACGCCGTGGCGTGTGACGATCGCCGGGTCCTGCAGCTTCTTCGCGTTGCCCCGGTTGAGCCGGGTTCTGGGTTCGGTGCCCGAGGGCGCCGACGTCGTGGTGGAGCTCAACGCCGACTACCTCGACCACGCCTTCCGTGAGACCTTGCTTGCCTGGCGGGCCCAGCACCGCAGCACGGGAGCTTCCGTCAGCATCGAGGAGCACGGCAGTACCACCTTCACTGATGCTGCGGACAACACGCCCCAGCGTCAGGACCTGCGGGAGTTCCCCTTGCCGCCGCGGGCGTCGTGGGAGCCTTCCGTGGCGGCTGGCACAGCGGACGACGACGGCGACCGGCACCCGCCGCTGCGGTCAATCCTCCTGGGCATCGACAAGTACCATCGCCGCCACGCAGACAAGGTCCGGCCCCTCGTCCAGGACCTCACCGATGGACAGAACCCGGACACCCTCTTTGTTGCGTGCGTGGATTCGCGTGTGAACCCGAACCTGATCACCAGCAGCGGCCCGGGTGACCTGCTGACGTTGCGGAACATCGGCAATGTGGTCTGCAGCGATGACCACGATGCCTCCATTGATTCCACCCTGACCTTTGCCGTGAAGGCCTTGTCTGTGGACTCGATCGTGGTGTGCGGGCACTCCAACTGCGGCGCGATGAAGGCTGTGCTCGCCGACGCTTCGGGGTCGGCCCCCGCCCTTGGCTCCGGGTTCGATGCCTGGCTGGAACACGCGCGGCCCAGCTACCGGGCGTTGGTGGACAACCACCCTGTGGCGTTGGCCGCCAAGGCCGCCGGGTTCAGCCGCCTCGACCAGCTCAGCATGGTCAACGTCGCCGTGCAGTTGGGGAAGCTCGAGCAACACCCCGTCACCGGCCCGGCCTTGGCTGCCGGACAACTCGAAGCCACGGGGTTGTTCTACGACATCTGCACGGCCCGGGTTGTCCTGGTGACACCCGAGGGGATTGAGCAACTGGATCCGAGCATGGCCGTTCGCTGATTTCGTGGTGAACCGTGTGCCGCCACCACCCACTTTCACCTCAGGAGTGCCCCGACACGCCGTACCACGCGGCAGGGCGGGGTGTTCCTGTCCCAAAGTAGGTGGTGGCGGCACGGCTGTTTGGAGTTCCCACCTGTGGGGAATACTGGAAAGAAGACCACGACTCCGGCTGCAGGACGATTCGTGAGAGGCGGTGGGCCCGTGGACCATGAAGGCAGCAAGCGCCGCCTGGAACGCGCCGCCGAACTCCGAGCCGGTCGATCCACCGGAGGCAACGCCCAGGAACGCGCAGAGCTCGACGCCGACGACGCCCTCCGCGAGAAACGGCGCAAGGTCAACGAGGCCGCCCGCGCCGACTACCTGGTCCGCGAAGCCATGGCCCAGGGCAAGTTCGACAACCTCAAATACGCCGGCAAACCCATCCCCGGCCTCGGCAAAGGCTACGACCCCGACTGGTGGGTCAAGGGACTCATCCAGCGCGAGCAGATCAGTGGCCTGGGACCGCCGGCCATTCTGCTGCGCCTCGAGGACGCTGAACTGGAGTCAAAGTTGGACCAGTTCCTCATGGAGAAGCAGGTCCGCGAAACGCTCGAGGACTTCAACAAACGGGTGATCGAGGCCCGCCGGCAATTGCAGGGCGGCCCGCCGGTGATCACGAAGCTCCGGGACGTGGAGTTGGGAGTACAGCGTTGGCGTGACCGGCGTGCCGCAGCCGCTCCGCCCGAAACCGGACCCGAACCGCCGTCGAAACGCAGTTGGTGGCAGCGCCTCTGGAACGGGCCCAACTAGGTCGCACTAGTGCGCGTTTTCAGCGGTCTAAACGCGCACAACTGCGACCTACTTGGGTGGGGACGGCGCAACAGCGGACGACGGCGGCACTCGCGTACCGCCGTCGTCCGCTGTTCCGTGGGGGAGACTAGGCGAAGCTGTCTTCCTTGGCTGAACCCGAGGCAGGCTCAGCGGCGGGACCAGCCGGAGCAGGCTTGCGCTTGATCAGCGAGGACAGGTGCGCCTGCTGTTGCCGGAAGTGCCCGTGGGGCGTGAGCCCGAATTCGTAGGCGGACTCTGCGTGCTGGGTGAGGTCCACGCCGGTGACCTCGTGCTCGTGGGTGACGCGGAAGCCGATGGTCTTGTGGATGGCCCGGCCGATCACCAAGGTGCCCAAGCCGGAGAGCAGGATGGTGACCAGCACTGCGACAATCTGCGCGATCAACTGCTGGGGGCCGCCGCCGTAGAGGAGGCCGCCGCCGACGCCGTCCTGCGGGAGGGCGATGAAGCCGAGCGACAAGGTGCCGATGACGCCGGCGCCGAAGTGCACACCCACCACATCGAGGGAGTCGTCGAAGCCGAACTTGTACTTCAGGTCCACAAAAACGCAGCAGGCGGCACCGGCCACGAGGCCAAGGCACAGCGCGGCAAGAGGGCTGATGTTGGCACAGGACGGGGTGATGGCAACAAGGCCGGCGACTACGCCGGACGCTGCGCCCAGGGAAGTCGGGTGGCCGTGGCGGACTTTCTCCACCACGAGCCAGCTGAGCATGGCCGCAGCGGGGGTTACCAGGGTGTTGATCCAGATGAGGCCGGCCTGTGCCGCCGTGGTGGCCGCGCCGCCGTTGAAGCCGAACCAACCGAACCACAGGATGGCGGCGCCGATCATGATGAACGGGACGTTGTGCGGGCGGTGGTTGGGGTCCTTCGCGAATCCGTGACGCTTTCCCACGATCAATGCGAGGACAAAAGCTGCGGTTCCCGAGCTGACTTCAACCACGGCGCCACCGGCAAAGTCGATGACCTGGCCGAAGATGTCGGTGAGGGCGCCGCCAGCACTCATGAGGCCACCGCCCCAGATCATGTAGGCCAGGGGGCAGTAGACCACCGTGACCCAGATCGGGACGAACACGGCCCAGGCGCCGAACTTGGCACGATCGGCGATGGCCCCGCTGATGAGCGCCACGGTGATGATCGCGAACGTCGCGGCGAAGCCCACCTTGATGAGATCCGGGGTGCCCACCAGGTCCTGGAGGCCGAAGTGTGCGAAGGGGTTGCCGAAGAGGCCCAGGATGCCGTCGCCGGTGGTCATCGAGTACCCCCAGAGGACCCATACCACGCCGACGATGCCGGCGGAGATGAAGCTCATCATGATCATGTTCAGGGCCGCCTTGGCGCGGGTCATGCCACCGTAGAAGAGGCCGAGGCCCGGGGTCATGAAAAGCACCATTGCCGATGACAACATCAGCCAGACGTTTTGCGCAGAGATCTCCACCTGCGTTTCCCTTCTGATCAAGCCTGTCCGTGACGGGCCTGGAAATGTCGGCCCTCGCTACCCCCGGGTTCAATATTCGGTGAGCTATGTTTCCGACTCAGAAGAGCTAAGTTGCAGGAAAGTTACAGAAATCCGGCCTTCGTGAAGATCGCGTGACTGGCATGTTTCGGTGATGTTAACGGCGCTTCTCGCGGCCCCCGGCCGGGTACCCGCCGCGGCGGCTCGCCATGATGATCATCAGCGCGACGGCGGTGGGCAGCGCGGCCGCCAGCGGCACCAACTGCGCACCGAGCAGGGTGAGGGCCAGGGCTCCGTATCCTGCACCCACCGCGATGCCCACCTGGATGGTCACCACAGTGAGCCCATTGGCCGCGTCCTTGTGTTCGCCGCCCGCGCGGAGGATCGCCGCCTGGTTGTAGATGCGCATGGCGCCGAAGGACACACCCCAGAGGACCATGAGGGCGAACATGCCTGCGGTCGACGTGCCCAGTACGGGCAGCAGCGCGAACGCCAGCAAGAGAAGCCCGACGGCGGCAATCACCGAACGTCGTGGGTGGGAATCTGCGGTCAGGCCGGCGATCCAGATGCCCAGCAACCCGGAGACGCCCACCACGGACAGTGAGACTCCGGTGAGTGCCTCGGGCAGTCCCGATGCCAGGAGGAAGGGGGCCACATAGGTGAACAACGTGAAATGAGCGAGCAACAACAATGGCCAGGCCGTGGCAACTGCGATGACGCCGGGCAGCTTGAGGGCAGCACGGATGGAGGGGGCTTTGTGGTTTCCGGGGTCATGCGCGGCAGGCAGCAGCCAGAACGCAAGGAATGCCAGCAGCACACCCACTCCGGCAAGGACAATGAAGGACGCCCGCCACGTCATGAGTGTCCCCATCAGGGTGCCGATCGGGGCGCCGACGGCCAAGGCGATGCTGGTGCCACTGAACACCACGGCCATGGACTTGCCCACGGAATGCGCAGGGACGATCCGCGCAACGTAGGGAGCCATGCTGGACCACAGCATGCCGTGGGCGATGCCGCCGAGCAAACGGGCAACTACGGCTACAGCCAGCGTCGGACTCAGTGCCAACAGGATGTTGCTGAGGGCAAAGACCAGGACGGTGCCGATGAGCAGGGTCTTGCGGGGAACCCTGCCGCCCAGAAGGCGCGATAAGGGCAGCGCGGTAAACACAATGATCGCTGCGTAGGCAGCGGTCAGCGAACCCACCGCCGATTCATCCACTCCAAGGTCGCGACTGATCTGCGGCAGGAGCCCCGAAGGCAGGAGTTCCGTGGTCACCGCCGTGAACCCGGCGGCCGCAAGCACCAACAAACCGCCCCACGGGATCTTGGTGGGGCGTTGCCTTGGTACCGGATTCTGGGGCGTCACCTCGTTCGGTGACTTGTTGTGCTGGGATGTGACCACGGCGGGGTCCTGCGTCAAAGATGCTCCTTTGGGATGAATCACGTATTCGGGGCGTTAGCGTGAACAATTCCAACGCTACGCAATTTGTTCCCGCGCAGGGAGTGTCTGCCAGACCTACCCATTTACTTGGAATGTCGCGGCGTCCTCCCGCAGACTGGGGCTGTGAAGCCCTTCCTTTTGCTGGCGACCCGGGCCGAAGACGCCGCAGCCGACGACGAGTACCTGGCCTATCTGCGATATTGCGGACTCGAAGAATCTGAATTGGTCCGTGTGAGGCTGGAAGCAGGGCCAATGCCTGCCATTAACTTGGACCACTACTCCGGCGTGATCGTGGGAGGAAGCCCCTACACCTCCAGCGATCCTGTGGAGGAGAAGAGCCCGGCCCAACTCCGGGTTGAAGCCGAACTTTCCGAGCTCCTGGACCGCATTGTTGAGCAGGACTTCCCCTTCCTGGGCGCCTGCTACGGGGTTGGCACGCTGGGTGTACATCAGGGCGCCACCATCGACCGGCGGTTCGGTGAGCCGGTGGGACCTGCTGAGATCAAACTGACGGCCGAAGGCGAACGTGATCCGCTGCTCGCCGGGTTGCCGCACGCCTTCGAAGCCTTCGTGGGGCACAAGGAGGCCTGCAGCAAACTCCCCGGCCACGCCGTCCTGCTGGCGAGTTCCGCCGCCTGCCCTGTGCACATGTTCCGCATCAAGAGCAACCTCTACGCCACCCAGTTCCACCCTGAACTCGACGTCGAGGGCCTGGTCACCCGGATCACCATCTACAAGGACGCAGGCTACTTCCCGCCGCACCAGGCCGAGGAGCTCATCGAGACCGCCCGGCAGACCCCGATCACCGAACCCATGCGGGTCTTGAGGAACTTCACGGAACGCTACGCCCGCTAACCAACCCACGACGGCGGCAGGTCGCCGTCGTGGGTTAACCCGCCTGTCGATCGCAGCGGCTGTCGCTACGCCCGGGTGAGCTTACCGCCCCGTCAACCGGGGCACGGCGGGTGCCGTGGTGATGGGCGCGGGCGCCGGTGGGGGAGCCGGGGCATTGAAGGCGCCGCTGGGGTAGAGCGCCGTGGCCTCCATCATGTAGTTGGCCCACTGCGGCCCGGCGATCATGTACCCGTCCAAGGACTTGTAGAACTTCCCGTTGATGGTGACGCCCTGCCCCGCGCGCTGCTGGCCCGCCGAGGTGTCACCAAAGAACGAAGCCGTGGCCAAACGTGTGGTGTACCCGGCAACCCAGGTGGCGCCGTTGTTGTTGGACGTTCCTGTCTTGGCCGCCACGGGCACCTGGTTCTGCACTTTCGGGTTGATGTAGACGCCCGATCCCATCTTCAACACGTCCTGCAACACGGAGGTGACGCCCCGCGCCACGGCCGGCTTCACGGCATCGCGGCATTCGGTTTTTTGGGCGTCGTACTTGCGGCCTTGGGAATCGGTGATGTCGGAGATGGCGATGGGCTTGCAGTAGGTGCCGTCGTTGGCGAAGGTGGCGTAGGCGGAAGCCAACACCACGGGCGCAACCCCGATGGAGCCCAGCAGGTTGCCGATCTGGTGCATGTTGACGGGAGCATTGTCGAGCCCGCTGTGGAGGCCCACGGTGTCCACCATGCGTTGGATGCCGCAGAAGTCCAGCTGGGCAGCCGTGGCGAAGGTGGCCGTGTTGATGGAGTTGTACAGCCCGTAGTTGATGGGCATGGGGCGGTAGTAGCCGGCGTCGTTGTTCTGCAGGTCATCGTCGGCGCCGAGGTTCTGGGCCTTCTGCGCTGAACTGTAACCGCCAAGGACGCGGCCGCAACTGTCACGCCACGGAAAGCCCACGGGGTACACCCTGCGTGAGGCATCCACAACGGCCGTGGGGTTTTTGCCCTCATTGAGCCACTCTGCATAGATGAAGGGCTTCATGGTGGAACCTGGCTGGAAGCCGCCCGCACCGTTGAGGTCGTAGCCGTTCTCGTCCTTGGCGTCCACGTTGAAGTTCAGCTGGGTATCGTACTTGCCCGGCTCTGGAACGAACACCGTGTTCTGGGCCATGGCCAGGATTCGCCCGGTCCCCGGCTCCACAGTGGTTATGGCCGCCCCCCACTTGTCCGGGTTGTCCCCGGCGGAGGCATCTACTTGGGCCTGGGCCGCGGCCTGCAAGCGGCTGTCCAGGGTGGTCTTGATGACGAGCCCGCCGCGGTAGAGGAGGCGCTCGCGGTCTGCCATGGTGGCGCCGTAGGCGTCGTTGTTCAGGATCAGGTGGGATACGTAGTCACAGAAGTAGGTGGCGATCACGGCCCCGGCGCAACCCTGCAGCGAGGGGGTGATCTTGAGTTCCACCGGCGTTGCCACGGCCGCGTCGTGGTCCGCCTGGTTGATCACGTGCTGTTCCAGCATCCGGTCCAGGACGATGTTGCGCCGTGCAATGGCTGCGTTGGGGTCAACCGTGGGGTCGTAGATGCTGGGTCCGTTGACCAGGCCCGCCAGCATGGCCGCTTGCGGCAGGTTGAGATCTTTCGCGGAAACGCTGAAGAAGTATCGTGAGGCAGCTTCGATCCCGTAGGCGTTGCGGTTGAAGAACACGATGTTGAGGTAGCCCTCGAGGATCTGGTCCTTGCTGAACCGCTTCTCCAATTCCAATGCCAGCTTGATTTCGCGGAGTTTGTCTCCCATGGTCTTCTGGCCGCTGAGCACCACGTCCTCCGGTCTGCCTTGCGAGAGCCGGGATTCGTTGAGGACGTTGGTGACGTACTGCTGGGTCAGCGTGGAGGCCCCTTGCCGGGTGCCTTTGGTGAGATTGGAGGTCAGCGCGCGCATGATGCCCTGCGCGTCCACGCCAGCGTGCTGGTAGAAGCGGTTGTCCTCAATGGCAACGATTGCCTGCCGGATGAACGGCGACATCTGGTCCAGTGGAACCTTGACGCGGTTCTCGGCGTAGAAGGTGGCGATGGGCGTCCCGTCGGAGGCCACCACGGTGCTGGACAGGGACGGGGAGTTGACGTCGAGTTGGCTGGGCAAGCTCTCGTAGAAACCGATGGACCCACCCACCGTGGTGCTGGTGAACGCAACCACCGGGACCACCAGCCCGGAGATCAACACGCCACAGAGGAAGCTGATGAAGAAGAACCCAAAGAGCCTGAACAGGAACCTGCCCAAACCGATGCGTTGACCCTTGTTCCGTGCCATTTTCCTGCCGTTCCGTCCGGATTCCTGGCTGAAAAGTAGCTACAGAATACGTCCGGTCCGGCCATCGATCCATGGTTGGGGTGGCCAAACAAGGTCCCAATAAGGACTCAATCCAGCGGCAGCGTCACGCTCACACTGGTGCCGCGCCCAAGCTCCGATTCGATGTCGACTGTCCCGCCGGCGTCGTGAACCGCAAGGGACATGAGCAGGAGGCCAAAGCCGTGACGCCGTCCGCTGGGGGCCGCGTGGATCTCGAAGCCAGTACCGTCGTCCGAGACCGTGAGCTGGATGCCGTGGTAAACCGCGTTGAGCCGGATGGTGAGTTGGCTGGCATCGGCGTAGTTGAGGGTGTTGCTGAAAGTCTCTTGGGCCACGTGGTAGAGCAGTCCCGCGGAGGCCGAAGAGATCTCGATGCCGTGGTGGGGGATGTCCCAGTGGACCTCAACCCCGGAGCGCCGGAGTGGTTCGGCCAGCCGGTCGATGCATCCCGCCACACCCAGTGCGTGGAAATCCACGGGATGCTGGTCCTGGATGATGCCTTTCACGGCCCTCACATCCGTTGGAGCTTCTGCCTGTTCCATTTCTTCCCCCACGTCGTTGTGTCCTGCTGGTTATTCGTTGCCGAAACCCCCAGGTATGGGTGCTTCGCCTGAAACCAGAGTCACGCCGCAACATCAAGGAACAGGTCCGTTTGGCTCAATTTCCCATCAAGTTTGTGGGGCCCGACGGCGGCACGTGCGTACCGCCGTCGGGCGCTGTTCTTCGTGCGCCCGGGGACGTATCTACTTGAGACTTACCGCCGGCCTCCAGGGCCCTGAGCCTGGGTGTACTGCCCGGCGGCAACGGTCCCCATGGACTCGGCGCCGTCGATGGAACCTGTGGTCAGCCCGGCCTTGGCGTCAGCACTGCCTCCCGTGTACACCGTGTACGTCTGGCCGTCACTGATGGCGGAGGAGGAGTAGACCAGGGACGCGATGGTCTTGGTGGTCACGAACGTTGCCACCACCTTGCCGGAGGAATCCACAAGGTGGATCGGGGTCCCGGCCGCAACGGAGGAGTTGAAGGTCAGCTGCACGCCGGACTGGGTGGACGTGGTTCCCGGGGTCACGGCCATGCCCGCGCTGCCGGCCGCGGCAACCGTTCCACCAGTGACGGTGAGGTCTCCGTTCACGTCCAGCGCGCCGTTGCCGTTATTCGTGGGACCGTTCACCACGATGGTTCCGCCGGAGATGGTGGCGCTGCCGTTGGAGTCCAGGCCGTCGCCCTCGGAGTTGATGGTCAAGGTTCCGCCGGAGACGTCCACGGTGTAGTCGCCGGCCTCCTGAGAGCCGCCGCCCATGCCGCCGCCCGGTCCGCCCATGCCCGTATCAGCGGAAGTGGAGGACGAACCGCCCGCTGCGTTCACGCCGTCGTCGTTGGACGTGATGGTGGTGTCGCCGCCGGAGACCACGATGTGCTGCGCTTCAAGCCCCTCCTCGGATGTGGCCACCGTGACAGTCCCACCGGAAACAGTGAGTGTGTTGTACGCCTTGACGCCGTCGTCGCCGGCATTGACGGTCAACGATCCACCGCTCACCAGCAGCCAGCCGCGGCCTTCGTCCGTGTCGTTGTCCGATTTCACGCCATCGTCGCCCGCCGTCACGGTGTAGGTGCCATCCAGCAGGGCCGTGTAGTCCTTGCCGCGGATACCGTCGTCGGCGGCGTTCACGGTGACGTTCCCCGAGGCCAGGACCAGTCCGTCCTTGGAGACGATGCCGTCCTTGTACTTTCCGTTGACGCTGAGCGAGCCGGGGCCGGCAATGGTCAGGTCGGCCATGGAATAGAGGGCGGCATTGGGTGCGTCGTCACCTTGGTCGGCGTACGTGGAAGCGTCCGTGAGCGTGTTGGAGGTGCCGTCCTGCAGATACACAATGGCCTCATCGGCGCTCTGGACCACGAAAGGCGAGCCGGTGGAGTTACCCAGCTCCACGCCGTCGAGAATAATCCGCACCGTATCCGAGTCACCGGCGGCCACCACGATCTTTCCGTCCGTCAGCGAGCCGCTCAGGCGGTAGGTCCCGGCGGCGCTGATGGTCACAGTGTTGCCGTCCAATGCCACCCCACTGGTGTTTGACGACGTCACTTTGCTGCCGCCGTCGGACAGGCTGATGGCCACTTCCGACGCGGTGTCCCACGTGAGGTCGTCGCTGTCGAAGTGGGTGTCCTCGGAGATGGTGGAGGCGTTGACTACTTGCTGGGTTGAAGTGGTGCCCGTGGACGTAGTGGTGCCTGTTGTCGTGGCGGTGGAGCAGCCTGCCAGCGAAACAGCGAGGGCGACGGCGGCAACGGAAAGGTAGGTACGGAGGGAGCGCATGGTGTCTTCCTAAGGGTGGGAGGGGTAGAGGTCAGTTGGCGGGCCGCAGGGGCAGGCGGCGTCGTAGGGTCTGGTTCCAGCGGTTGGCCGGCAGCTCGGGGTGGAGGGCTGCCATGCCCGTGGCGAACTTGGAGATCCGGCAGGGGCGGACACCATGTGCCCACAAATGCCTGTCCAGCGGCCCGGGGGCTGAGCCGGACTTCGTCTCCACCACCACGGCGTTGTCCAGCACCCACGGTTGGCCGTCGGGACGCTGCCACGTGACATCGGTATCGATCGTCGCGCGGCTGCCCGAGTCCGGCAGGTACAGCGTGGTGCGGTGGTAGGCGGTGGACAGCACGGGCTCCATGGGGCCGAACTCCACGTCCCCGATCGCCGCGGCCAGGGTTTCGTTCACATAGGCCAGGCCTTCGTCGGTGAGCCGGTCACGGTCGCAGGGTTCGTAGGGAATCCGTTCCTTGACGGTGGCTTCGCGGGCTCCTTCGGTCTTGACTTCCAGGAAGCTCACGGCGCTGTCCACGTACGTTCGGGTGCGGACCTTGAACCGCCGGCGCCTGCCATGCGCCGCCATCATGTAGCTGTCCAGTTCCGGGGTGTCGAAGTAGACGGAGTCGTAGGCGAACGTCCGGCTGCCGTCCATCTCCAGCACGCGTGCCTCGGTGGTGAAGCCGGCGAAGATCCGGCGGGCGCTCGCCGAGGGGACCAGGTACTTGCGGTCCACCCGGGTCAGCAGCGCGGCTTCGGTTGTCAGCTCTTCAAGCCCGACGGCGGGAAGCTGGCTGAGGTGCGGAATGACGGGGGCTGCGTCGGGGCGGCTCATGCGACACCTGCCGAGGTGTGGCGCTCGGCTTGCTCCGCTTGCTGCGCGGTGTGCTGGTGGGGCTGTGCCTCTTGCTGGTGGGCCGGCGGTGTTTGCTGCTGGGAGTGCCAGGCTTGCTGCGCCGCCTGCTGGTGGGGCTGTGCCGCTTGCTGGGCTGCCTGTGCTGCAGAGCCCGGGAACACGGAGCCCGGAAGCTCCTGCGGTGCCGGGGCCAGTGCACCCGCGGGCCGGTCGAAGCCGAGCTGCGCGCTCGCCTGGACGGAGCGCCGTGCCCGGACTGCGTAGCGCACATCCACGATCGTCTTGTCATTGACCAGGTCCAGCTCCTGGATGGTGGCCGAGTGAACCGTGCCGTTGAGGACTTCCTCCAGCCGGGCATGGAGTTCAGTTTCATTGTTGATGGCCCGGTCCAGGACCACGGTTTGGTGGCGGTACGCGGGAAGGACTGCAGGGTTGTCGCCGATGAACATCACCAGCAGCACCAGGCCCATGAGGGACAACGTCAGCCACAGGGGCTCCACTCCGATGCCGGCGATCAAACCCAAGGCCAGCGCCGAGAAGTAGTAGGCCACCTCGTGCTGGGCCAGTTCCGTGGACCTGAGCCGGATGATCGAGAGGACACCGAAGAGTCCCAGCCCCAGTCCAACGCCGGCCGCGGATCCGGAGAGGGCCGTGGCGACTGCCAGGACTCCCACGTTCATGCCGAGGTAGGAAACTACCAGGTCACGCCGCCGGTGCCGGCGCAGGTAGAGGGCCAAGGTGAGGATGGTGATGGCAATGAGGTCTGCTGCCATGAGGATGATGGTGTTCATCGGATTCTCCGGAATCTGTTGGTGGGCTGGTTTCCACGATTCCCGGTGCTGCTGTGCTGAAACTGTGCCGGGGCCAAGGCTGGGATATGACTTTCGACGTCGGCCCTGGGGTGTCCACGCGTAGGTCCCGTCTGCCCATACCCGGCCTCCGTAAGCACCTCCGCCGGATCTTCCCCCGAAGAGGCTGGCTGCGAAGCACGGACCCTGCCGGCGAACAGGAAGCGCTGCTGGACGGCATAGCTCACACCGAGGAGGGCCAGCTCCGTGGCAAGCTTCGCGGGCAGCTCGGGTACGGCCAGTGACGTCAGCGACCACATGATGGCGTAGTTGGCTGTGAGCAGGACGAGCACCAAGGCCACGTAGCCGGAGATCGCCGAACGCAGGGATTTCTCCTTGCCGTGCTCAAACACCAGATTGCGGTTCACCAGGAAATTCACGCCCGCGCTGACGGCCCTGGCACCAACCACGGCCAGCAGGAGGGAATCTGAGAGCGCCGTCAGCATCAGGAAGACGATGGTGTCCACCAGGAAGGCAGAGAACGACGAGCCCAGGAACTTCAGCAAAGGTGCATAGATCCTGACCGAGTCCGCTACGGGGCGGAAATGCGAGCCTGAGTTGTGGTCCAGGTACACCGTGGCGATCTCCACGGTATCTATGCCGTAGCCCGCCTGCTTGGCCTCAAGGAGTAAGTTGAGTTCGTACTCGTAGCGCTGCCCACGGACCGTAAGCAACCAAGGGATCATGTCCGCTCGGTACCCCCTCAACCCGGTCTGGGTATCAGGAATCCCTTGGCCCGTTGCGAGCTTGAACAGCCACCGCGTCACCGTATTGCCAAACTTGCTCCGCGCCGGAACATCGCCGCTGAAGGAGCGGCAGCCCAGCACCATCGAGGCCGTCACGCTCCGCACCCTGTCCGCTACAGCCAGGATGTCGGCCACTCCGTGCTGGCCGTCGCTGTCGGCGCAGACCACGTCATGGCCGGGGAACCTGTCCGCGATGAATGCGAAGCCGCTCTTGAGGGCGTGGCCCTTTCCGCCGTTTGCCGCATAACTGAGGACGTGGCACCCAAGCCGGGTGACGCCGTCGAACACGTCCTGGAAGGCGGGGCCGGAACCGTCGTCAACCACCACGATGGTGATCCACGGATCCGCGTCCCTAAGGTTGCTGACCAAGGAGATGAGCTGCTGGTCCGGCTCGTACGCCGGTATCAGGATGATCATGGTCACTGGGCGATGTAGAGGATGTCCGAGGTGCCGCGCTCTTTGTTCTCACCGAGCGGGTTGTTCACCAGGGATCCGTTGAAGTACATGGTGGAGGAGCCGCCGCCGTCGATGTTGTACGCGGTGGTGGCGCCGAGGTCCTTCATGATCTGGGCCAGGCCCGTCATCGTGACGCCGGCGGAATAGCCCGGGCTGCGGCCGTCTACCACGACGAACACCAAATGGTTCTCGTCGATCACACCCACAGCCGTGCGTGGTTGCTCGCCCTGGATGGAGTGGTTGCCGAAGTTGGTGTCCACCTCCACATCCTCGATGCCCGAGGCGATCTCGCCGTTGTCCAGCAACGACGGGCCGAAGGAGAGCGTGTTCCACACACCGTCGGCCACGAGTTGTTCGGCCGTGGTGGTGGTCTCGTCGTACACCTTCACGGTGCCGTCCTTGTAGAACGCGAGGCCCTGCCGCGCGCCCTCGTCCCGGTACACCACACCGTTCCGGATCACGATGCCCGTGTCCCGGAAGCCGTAGTAGTCGCCGTTGATGGCGAAGATCGCGTTGTTATCGGCGGCGATGTCCGAGGTGTTCTCGGTGATGTTCTCGCCGAAGGTGTCCTGCGCGAAGGCCGACTTCAGCGTGGTGGCGTCGCTGAGGACGACATCGGCAACGTAGTAGGTCACGGTGCTGTCGCCGCTGCCGGTTGTCACCGTGGAGATGGTGACGCCCGTGTCGCCTTGGGTGTAGCTGGTGTCGGTGACGACGGCTGATTCGTTTGTTGTGTCCGAGGTGGTGGTTGTCCCGGCCTGGCTGGCCTCATAAGCGGAGGCGTTGGTGATTTGGGCGTGCGGGATGACGAAGCGGTCCAGGGCCCAGGCAGCCGCACCTCCCGCAGAGAGAGTGACCGCCAGGACAGCGGAGACGACGGCGCGCCGGGTCCGGCTGCCCTTTCGGTGTTCGGTCTGTGGAGGAGTCATGCCTCCTTTTTACGGAGGCAGGCTACGCCGGAGGTTTGCTGGGCTTATGCGTGGGCTGTGAAGGGTGCCCCTTGGCTGTGAAGGGTTTGCCGGCGGTGTCCTGGGGCTGGTCCCGGCGCTGTTGTCAGCGCCTGCGGTCGGCCTGCAGCGCGGCCTCCTCGATCCGGTAGCGGTGGGCAGCGAGCTCCTCGGAGTTCCGCGGCGGGATGTTCGGATCGTTCGGTCGCTGGCCGGCCTGGCCGTCGATGAGTTCCCGGATGATGTCGGCGTGGCCTGCGTGCCGGGCTGTCTCCACACACATGTGCACCAGGATCTGGTGCAGGGTCACGTTCTTCTTTTCCTCGGACCACCACGGCACCACACCGGGTGCATCCAAGGGGAGGGACTCAATGGTTTCGTCGCTGTGCTTGGCAGAGAAGTGGTGCAACTCGATGATGCTCTGCATGGTTTCGTCCGCCGGAACCCACATATCGGCGTCGGGCTCGGCTGTGGCCTCGTACCACGGAAGTTCCCTCCCGTCGGGCCGCCCGAAGGTCTCTCCGAAGTACCCCAACTCCACGCTGGCCACGTGCTTCACCAAGCCCAGCAGGTTGGTCCCGGTGGGAGTCATGGGCCGGCGGGCATCGTATTCGCTCAGGCCTTCCACTTTGCCGAGCAGGTCGGCCCGGCGTGTGCGGAGGTAGTTCAGCAACGTTGCTTTCTCATCCATGGGAGCACTCTACCGATTCCCTGCGGCGCCGTGTGGGACGCGACTTCGCTGGAAACCGGTCCGTTCGCACGGAAATTTGCATCGGTTTTCGCACCTCTCCCGCGAGCGCGAAGTGCCCGACGGCGGTGCTACCGCGGCGCCCGGTCGATGACGCAGAAGCGGTTGCCGTCGGGATCTTCCAGAACCACGAAGTCGGGGTCTTCAGGGTACAGGTCCCAGTCGACGTGCCCGGCGCCAAGGGAGACAAGCCGTTCAATCTCGGCGGCCTGGTCATCCGCGTATAGGTCCAGGTGTATCCGGGGGTGTTCCTGGACAGGGGTTTCGCTGAACATCAGGGCGAGCTGCGCGCCTGGACCGGAGGCGGGCACCAGGATCACCCACGTGTCATCGCCGGGCTCGCGGGGTACGTAGCCCAGGGCCGCCAGCCAGAACTCCGTTGCACGGGCGAGGTCGTTGACGCCCAGGACTGTACTGCCGATGGTCAACATGTGCCCAGCGTAGTCCCTTGTTTGGGCGCTAAGTGGGTGCCACAGTGAACCATGGCCACCGAAGAGGACGTCCGGAAGATCTGCCTTGGCCTGCCAGGGGTTACCGAGCGACCCAGTTGGGGGCAACCCGCGTGGTTCGCCAAGACCCTCATGGCCCGGATCTGGGAGGACGGCGTGGTCACGGTCAAGACCGACGAACGCGAAGCCCTGGCAGCCATGGAACCGGACAAGTTCTTCTGGACTCCCCACCATGACCGTTCCCCGAACCTTGTCCTTGTGCACCTCACCAAGATCGACGTCGGTGAACTCGCCGAGCTGCTCCAGGAGTCGTACCGGATCGCCGGCGGCCCGAAGTAAACGTTCGACCCGCGCCTCCGTCCGTCCCGTTGGCCCATGCCTCCGCAGTCGCTGGAAAACGACGAAATCGCCGGAAGGTTCCCTGCGAAGGGGCAGTGTTCCGGCGATTTCGGCGCTCCAACGCGGACCGGGGCGGGCTAGGCTTGCACGCATGGGGGACAACAACTCACCTGGGGAACACAACTCACCGCAGCCTGCACGCAAAGTCCGTGCCGTCGTCGTGCCTTTGCTGGCGCTGATCGCCGTGATAGCCGGGCTGATCGTGGCGTGGAACGGGAAAGACGAACCCATCGGTTGGTTCGCCTACGCTCCACTCAGCGACACGGTCTTTCAACCATCCGGCGGGGCATTCGTCAGCCAAGGAACGCAGATCGGCCTGCTCATCGCTGTGCTGGGCCTGCTTTCCCTGACGTTCTGGTCCGGCTTCACCCTAGGACGACGCCGCCGCTGAGCTGCGCCGAAACCGCCCGAAAACGACGAAATCGCCGGAACGTTCCCTGCGAAAGGGCAGCGTTCCGGCGACTTCGGCGCAGATTAGGTGAGTTTCACCTGGCGGTTCATGTCCTTGTACAGCAGGTACCGGAACTCGCCCGGCCCACCCGCGTAGCAGGCCTGCGGGCAGAACGCACGCAGCCACATGAAGTCGCCGGCCTCAACCTCAACCCAGTCGTTGTTGAGGAGGTACATGGCCTTGCCTTCAAGGACGTACAGGCCGTGCTCCATGACGTGGGTTTCCGGGAAGGGAATCACGCCGCCGGGCTGGAACGTGACGATGTTGACCTGCATGTCGTGCGCAAGGTCGCTGGAGTCCGTGAAACGCGTGGTCTTCCAGACGTCGTTGGTGTCCGGCATGGACGTGGGCTCAATGTCCTTCTCGTTGGTCACGAAGGACTTGGCCTCGTAGCCCTCGAGCCGCTCGTACGCCTTGCGGATCCAGTGGTAGGACACGATGTCGTCGGAGACGTTCTCCACGCCCCACTCGGCACCGGCCGCGAGGTAGGCGTAGCCGCCCTCTTCGAGGTGGTGCAGTTCGCCGTCGAGGGTCAGGTTCAGCTTGCCCTTGGTCACGAAGACCACGCCTTCAACGCCGGACTCGAACTCGGCCTTCGGAGCGCCGCCGCCCGGAGCGATCTCCACGATCAGCTGCGAGAACGTGGTGGCGAAGCCGGAAATCGGACGCGCGATGATCCACGAACGCGTGTTGGTGAAGCCCGGCAGGTTGCTCGTGACGATGTCCGTGAGGACGCCCTTGGGGATCACGGTGTAGGCCTCGGTGACGATGGCCCGTTCGGTGGTCAGGTGGGTCTGCGGCGGCAGCCCGCCCTGCGGGTAGTAGTAGTTGCCCATACGGTGCTCCTAATCAGTGCGAAGTTGGTTGTGCGAGCCGCGGGTGCGCCAGTGCGGTCAGCTGGGAAAGTTCGACGCCGGCAAGCGCCTTGACCTCGTCGGTCCCCACTGCGCCGCACTGGACGCCGCGGAGGACGAAGCCTGCAAGGGCACGCGCGGTGGCGGGCTCGTCCATGACGCCGCCTTCGGTGCGTTCGACGTAGTTGCGCAGTCGCAGCGCCGCGGCCGGCAGGCCTTCGCGGTAGAAAGCGTACGACGCCGAGAAACGGCTGGGGAGCTGGGCGGCGTGGAGATCCCAGCCCTGGTAGTAGCCGTTTTCCAGGGAGCGGCGTACCAGGCGGCCATGCAGCTTCCACGCGTCTTCCACCGCGTCACCCACGGGGATGATGTTGGTGGAACCGTCGGAAAGGCGGATGCCCGTGCCTGCGACAGCCAGTTGCATGACTTCCTTGGCGAAGTCGGCCACGGGGTGTTCCATGGACTGGTATTCCGCGGAGATCCCCAATGAGGCGCTGTAGTCGTACGTGCCGTAGTGCAGGGCGCTGATCCGGCCGGGAACCACGTGGGGGAGCTGGGCCACCGGGGAAGTTCCGTCGGCGCCGAGGATGAGCTGCGGGGTTTCCACCTGCACCTCAAAGCGAAGCCGTCCCGCCGGGAGTCCGTGAACTTCTTCAAGCCGCGAGACGGCGTAATCCATGGCCTGCACCTGCGCCACCGTGGTGACCTTCGGCAGGGTCAGGATCAGCCCGGCCGGGAGTTCCCCGGAAGCAGCGAGCGTGGAGACGAACAAATCCAACGTGCGAAGACCGCGTGCCCGGGTGGGGGCCTCAAAGCACTTGAAGCGGATGCCGATGAAGGGCGGAGCCGTTCCGGCAGCCACCGCAGCAGACACGGCCTTGGCGGCAGCAACGACGTCGGCATCTTCTGCCTCATCGCCGCGGTCGCCGTAGCCGTCTTCGAAGTCCAGGCGGAGGTCCTCGATGGGCTCGGACTGCAATTTGGCAGCAACCCGGGCCGCGACAGCGGCAGCAAGATCGGGCTCCTGGCCCAAAAGCTGACCGAGCTTCTCGAGACCACCGTGCGCCTCCGCCGTCGCGAGCGCCTGGGCTCCCCACTCGGCCGCAAAGGAAGCAGTGAAGCGGTCGGCCGGGACATAGACGGTGTGGATCGGCTGGCGTGAGCCGTCGTCGCCGGGGTAGTTGCGGTCAAGCAACTGGTCCGTGGCGGCGAGCTGTGACTCGATGTGGGCCAGATCGGAAGACGAAAGTGAACCCATCTCAGCCCACCAGCTCATACGCGGGCGTGGTGAGGAAGTCCGTGTAGTCGTCGGAGAGGCAGATGTCCTCGATGAGCTTGGACGCCGGCTCGTAGTACTTGGTGAAGTTCTCGTCGCCGAATTCGATGCGGAGGCGTTCGGTTTCTTCGCCGAGGATGCGGCTGACCAGTTCGCGGGTCACCGTGTTGCCGGTGTCCGCGAGGATCGACTTGTTGCGCAGCTGCTGCCAGACCTGGGAGCGGGAGATTTCCGCGGTTGCGGCGTCTTCCATGAGGTTGTGGATGGCAACCGCACCGCTGCCGGAGATCCAGACGCCGGTGTAGGCGACGGCGACGTAGAGGTTCAGGCGCAGTCCGGCTTCGGTGACGGTGCCGCCGGCGGAGGCGACGTCGATGAGCTGCTCGGCGGTGACGTTTACCTCGGGGCGCTGCTTGTCGATCTGGTTCGGGCGGTCCCCGAGCACGGAGTCGAACACTTCGCGGCAGGTGGAGACCAGGTCCGGGTGGGCAACCCAGGAACCGTCGAAGCCGTCGTTTGCTTCGCGGGTCTTGTCGGCGCGGACCTTGTCGAACGCTGCGGCGGTGACGTCGGGCTGTTTGCGGTTGGGGATCACTGCGGCCATGCCACCCATGGCGAAGGCGCCGCGCTTGTGGCAGGTCTTGACCAGGAGTTCGGTGTAGGCGCGCATGAAGGGCGCCGTCATGGCAACCGTGGCACGGTCCGGGAGGACGAACTCTTCGCCGGCATCGCGGAAGTACTTGATGATGCTGAAGAGGTAGTCCCAGCGGCCGGCGTTCAGGCCGGAGGCGTGGTCGCGGAGTTCGTAGAGGATCTCGTCCATCTCGAACGCGGCGGGGATGGTCTCGATCAGGACTGTGGCGCGGATGCTGCCCTGTGGGATGCCGAGGTAGTCCTGGGCGAAGACGAACACGTCGTTCCACAGGCGGGCCTCGAGGTGGCTTTCCATCTTGGGCAGGTAGTAGTACGGGCCGTGGCCGTTCAGGAGCAGCTGCTTGGCGATGTGGAAGAAGTGCAGTCCGAAGTCCACCAGGCCGCCGACGGTGGGTTCGCCGTCGATCAGGAGGTGGTTCTCCTCCATGTGCCAGCCGCGGGGGCGGGCTACGACGACGGCCAAGGGAGCGTCCGTGCGGAGGCGGTATTCCTTGCCTTCGGGGGAGGTGTAGGCGAGGGTTCCCTGGGCGGCGTCGCGGAGGTTGAGGATCGCGTCGATGACGTTCGGCCACGTCGGGGTGGAGGCGTCTTCGAGGTCTGCGAGCCATACCTTCGCGCCGGAGTTCAGCGCATTGATGGCCATCTTGGCCGGGGTGGCCGGGCCGGTCATTTCAACGCGGCGGTCCTGCAGGGCTGCCGGTGCTTCGGCGACTTTCCAGTCGCCGTCGCGGATTTCCTGGGTTTCCGGGAGGAAATCGAGGCGGCTGGTTTTCGCCACGGTGTCCCGTTTGGCCTTGCGGGCCTGGAGCAGTTCGTTGCGGGTGCCGGCGAAGCGCTTGTGCAGTTCCTCGATAAAGGCCAAGGCTTTGGGGGTGAGGATTTCCTCGGCGCGTTCGATCGGCCGGGGATCAGTGACTGTAATAGCCATGGGAGCGGATTCCTTTGTCTATAGTGCGCTGGTGCTAGCTGGCTGCGTTTGCGTGGGCTGCAGCTGCAACAGCGGCGGCCACATCTCCGGCAACGTGGGGATCGAAGACGCTGGGGATAATGTAGCTCGCGTTGAGCTCGTCGTCAGCTACCCGGTTGGCAATCGCCTCGGCTGCGGCCACCAGCATGTTCGGCGTGATGTCCGAGGCTCCGGCATCCAGCAGGCCGCGGAAGAAGCCCGGGAAGGCCAGAACGTTGTTGATCTGGTTGGGGAAGTCGCTGCGTCCGGTAGCTACAACCGCTGCGTGCTTGGAGGCGATGGCGGGGTCGATTTCCGGAGTCGGGTTGGCCATGGCGAACACAATCGCGTTCTCGGCCATGGAGGCAACCTGCTCTTCGCCGATGACGTGCGGGGCGCTGACGCCGATGAACACGTCGGCTCCCTTGAGGGCGTCGTGGAGGCTGCCGGAGAAGCCTTCCTCGTTGGTGTTCGCGGCGATCCAGCTGCGGTGCTCGTCGTCGTACTTTTCACCCGAGTGGATGGCGCCGGAACGACCCGCGGCGACGATGTGCTGTGCGCCCTGTGCCTTGAGGAGCTGGATGATGGCGGAGCCGGCAGCTCCGACGCCGGAGACCACGATCTTGACCTCGGAGAGCTTCTTGTCCACCACGCGGAGGGCGTTGACCAGGGCCGCGAGCGTGACGATCGCGGTGCCGTGCTGGTCGTCGTGGAAGACCGGGATGTCGAGTTCTTCGCGGAGGCGGTTTTCGATCTCGAAGCAGCGGGGAGCCGCGATGTCTTCGAGGTTGATGCCGCCGTAGACGGGGGCCATGGCCTTGGCGATCTTGATGATCTCTTCGGTGTCCTGGGTGTCCAGGCAGACCGGCCAGGCGTCAACGTTGGCGAACTGCTTGAACAGTGCGGCCTTGCCTTCCATGACGGGAAGCGCTGCGGCGGGGCCAATGTTGCCCAGGCCCAGGACAGCGGAACCGTCGGTGAGGACGGCGATGGTGTTGCGCTTGACCGTCAGGTTGCGGGCGGCCGCCGGGTCTTCGGCGATCGCCAGGCAAACACGCGCGACGCCGGGAGTGTAGGCGCGGGACAGGTCGTCGCGGTTGCGCAGGGCTACTTTCGGGACGACCTCGAGCTTGCCGCCCAGGTGCATCAGGAAGGTGCGGTCGGAGACGTGCTGGACCTTGACGCCGTCAAGAGCGTTCAGGGCGTCCTTCACGCGAGCGGCGTGGTCATCGTCGGTGGTGTTGCAGGTGACGTCCACGACGATGGTCTCGTGGTGGGATTCCGTGACGTCCAGTGCGGTGATTGCTGCACCGGCTGCACCAACCGCGGCTGCCAGTTCGCTGGTCGCGGTGAAGCTCGACGGCGCGGAGACGCGCAGGGTGATCGAGTTACCGGGGCTCGGATTCGCCATTGAAATTCCTCCTGTTAGGCCCGTTCCCGGGCCGCCGTTCCAAACTGAATGTTTTCGTATTATGGATATTATTATCTACAAAGTGGAAACACAACCCCCTGCCCGGTCATGTTCGGTGTCGTCGCGAAGGTGTCCGGCGTGCTGTATCTTGGGTGTTCTAAGCAATTCTTTTCACGATGCGGATAAGAGTTGTCGGAATCTGAGTCATTGGAGACAAGGGAATGGCTGAAAAAGCCTCCGGAGGCGTGCAGTCCGTTGAGCGCGTCTTTGAACTGCTGGAACTGATCACGGATGCAGGCGGGGATGTCACGCTCAGCGAGCTGTCGTCGTCCACCGACCTGCCCTTGCCTACCATCCACCGCCTTTTGCGGACCCTGGTGGCGCTCGGCTACATCCGCCAGCTCCCCAACCGCCGGTACGCGCTGGGCCCCCGTCTCATTCGTTTGGGAGAGGCCGCCAGCAAGCAACTTGGTGCCGTGGCCCGCCCCCAGCTGAAGACCCTCGTGGAGCGGCTTGGCGAAACGTCCAACATGGCCGTCCTCGATTCCGACATGGTGATCTACGTAGCGCAGGTCCCGTCCATGCACTCCATGCGCATGTTCACCGAGGTAGGCCGCCGCGCCCATACCCATGACACCGGCGTGGGCAAGGCCATCCTGGCGCAGCTCGACGACGAGGTGGTCCGCGGCATCGTGGCCCGCACCGGCATGCCCACCCCGACGGCCAAGAGCATCGGGGACATCGACTCGCTCCTGGCCGACCTGAAGCTCATCCGTGAACGCGGCTACTCCATTGACGAGGAAGAGCAGGAGCTCGGCGTACGTTGCTTCGCCATGGCCGTGCCGAACGCTCCCACGCCCACGGCGATCTCCGTTTCCGGCCCGATCACGCGTGTGGACCAGACCTTCGCCGACCGCGCAGTTCCGATGCTGCGGGAGGCCGCCATGGCAATCTCCGCGGAGCTCAACCAGAACTGACCCGCGCCAAGTTGGCAGAAGATGGCAATGTTCCCCGTGAACATTGCCATCTTTTGTTATCTCGGCGCGCGTACTGCGCGCGTGGCCTTCTTCAGCATGGAATTCACCACGATCGGGTGTACCGCCCGAACGATGCCAAAGTACAGCTTTCCGCGCCACCCCTTGAGCTCGACGGCGGTGGTCACCCTCATCAGCCGGCGCACCGGATCAACACCGACGGCGGCCGCGAAGTTCAGGTGCTTGTCCTGGACGTAGATCAGGGCTTCTTCGCCGGACTGTTCGCTCACCTTGAAGGTGTCCTTGGGGGCCTTCGGAATGCCGATCAGCGGAACCAGCGCCTGCCTTAATCGCATTGCTCCAGCAACCCAGCGCGGCATGGACTCGAGGGCAAACAACCGCTCCGCCCACTCGGTTGGATCCGTGCCGGCGCCGTCGGGAAGAGCGGCCAGGCAAACGTCCGCATAGTCAGGCGCGGGGATTTTGCTAAGGGCCAGTGAACGGAAGCACGGCAGCTCAGTCATGAGCCGAGCCTATCGGCGACCAGGTCCCGGTGGCGCCTGCCGCCGTCGTACGTTTTGCCCAAAGGCGCGGCTAAGCCGACGAAAGGCGGCAGTGTCCCCCAAGGAAAACACTGCCGCCTGTCGCGTGCGGGAGGGTGCTAGTGCTCTGAGGACGAGGTGCTCTTGAGCGGGACCTCGTTGCCTTCGGCGTCGATCAGCTTGCCGTTCTCGAAGCGGTCGCCATGTTCCAGGCACTTGACGTCCTCGGGTGTGACCACGCGCTCCGTGCCTGCCACGAACACCGACTGGTTGTCCGAGTTGCCGGCTTTGAAGTGGTTGAACAGGATGTTCAGGATGATCGCCATGACCGCGGCCGAGCTGATGCCGGAGTGGAAGATCGTGGAGAACCAGGACGGGAACTGGTCGTAGAACTTCGGGGCAGCAATCGGGATCATGCCGAAGCCGATCGAGGCAGCCACGATGATCAGGTTCATGTTGTTCTTGTATTCGACCTTCGCGAGGGTGCGGATACCGCTGGCGGCAACCGTACCGAAGAGCACAACGCCGGCACCGCCCAGGACGGGCGTCGGAACCGCTGCGACGACTCGGCCGAGGATCGGCAGGAGGCCCAGGACAACCAGGATGAGGCCGCCGGCGCTGACCACGAAGCGGCTCTTGATGCCCGTGATGGCAACGAGCCCGACGTTCTGGGCGAAGGCGCTCTGCGTGAAAGAGTTGAAGAGCGGGGAGATGGCGCTGGAGAGCATGTCGGCGCGCAGGCCGTTGCCGATGCGGCGGGAGTCAACCTTGGTGTCCACGATCTCGCCCACGGCGATGATGTCAGCTGAGGTCTCCGTCAGCGTCACCAGGATGACGATCAGCATGGAGATGATCGCGGCGACTTCGAACGTGGGAGCACCGAAAGCGAACGGGGTGGGGAAGGCCACGATGTCGCCCTGGCCAACCTTGGAGAAGTCGGCCATGCCGGTGACGGTTGCGATGACCGTGCCAATGACCATGGCCAGCAGGATCGAAAGGCGGGAGATGGCGGCGTTGCCGATCTTGCTCAGCAGCAGGACGACGCCCATGGTCAGTGCCGCGAGGCCGATGTTGGCCATGCTGCCGTAGTTGTCAGCCTTGGCGTTGCCGCCCATGGCCCAGTTGGCCGCAACCGGCATGAGGGTCAGGCCAATGGTGGTAATCACCGTGCCGGTAACCACCGGTGGGAAGAACTTGATGATCTTCGAGAACAGGGGAGTGATGGCCAGGCCGATCAGCGAGGCCACGATCACCGAGCCAAAGACCGCCTGGATACCACCGCCGCCCTGCACGATCGCCACCATCGTGGAAACGCCGGCGAAGGAGACGCCCTGGACCAGCGGGAGCTGCGAGCCGAACCACGGAATGCCGACCGTCTGGAGAATGGTGGCCAGGCCGCCGACGAACAAGCAGGCTGCGATCAGGAGGCCGATGTCCTGCGAGGACATGCCCGCGGCCGCGCCAATGATCAGTGGCGGAGCGATGATGCCGCCGTACATGGTGAGAACGTGCTGGAAGCCGTAAGCGAAGGTGCTTCCGATCGAGAGCCGCTGGTCCTCGGGACGCGCGGCGGTGGTATTGGCGGGGCGGGACTTCTTCTTGGTGTTCATGGCAGACTTTCTGGGTTCATGGCAGACGCCTTCGTCTGGCTAACTGTGTCTGGCTAACAAAAGTGTGGGTGTTTTGGGGTCGGGTTTGGGTGCAGGTTCCGCTGTTGCGGGGGCGTCCCTCTGGCGGAACCTGCACACGAACTCCGGGTGGCCAGGCCCGCGGTTGCTTCGCGGGCCTAAGCCGGGCGGTGCTTAGCAGAAGCCGGCGATGCCGCTCCAGGCAACGGGCGCGGCCGTGGTGTTGTCGCGCTGGACGGTTGCTTCGATGAGGCCGTACGGGCGGTCCGCGGCGTAGAAGACCTCGTTGGGGTTGTCCAGGCCGAACGGGCCCAGGTCAACCAGGAAGTGGTGCTTGTTCGGCATGGAGAACTTGATCTCGGCAACTTCGCTGTGTGCCTCGAGGACCTTCTTGCCCATGTCGAAGAGGGTCTGCTGCAGTGCGTGCGAGTAGTTCTCCGTGAAGCCCTCAAGAAGAAGGGCCTTGATGTCCTCGTAGCTCTTGTTGAAGTCCGTGGCCGAGGCGTCCAGGTTGGTGTTGTAGCGCCAGCGGGCGGATACGTCGGTGGCGAGGATGCGGTCCGTGGTCTCGGGGAGGGTGGTGTACTTGTCGCGCGGGTAGCCGACAAAGCCGGACTGCGTGGTCTTCAGGACGGTCAGGTCCTTGAGGCCGGAAACAATGTGGGTGGTTGCGCCATCGCGGACGACGACGGCGGTGCGCACCTCTTGCCCGTTGCGGACGAAGCTGTGGTCGTGGCTTTCGCCGTGGGCCTGGATGCGGTCCCAGCTGTAGGACTCAGCTTCCCAGCGTCCGCCGGTAACCCATGAGAACTCGCCGGTGAAGTGGTTGGCGAGGCGCAGCAGGAAGGCCTCAGGGGAGCCCACACCTTCACGGGCGAAGGCGTAGACGGTGTTCTTCTGGGTGTCGGTGGCAACGACGTGGCCGTTGTCGCCCTCGAGGTGGGCTGCCTCGAAGTCACCACGGAGCTGCGAGGTGACGTTGAGGTCTTCGATCTGGTGGCGGTCCGTATCCCGGGTGACCTTGACGACGCGGACTTCTGCTTTGCCGTACTGGTTTTCGCCGAGGACGATGTTGTTGCTCATGGTCATATCCCAACTTCTATGCGGTGGAAACTACGTTCCATCAATGAAATTAAGCGCGTGTTTCCACTGCGTTTCTGGTGGAGCCGACCCCAACAAAAAAGAGCCGGCATCCATGGATGCCAGCTCATTACGACCCTGCCTGCTGCTCTCAGGTTACGTGACCTACGCCACGAACTCATTCGAGAGTAGCGCATGGTTTGGGGATGTGTATACGGCTTCCGGGGGATCGTTATGAAGCAGCCAAATGTGACCGGGGCAACTTCTCGGGAGTGAAAGTGGGTCTTGACGCTTGCTTTCGGCTTCTCCTAGACTTTTCACATAACAAAAGAAAGTTTCCAATATGCGGAACTTTGAAGCATGCGAGCACTGGAAAGAGGAGGAACAGATGGACTCGAAGGATACGAACAACGTCGTGGAATTCCCGGCGCCGGGCCAGGAACTGTACCTGCCCTTCGGTGCTACCGATCCGGACTTTTACATTCCGGCCGACTGCGATCGCAAGGCCGGCGGATTCTCCCGCTGGCTGCGGGCGCTCCCAGTCTTCGGTCGGCAGCGCCCCTGATTCCTGCATTGACGGGGCGCGGACTCTGCGCAACAGAGCCAACGAGGCGGGCGGCACCTGGGGAGGTGCCGCCCGCTTTGTTGTGCCTCCGCCACCACCCGCCCCCGCCCCTCCGCCACCACCCCGCCCCTCCGCCGTCGGCCACCCCGCCCGCGCCCACCCCGCGCCCCGCCCCTCCGCCACCACGCTGCCCCGCCCACCCGTGCCGTCGTCCGCGCCCACCTCACCGTCGGCCGTTTCGATGCCTCGCTGCGTGGAGTGCCGTGCGAACGGCATGTTGCGCAGTGAAGCATCGAATCGGGAGTGCCTGCCGAGGTGTTCCTGTCACTTGAGGGCCCGCAGCAGTCGCGTCTTGAACTCATGCTCGTTGAACAGGTCCCGCCATTTGATGCGGATAAACCTCCAGCCGATCTCCATCAGTGCCTTCTCCCGTTGGCGCTCTTTGTAGATCACCTCTGCAGTTGGTGCGTAGTCGAAGTACTTCACTTTGCCGTCGAACTCCAGTGCCAGCATCCTCTTGCGCCATGCGAAATCCATCCGATGAAGTCCCTCTGGAGTGATGGCCTCGACCTGGAGTTCGGGGAGATCAATCCGTAGTCGTTGAATCAACTCGCGCGTCAGCGTCTCGCCAGGAGATTCGGACCGGGCATCGGCGCTGTCCAACGCCCTCCTGAGGCTTTGCACTCCATTGCGTCCCCTTAAGAGCACGCACGCTTGTCGGATCTTTTCGGGGTCCGCGCCAAGTCGGAGTGCGTGGTCCATCAGCACGAGGCACTGCTTGTCATTCAACATCAGGCAGCAGTCCACAACGGTTTTTTCCAAGGAAGTGCAGGGTAGGCCGCCCATCATCGCTACCTCATCTGAATCCAGGATTCGAGCGTGTGCAACAACGTCCCGGCCATGGGAAGTGCTGGATGCGGTACCTGGAGTAGTGATGTGCACTCGATCATTTACGTCCCACAGGAACAGGCCGTGGAGGCGAGCGGCAGAGGTGTGGCTGTAGACAAAGCCCCGTTCCGACGTCGTCAGTGTCCCGTGGGCATGGGCCGCAATCAACTGGCGGCTGCGCACCCATGGTTTTTGTGCATTCCATACGCTGGCCCGTATGTAACAACCTCGGCGGAGCCTCACTAGTGTGCCGCCGCGAACCAGCGAGGCTATTGTCCTGTCGTTGAAGCCGTCGGCGTGGAGTTCGCTGGTCCGCCATAGGTTGATGTCATTGGGAAGCGGTTTCGGGTCATTGTTTGCCATGAAAAGAGCCTCGGCCGGATCAGGGTGGATCAGAACCCGGGTGTTGTCCTATGTGGAGAAATCCACTTCGATGCCTCGCTGCGAGCCGTGCCGTGCCTATGGCATGTATGGCAGCGAACCATCGAAATGGGGCGAATGTGATCCACGTAACAATCGGCAGGAGCCTGAGGGCTTCGCGTAAGCTGGGCAAACGGCCACCCTTCGGGTCTTAAAGGTCGCCGTGGCCCCTTTGATTGGGCCGCACTTGCTGGCTCGATGGCGCCGGGCGTTCGTCCGCACGCGTCGCATCGCAGCAGGTCGAGCAATGACTGACGCTCGTCATCGGGCTATGCCGGAACCTGGGATTTCCGGCTGACAATCCCTGCCCTGGCAGGTGGATACAAAGAGCCGGACTGGGGGTCTGGCGCCGCCCAGCAGCAGCATGCAGGCTGCTTCCCCAAAGGAAAACAATGTCATGAAACCCACCCTCATCACGCTGGGGGCGGTGATCGCGTTGGCTCTTGCAGGATGCACGGATCCCGGCACGCCACCGCCCACCGAAAGCCCCAGTGCAACCACTGCACCACCAGGACCGACGACGACGGCCACGCCGACGCCGAGTGCGTCGCCGACGAGCACCCCGCGGCCGACGACGACGGCCACGCCTACGCCGAGTGCGTCGCCGACGTCTACGCCGCGGCCGACGACGACGGCCACGCCTACGCCGAGTGCGTCGCCGACGTCTACGCCGCGGCCGACGACAACAGCCACGCCGACGCCGAGTGCCAGCCCGACGAGTACCCCGCGGCCGACGACAACAGCCACGCCGACGCCGAGTGCCAGCCCGACGAGTACCCCGCGGCCGACGACGACGGCCACCCCAACCCCGACGGCCACGCCGACGCCGAGTGCCACGCCGACCCCGACCGCTACTCCCACGCCGACCCCCACCACGCCTCCATCCAACGGCAGCCTCGCCAACCTGGCCCGCATTCCGTGGGACGGCGGACCGGCGTATTGGGCCAAGTTCCCGGGTGCGGCGAAGCTGAATAATCCCAACCTGTTCCCCATCGGTGTTTGGTACGGAAAGCCCGGGCACGCGGCACAGCTCAAGGACATCGGCGTCAATGTCTATCACAACGCCGAACACGACGGTTCAACCATGAAGTCCATCACCGATACCGGCATGCTGGTCATTCCCGGCGGGGAGTGGAAGCAGTCCGAGGTTGGTACGGACCCCGGCGTAGTTGGCTGGGACACGGATGACGAGTGCGAGATGGTGGGCCTGGGCTGCGGCAATGTCTCAGCCTCGCAGAACCTGGAAATCATGAAGCAACTCGTCGCCAACATCCGCGCCAAGAACGATGGCCGCCCGGCCTTCGCCAATTACAGCAAGGGGATCTTCGGAACCTATTGGGCGCCGGGATTGATGGATGACTTCATGGCGGCTGTGGATGCGAGCAGCAACGACCAGTACTTCTATACCCGGGCCGACCTTCAGTTCGAGGCTGATCGGACTCCGTCGTGGCCTGATGGGGCCAAGGCCGCGAGCAGCGCTGCATATGGCTGGGTCGCGGACCGGATGAGGGTCTACCAGTCGAGCCCAGGCATCCAGCCGAACTGGGTGTTTGTGGAATCGGCCCGTCCGTTCCTGGAAAGCAACAATGACCGGACCATCACGCCTGAGCAGATGGAAGGCGCTATGTGGTCGGCCATCATTCACGAGGCACGCGGCATCAACATCTTCCAGCACAACAACGATCCCCAGTTTGGGACGTATAGCCTGGTTGATATTCCGGCGGATCGTAAGGCGAAGATCAAGGCCGCCTTGGCCGGGATCCAGTCCTTGGCACCCGTTCTGAATACACAGAGTTACGCCTGGAACGCGGGCGCTGCGGGCGCTGACACCATGCTGAAGGCCAAGGACGGCAACGCCTACTTGTTTGCCGGCATCGGGCTGAATGGCAGCACAGGCTCCAAGACCTTCACCCTCCCGTCAGGTATTACGGGAACGCAGGTTGAGGTTGTGGGCGAGAACCGCACTATCACCATCCAAAACGGCAAGTTCACGGATTCCTTCGCTAACGAGTACACCCACCACATCTACAGGATCGCGATCTAGCGAAGCCGCGTCGAAGCTGGAGATCGACGCGACCTAACCAACCCGCGAAAGCGCTGGAAAGGTGCCAAAACGCCGGAACGTTCCCTACGAAAGGGGCGCGTTCCGGCGTTTTCGCGCCACCGAGACGAACGGGGAAAACCTACCCCGCCACCAACTTCCGTGCCGCGGCCGAGTGCTCCGCGATCAGCCCAGCAACATCGAGATCGGGAATCGCCCCGTCCACCACACGCCATGAACCGCCCACCATCACGCGATCGGCCCGATCCGCGCCGCAGAGCAACAGGGCTGCCACGGGATCGTGGCTTCCGGAGAAGCGCAGTGAATCCAGCTTGAACAGGGCCAGGTCAGCCTGCAAACCCGGAGCCAGCTGCCCAATGTCCGAACGTCCAAGAACGGCGGCGGACCCACGGGTAGCCCAGCCCAGTGCCCGGGATACGGGAACCGAGGCGCCATAGCGGAGCCGCTGCAAGTACAGGGCTTGCCGTGCCTCGAGGATCATGTTGGACGCATCGTTGGAGGCGGAGCCGTCCACGCCCAGGCCCACGGGAACGCCGGCATCCTCGAGTTCCAGGACGCGTGCGGTACCGGATGCCAACCGCATGTTGGAGGTGGGGCAATGCGCGACGGCGGTGCCCGCAGCTCCCAGCCTGGCGATCTCCTCGTCGTTGAAGTGGATGCCGTGTCCAAGCCAGGTACGGGATCCCAGCCAGCCAACGGATTCCAGGTAATCGACGGTCCGGAGGCCGAACATGGACCGGCAGAAGTCTTCCTCGTCGATGGTTTCCGCGAGGTGCGTGTGCAACCGGACGTCGTAGCGCTCGGCCATGGCGGCGGATTCGGCCATGATTTCCTTCGTCACCGAGAAGGGCGAGCAAGGTGCCAGCGCGATCTGCACAGAGGCCCCAGGACCGGCTTCGTGATAGGTGCGGATGAGCCGTTCGCTGTCCTCGAGGATTGTTTCAGGTGACTGGACCGTGGTCCTGGGCGGCAGCCCGCCGTCGTCCTCTCCCAACGTCATGGAGCCGCGCGTCAAGGTGGCCCGCATGCCCATGGAGCGTACGGCGGCCACCTCAATGTCGATGGCGTCGTCCATGCCGTCGGGAAAGAGATAGTGGTGGTCCGCGGCCGTGGTGCAGCCGGACAACAAAAGTTCCGCCAACGCCACCTGGACAGCGAGTTCCAGGCTCCGGGGAGTGAGCCGCGCCCAGACGGGGTAGAGATTCTGCAACCACGGGAACAGGGGGACGTTGGCCACGGGTCCCCAGGCACGGGTGAGGGTTTGGTAGAAGTGGTGGTGTGTGTTGATCAGGCCCGGCAGCACCACGTGGCCTGATGCATCAAATTCGGTGCAGGGCATGGACGGGCGGGCGCCGGACGGCACCAGCTCAACGATCGTTCCGGAGTCGGAAACCACCAGGCCGTTGCCGGCGTCGAGGTTGTTTGCGGTGAAGATACCCAAAGGGTTTTTGATCCAAAGCACGGAGGGCTCCTTGTCTGGTCGGCATGAATGCGTTCCAGCTCAGTTTGGCCCTGTCTGCTGATCCAGGAACCGGCCCGCCAACGCGGCGCCGGTCCACCAAGCGTAAAAGCGCCCGACGGCGGCAGTCAACGCCCGTGGGAAAGGTCCCCGGTCACATTGGCGCGCCAACGACCAGTCAGGCACGCTGGATTCGTAATTTCGCATGACGAAATAAAGTTTTCAAAAAACTATGGCGCGGCTCACAAATCTGGTGCTACGCTCTTACTGCCAAAGGCGGGCACCCGGACCTCGGGAAGCTATCTACCAGGCGCAACTTAACCTTCATCGCACATGCTGAAGCCTGGTAACCAAGCTAACTGGAGCTGTTTTTTGCAGCGCCCCCGAACAGGTCACCCGGCTTCCACAGCACTAAGGAAGTCGCAACATGAGTACAACCGTCACGGCCGAGCAATTCCTGGCCACATCCATTGAGCTGGCAACGGCCAATGTCCTGAACAGTGGGGGCCCCTTCGGCGCCGTCATTGTTACCGCGGATGGACAAGCCTTCGAAGGCGTCAACCGCGTAACCGCCACGAACGATCCCACCGCCCACGCAGAAGTTACGGCCATCCGCAACGCCTGCCGCGAACTGGGAACCTTCGATCTGAGCGGCGCAACCCTCTACACCAGCTGCGAGCCTTGCCCCATGTGCCTGGCCTCCGCACTCTGGGCACGCGTGGACCGCGTGTTCTTCGCTGCAGACCGTCACGACGCCGCCTCCGTGGGCTTCGACGACGCAGTCTTCTACGAGTACTTCGAGAACGACAACCGGGACGCGCTGATGCCGGTAGCCAAGCTGGAACTGGGCGACCCCCAGGCCCCGGCGGCCCTCCAGCCGTTCAACACCTGGAACACGCTTGATTCCAGGATTGACTACTAGGGCCCGGCGGCTGACATGGAAATCCTGGAAAACGCAGAAATGCAGACAGCAGCTGAAAAGCAGGCTGCGCTCTTCCCCAACGGGGACAAGAACGCAGAGCCCACAGCAGCACAAGCAAAGCACACGGCTACGGCCCTCGCCAACGGAGGCGGCAAGAAGCCGCCGAACTTCCTGGATAAGTTCTTCCAGATCACCAAGCGCGGCTCCACGTTGGCCCGCGAATTCCGCGGCGGCTTGGTCACGTTCTTCACCATGGCCTACATCGTCATCCTCAATCCGCTCATCCTGGGTGGCTTCTCTGCCGAGAACGCCCCCACGGATGTAGCCGGTGGATGGCTGTCGGCAGCACAAGTCGGTGCAGTCACCGGCCTCACCGCTGGTGTCATGACCATCGTCTTCGGCCTTGTGGCCAACCTTCCCTTCGGACTCGCAGCAGGCTTGGGCATCAACTCCTTCCTTGCCGTCGCAGTGATCCAGGAGGTCACGTGGCCCGAAGCCATGGGCCTGGTGGTCATCAACGGCATCCTGATTGTCCTCTTCGGTGCCACGGGTGCCCGGACGGCGATCTTCAAGGCAGTACCCAAGGAACTCAAGGCCGCCATCACTGTGGGCATCGGCCTGTTCATCGCCTTCATTGGCTTCGTCGATTCCGGCTTTGTCCGTCCCACGGCTGGTGGCCCACCGGTCCAGCTCGGCAATGACGGATCCATCACGTCCATCCCCACCCTCGTCTTCATCGTGGGACTGCTGACCATGGGTATCCTCGTGGCACGCAAGATCCAGGGCGGCCTGCTGATCGGCATCGTCGCCACCACCGTCCTCGCCGCTGTTGCCGAGGCTGTGTTCCACATCGGTCCAGGCACCGCCGACAACCCCGGCGGCTGGCACCTCAACGTCCCCATCCTGTCGAGCCAGCTGGTGTCCGTTCCTGACCTGAGCCTGGTAGGCCAGTTCGACCTCTTTGGTTCGTTCGCCCGCATTGGCGGCCTGGCGGCCACCATGTTGGTCTTCACCCTGGTGTTCACCAACTTCTTCGACGCCATGGGCACCATGACCGGCCTGGCCAAGAGCGCCGGAGTGGCACACAAGGATGGCACGTTCCCCAAGCTGAAGTCCGCCTTCATTGTCGAAGGCATGGGCGCGGTGGTGGGCGGCGCAACCTCCGGTTCGTCCAACACCGTGTACATCGACTCGGCAGCGGGCATCGGCGAAGGAGCCCGTACCGGCTTGGCCTCAGTGGTCACCGGCTTGCTCTTCCTGGGCTCGATGTTCTTCACCCCGCTCACCTCGGTGGTCCCGCTGGAAGTCGCAGCTGCGGCCTTGGTGGTGGTTGGCGCGATGATGATGGCGCAGATCCGCGAGATCAAGTTCACCAAGTTCGCCATCGCACTGCCGGCCTTCCTGACTATCGTCACCATGCCGCTGACGTACTCCATCGCCAACGGCATCGGCGTGGGGTTCATCTCCTTCGCCGTGGTCAACGCGGCATCGGGCAAGGCCAAGAAGGTCCATCCGCTCATGTGGGTGGTCACGGCGGGCTTCGTGATCTACTTCGCCCGCGGTCCGATCAACGCCCTGATGGGCATCTAGCGGCCGCGCGAAACCCCGGGCCGGCGGGCAAACCGGCACCACGAACGGCGGTCCGTTGGATCCCACCGCACGAATAGGCGCCCGCCGTCGTCGTCCCGCTCCATACGGGAACGACGGCGGGCGGCGGCTGGGTTCCGATGCTCCGCCATGGAGCGGGGGCAGGGAGATGAAGCCCTTGCCCCCGCACCTATGACTTCTTACTGATTAATCGCGACTACCCCTCAACACCCTCCGGGAATGAGAACATGGGGCAAGATCGCGCACTGCTCCGGCCGGGCCACCTGGCCGGGACACCTGGAAAAAGGACGTGTAGCCATGCTGGATCTGATGCCTTCACTGGGCAGCTGGCGGCCTGCGGTCTCCGGCCAGCTCTGCGCTGTGGCCACGATCGTGGGGACCGGCGGGTCGGTGCCGCGGCCCATGGGGACCTCCATGATGGTCTCCGAAAGCGGCGAAATCCTGGGCAGCTTGTCCGGCGGTTGCGTGGAAGGTGCCGTGGTTGAAGCGGCCCTGGAAGCAATGCGCGACGGCGGCCCGCGCCTGGAGTCGTTCGGCTACAGTTCCGAGGACGCGTTCGCCGTCGGACTCACCTGTGGAGGGGAACTGGAAGTCCATATCCAGCCCCTTAAGGCCGGAATGCCGGAGCTCTCCGCGTTCACAGGCCCCACGGCCCACGATCACCAAAACCCACCTCCCTTGGCACTGATCCGCAGGCTCGACGCCCAAGGAGGGGCCGTCGTCGTGCATGATCCGGTCCGGTTCCGGGCCATGGAGTCCGAGGGCCTCGCCAAGCTGCTGGGGGACCATCCGGCTACGCTTTTCGCTGCCGCTGCCCAGATTGAGCCGTTGCTCCAGGGTGGCCGCGCCGGTTTGGTGCGGCTCGCTCCGCCCGAAGGCTGCATTGACGGCTGGGTCACGCTGGACCGGTGGGACAACCCCCGTGAAGAACCCGAGCCGCAACCCATCACGTTGTTCGTGGAGAGCCGCCTCCCCGCCGCCCGGATGCTGGTCTTCGGTGCCAACGATTTCGGAGCAGCGCTGCTCCCCGCCGGCCAATTGCTTGGCTATAACGTCACGCTCTGCGATGCCCGCCCCGCCTTTGCCCAGCAAAACCGCTTCGCGGGCGCTGACCAGGTGGTTACGGACTGGCCGCACCGCTACCTCGAAAGCGAAGCTGCGGCCGGACGCATTGATACCCGCACGGTGGTGTGCGTCCTGACCCACGACCCCAAATTCGATATCCCTTTGCTGGAGACGGCCCTGAACCTGAAGCTCGCCTACATTGGCGCGATGGGTTCGCGGCGCAGCCACCGGCAACGCATCGATGCCTTGCTGGACAAAGGCACCCCGGCCGAGGCCCTGGAGCGTTTGCATTCCCCGATTGGCCTGGAGCTCGGTGCCGTGACGCCTGCCGAGGTAGCCGTTTCCATCACCGCGGAGATCGTGGCCGCACGCGGGAGCCGGCCGGGCAACGCAGCCTTCCGTTCCCTCAAAGACAGCTCGGGGCCCATCCACTCGACCACTACTACAGACCCTGAAACCCAGGAGGACCCATGGACATGAACACCATCGAGGCCGTGGTACCCACCACGGACCCTGCCGAGTGGCGTGAAGGTGACGCCTGGCTGGCTGGCGGAACTGTCCTCTTCTCCTACGGAAGTACCGTCCTCAAGCGCCTGCTCGACCTCGGGAGTACGGGCTGGCCGGCCATCACAGTCACGGACGACGGCATCGAACTCGCGGCAACCTGTACTGTCGCGGAACTCCATGCGCTCCCTGAAGCGGCGGAAACAGCCCACCGCGAATGGCCCGGGCTTGCCCTGATCCGTCCCAGCTGCGATTCCTTCGTGGCGTCCTTCAAGATCTGGAACATGTCCACAGTGGGCGGCAATATGTGCACGTCCCTTCCGGCCGGACCCATGATTTCGCTCTGCGCCGGCCTGGACGGAGTGGCTACCATCCTCAGCCCGGACGGCACCAGCCGCACTGTCAGCGTTGCGGACTTCGTCACGGGCGAAATGCAGAATGTCCTTGCGCCGGGCGAACTCCTCCGCAGCATCCACCTTCCTGCCGAGGCACTCTCGGCCCGCGTGTCGTTCCGGCGTTTGTCCTTGAGCAACCTGGGTCGCTCCGGCGTGCTGCTGATCGGCCGACTCGATCCCGTCTTCGGCCTGGTCATCACCGTGACGGCTTCCACCAAACGGCCGGTTCAACTCAGGTTCGCCGCGGACCGGGTTCCGGACGCCGCCACGTTGGCAGCCGCCGTCGAACATTCAATTCCCGCTGACCTGTACCACGACGACATCCACGGTTTGCCCGAGTGGCGGCATGACATGACGTTGCGGCTCGCCGAGGAAATCCGTGCGGAGCTGCTGGACGAATCCATGACCGTGTCCGGCGACTTCTGGCCGCCCCACGCCACATCGCCGCAGCCGTCCACGCAACCCGAAATCCCAGGCACCTCGAAGGAGGCCTCCCATGGCAATTGAGATCAACGGCGCTGCCTCGCAGGCCACACCCCGTCCCGGCCAGTGCCTGCGCACCTTCCTGCGCGAGCAAGGCAACTTCGGGGTCAAGAAAGGCTGCGACGGCGGCGACTGCGGAGCCTGCACCGTGCACGTCGATGGTACTCCCGTGCACAGCTGCATCTACCCGGCGGTCCGTGCCGAAGGCAAAGCCGTCACCACCATCGAAGGCCTCGCCACTGCCAAGGGACTCCACCCTGTGCAGGAGCAGTTCATGGAGGGCCAGGGCTTCCAATGCGGTTTCTGCACCGCCGGCATGATGATGACTGCCGCGACGTTCGACGACGAGCAGCGTGCCAACCTGCCGCGGAACCTCAAGGGAAACCTGTGCCGCTGCACCGGTTACCGCTCCATCGCGGACGCCGTGTGCGGGCATTCAAACGACGCTCATAAGCACGACGCCGGAACGGACGTTTCCGGGGCACCGGCACCTGCCGCCGTCGAACCGAAAGCAGGCCAGCTCGGCGACAACGTCCCCGCACCCGCCAGCCAGGCCGTGGTGACAGGCACCGCCCGGTACACCCTGGATGTCCCTGCCGAGCAACTTCCGGGCCTGCTGCACCTCAAGCTGCTGCGTTCCCCGCATGCCCACGCCCGGATCCTGTCCATCAACATGGCACCCGCACTGGCTGTGCCCGGCGTAGTTGCCGTCTTCACGCACGAGGACGCGCCGCAACAGCTGTTCTCGACCGCACAACATGAGATTTACACGGACGATCCGGACGATACCCGGGTGCTGGACACCGTGGTCCGCTTTATCGGACAGCGCGTCGCCGCCGTCGTGGCCGAATCGGTGGGGGCTGCCGAGGCCGGTGCCCGTGCCCTGGAAGTCGAGTATGAACTCCTGGAGCCGGTCTTCACCCCGCAGGAAGCCATCCTGCCAGGCGCTCCCGCGATCCACGGGGAGAAGGACGGCGTCCAGTCCCGGATCGCCCGGCCCCTGGACAATGTGGTGGCCGAGGTCCACGCGGAACTCGGCAGTGTGGAGGAAGGGTTCGCAGCCGCAGACTTCATCCATGAGCACACGTACCAGACCCAGCGCGTGCAGCACGTGGCGATGGAAACCCACGCATCCATTGCTTGGCTGGACGAGGAGGGCCGGCTCATGGTCCGTTCCTCCAGCCAGGTTCCGTTCCTGGTGAAGCGCACCCTGGTCCGGCTCTTCAAGCTCCAGCCCGAAAACGTGCGCGTGGTCGCAGGCCGCGTAGGCGGTGGTTTCGGTGGCAAGCAGGAAGTGCTGACGGAAGACCTCGTGGCGTTGGCGGCCCTGGTTTTGAAGCGACCCGTGCAGGTGGAGTTCACCCGTACGGAGCAGTTCACTGCCACCACCACGCGCCACCCGTTCACCATCAAACTCAAGGCGGGTGCCAACCGGGACGGCTACCTCACCGCGCTGCAACTGGATGTGGTGACGAACACCGGCGCCTACGGCAACCACGCGCCGGGCGTCATGTTCCACGGCTGCGGCGAGTCCTTGGCTGTGTACAAGTGCGCCAACAAGAAGGTGGATGCCCAGTCCGTGTATACCAACACGGTCCCGGCGGGAGCTTTCCGTGGATACGGCCTGAGCCAGATGATCTTCGCCATCGAATCCGCCATCGACGAGCTCGCCGTGGGGATCGGCATGGACCCCTTGGAGTTCAGGCTCAAGAACATGGTCCGCTCGGGCGACCACATGCTCTCCACCACGCCGGAGCCGGAAGAGGACGTGCACTACGGAAGCTACGGGCTGGACCAGTGCGTGGCCTTGGTACGCGACGCGTTGGACCGGGGCAAGGAACGCTACCGTGCCGCGGGCCTCGACGACCTCGGACCGGAGTGGGTCACCGGTGAGGGCGCGGCACTGTCCATGATCGATACCGTTCCGCCGCGAGGCCACTTCGCCCACACCCGGGTGAGCCTGGAAGCGGACGGAAGGTTCGCCGTCGACGTCGGAACGGCGGAATTCGGGAACGGCACCACCACGGTCCATGCGCAATTGGCGGCCACGGCGCTGGCTTCTTCTGCTTACAAGATTCAGGTCCGGCAGTCGGATACCGACCTCGTTGAGCACGACACCGGCGCGTTCGGCTCGGCCGGAACGGTGGTGGCTGGAAAGGCAACGCTTGCCGCGGCATTGGAACTCGCTACCCGCATCCAGACCGTGGCGGCCTCGTTGACCGGTGTTCCGTTGGCGGACTGCCGTTTGGTTGAGGGGGCCGTGGAATGCGGCGACCGTTCGGTGCCGCTGAAGGAGATTTACGACGCCGGCACTCTCCAGGGCGTCCGGCTTGCCGCCGACGGCAACTGGGGTGGGACGCCGCGCTCGGTGGCCTTCAACGTCCATGGGTTCCGCGTCGCCGTGAACACGGGAACGGGGGAGTTGCGGATCCTGCAGAGCGTCCAGGCGGCCGACGCCGGAGTGGTGGTCAACCCGCGCCAATGCCGGGGGCAGATCGAGGGCGGCATCGCCCAAGCCCTGGGCGCCACGTTGTATGAGGAAGTGAAAGTGGATGACCACGGCCTGGTCACCACGGACATCCTGCGCCAGTACCACATTCCGTCCTTCGCGGACGTGCCCCGGAGCGAGGTGTACTTCGCCACCACCAACGACTCCACCGGCCCGCTCGGCGCCAAGTCCATGAGCGAAAGCCCGTTCAACCCCGTGGCTCCAGCGCTGGCCAACGCCATCCGGAACGCCACCGGAGTCCGCTTCGGCCATCTGCCGATCGCCCGGGACAAGATCTACCTGGCCCTCCGCGACCGCAGCACCGCATCCGTGTAAACCCAACTGGGTCGCATTTGTGCGCGTTTTGACCGCTGAAAACGCGTGTGGAGTCTCATGACTTAATGGACACTTGTGTCTCATGACTTCGTGGACAGTGTGTCTCAGGACCTCGTAGACACTTCTGGCGGGTTTGCTCTG